>JAVEEN010000345.1 GCA_030840445.1 Pseudonocardiales bacterium
ATCCGGGGCGCGACCAGGATGGCCGGTTTACCCTCGCGGGACAGTTGCAATCCGATCCGACCGGCTTCACCGCCTCGATACCAGTCCTTGGCCACCCCTGGCGAGCCATGGAACAGGTACACGACCCGGAATCGAGTCTTCGGTTCCTGGAAGTATTGCGGCGGCAGCCAGACCAGGGCACTGGATCGACCGAAGCCGCTGCCGCAGGACGCGGCGGCGCTGATACTCAGCAGGATCGAACCGGTGACCAGGGCTACCGTGTCCGCTCGGTGCAGTCGTTTCTGCCGCCGCCGTCGATGGCGCAACCACTGACGCGCCCCGGGGCTCCGTTTCAGGACTGAATGGCGGGCATGATGAAGCCGTCGAGGATGCGCTCCAGCTCCGGTCTCGACGGCCGCTGGCGTAACAACAGGATCCGATGGATGAAGAGTCCGCCGATCATCTCGGGCACCACGTCGTCCAGCGCCGTCGTCCGCACCTCACCCCGGCGGATACCCCGCTGCAGGAGGTCGAGCACCGCCTGCTTGCGGGGATCGAAGAAATCGCACCGGAAGCTGAGGGTGAAGGTCTCGTCGCGCAATGACTCCCCCATCATCGATCGCATCGCGTCACCCTCCGGGCCGAGCATGAACTCGCTGACCTCGAACAGCAGTTCGAGCAGCGCATCGCGAGTTGTCATCGTGTCGTCATAGGTGCGGTCGGCCAACCGCATCACGGGCCCGGACATCATCGATGTCAACGAATCAAGCACCAGTTCCTGCTTGGTCGGCCACCGGCGGTAGATCGAGGCCTTCCCGGTCTGCGCGCGGGCGGCCACCGACTCGATGGTCAGGCCGCCGTAGCCGGACTCGGCCAGCTCTGCGACGCACGCGCACCGGATCGCGTCCTCGAGTTCGGCGCCGCGCTTGCGCGAGCGGACGCCCTCCTCGCCCGCAGTCGCGCCCTCTTGGCCTGAACTCGTCAGCTCTGAAGCGCTCTGATCGTCGTCCCGGTGTGCGTTCGCGGCGGTGTTGTCAGAGGTATCTGCAATATTCAGTGGTGCGGAGGTCATCGCGGCGAGCATCCTTTCCGAGTGACCCGAGTTCGGTCCGTCACGGCTGTCGAATTAGGCAACATCGGCCGCCTGTGACTCAACTGAGCGTGAAACCTAGTGGACGTTTGCGTTTCTTATTCTAAGTCCGTTAGCGTACCCGATAGGGAACGGATGCGTTCCCTATCAGCCCACCTGTACACCAGCTAGGCCGGTCCAGCACTGACCTGGCGATCCCACCAGGGAGAGTCGTGACCACGACGGAACCGGCGAGCCAAGACGCTGCGGGACTATCTCGCAGTAGACACAAGGCAGCCCACCCCGCACTCGCGCTGCTGATCATCGCCGGCGCGCAACTCATGGTCGTGCTGGACGGCACGATCGTAAACATCGCCTTGCCCAAGATGGGCGAGTACTTCGGCAAGAACCAGACCGACATGACCTGGGCGATCAACGCCTACACCCTCGCCTTCGGTGGCTTGCTGCTGCTCGGCGGCCGGGCGGGCGACATCCTGGGTCGCCGCCGGATGTTCATGGTCGGCCTTGGTCTGTTCACCCTCGGCAGCCTGTTGGCGGGCCTGGCCGGCAACTTCCAGTTCCTGCTGTTCGGGCGGGTCATCCAGGGCATCGGCGGCGCAATCGCCTCGCCGACCGCCCTATCGCTGATTACCACCGAGTTCGATGAAGGACCCGAACGCACCAGGGCCTTCGCCGTGTTCTCCGCCGTAGCGGGGGCCGGTGCCGCGCTCGGTCTGCTGCTCGGCGGCGTGCTCACCGAGTACCTCAGCTGGCGGTGGGTGCTCTTCGTCAACGTGCCGATCGGCGTTGCCCTGATCGCAGGTGCGTTCATCTTCCTCAACGAGTCCGATCGGCTGACCGGCAGGTTCGACTGGTACGGCGGGGTCCTGTCCACAGTCGGCATGGCATCCCTGGTGTACGGATTCATCAGCGCGGCCAAACCCGGTTACGGGTGGTCGGACCCGATCACCCTCGCCGCCTTCGGCCTCGCGGTCGTACTGCTCGCCTCCTTCATCGTTCTCGAGAGCCGGTTGCCGTACGCGATGATGCCGCTGCATGCTTTGCGAAACCGAGACCGGTCCGGCGCCTACATCGTGATGCTGATCATCGGTGCGGCAATGTTCGGCATGTTCTTCTTCGTCACCTACTTCGTGCAACTGGTGCTGGGCTATTCGGCCCTCAAGTCGGGTCTGGCGTTCCTCCCGGTGGCATTCGTGATCGGCACGGCGGCCCAGATCTCTGCCCGCCTGCTGCCCAAGCTCGGCGCGAGGAACCTGATCATCTTCGGCTCCGTCGTCATGACCGGCGGATTGTTCTGGCTGTCCACGATCACCGCGGATTCCAGCTATCTCGGCCACCTGCTGCCGTCCCTGCTGGTCATGTCCTTCGGTATCGGCAGCATCTTCGTCCCGCTGACCACGGTCGCGGTATCGGGCGTGGAGCCGCACGAGGCCGGCCTGGCATCAGCTTTGCTCAACGTCGGCCAGCAGGTCGGTGGCTCGATCGGACTATCCGTGTTGACGACGGTGTTTGCAACCGCGTCGGTCAACGAAGGTAAGCACCAGGGCAAGATTCTCGGTGCCCTCGTTCAGTCAGGGCAAGCCAAACCGACAGTGCTGGAGCATTTCCGGCAACTGTCCGCGCAGGCCACCGGAAGCGCCAAAGCTTCGGCCGAGGCGCTGACGGACGGGCGAGCGGTCCGGTCCTTCCACGAGGTGTTGGCGCACGGCTCATCCCGGGGCTTCCTCACCGCCGCCATCTTCGCGCTGGTCGGCGTGCTCGTCACGATCTCGATGATCCGCGTCGGCAAGGCTGAAGTCGCCGAGGTCGAGGTCAGCGTGCCCGTGCCCTGATCAGCCGAGCTAGCAGGCATCGCGGGCCGGCCATCTTCGGATGGCCGGCCCGTTCGCCTTGCA
>JAVEEN010000365.1 GCA_030840445.1 Pseudonocardiales bacterium
TTGGACAGTGCCGCCCTGCTGCGGGACTCCAGCCCGGCCTCGGTGTTGAGTCAGATGCGTGCGCCGACCCTGTTGACGCAGGGCGAGCAGGATTCGCTCTTCCCGCTCAGTGAAGCCGACGCCAACGCCAGGCAGATCGCCGCGGCCGGAGCCGAAGTGCAGATGCGCTGGCGCTCGGGCGGGCACGACGCGACGAACGCCGGCGATAACGTCAACGGCTGGCAGCGGCAATTCTTCGATCAGACGCTGGGCCGCGGATCGACCGTGCCCGCAGGCTCCGACGGCAGCTTCGTCCTGGCCGAGCGGGGCGCCGGGATCTCGGCGACCAATGGGCGGCGGGTCAACACCACCTTGCAGGCCAAGGACGGTTATCCGGCAGTGACCGGCCAGCGAGCGCCGACCACCACCATGGCGCTGTCCGGGCCGAGCCAGGTGATCAATGCCCCGCCGGCCGGCAGCCCGGCTGCGGTGACGTCGCTGCCGGGGCTCGGCGGTGTCCTCGGTGCGGCCTCGGACGCCGGCCTCACGGCGACGGCCGGCTTGTCGACGTTGCCCGGCCAGACCGCGAGCTTCACGACTGCGCCATTGACCGAGCCGAAGTTGATCACCGGCTCGTCCTCGGTCTCCCTCGACGTGGCTGCGCTGATGCCAGCCGCAACGTCGGCGTCGCGTGCTCCCGGCGCAGCGACGCTGTTCGCGAGCGTGCGAGATGTGGCGCCGGACGGCTCGTCGACGCTGCCGGCCAACCTGGTCGCACCGCTCAGTATTCCGTTGTCCGGGGCCGCTCAGCAGAAGGTCACAGTTGCACTGCCGTGGGTGGTCGCCCAGGTGCCGGCCGGTCATCGACTGGAGCTGACGGTGTCCACCACGGATTTCGGGTACGCGATGCCAGCGGATCCGCGCTCGTACCGCGTCGCCCTGGACTCGGCGGACAGGGGGTTGAGCGTGCCGTCCGTCGCGACGAAGACCATTCGTAGCGGCACGGTGTTGTGGTGGCCGGTCCTCGCGGGCGTCGTCCTGTTGCTGTGCGCCGGCTATCTGAGCTGGCGGTTCCGGGCGCGTCGCCGCGGCGACCGTGACCCGGCGCTGAGTGAGGTGCCGGTCGCCGTTACCGATCTGGTCAAGGAATACGCCGACGGCTATCGGGCAGTGGACAGGGTGAGCTTCCGGGTTGAGCGGGGACAGGTGCTCGGACTGCTCGGACCGAACGGCGCGGGCAAGACGACCACCCTGCGCGTGCTGATGGGGCTGATCATGCCGACGACTGGATCGGTTCGGGTGTTCGGCGAGGAGGTGGTGCCCGGAGCAGCTGTGCTGGCCCAGCTCGGGGCTTTCGTCGAGGGGCCAGGGCTGCTGCCTCACCTGTCCGGCCGCGAGAATCTCGAGCTCTACTGGGCGGCGTCCGGTCGTCCGTTCGAGGCGGCCGAGTTCGAGACGGTCCTCGAGATCGCCGGTCTGGGCACGTCGTTGGATCGGCGGGTGAAAACCTACAGCCACGGTATGCAGCAGCGGCTGGCGATCGCGCAGGCGATGCTGGGGCTGCCCGAGGTGTTGGTGCTCGACGAGCCGACCAACGGTCTCGACCCACCGCAGATCGCCGAGATGCGTGAGGTGCTGCACCGCTATGCCGGCACCGGACGGACCGTGATCGTGTCGTCCCACCTGCTCGCCGAGGTCGAACAGACCTGCACCCATCTGGTGGTGATGGCTCGCGGCCGGTTGGTGGCCGCTGGCTCGGTGGCCGAGGTAGCAGGATCGGCCGCGGACCAGCTGGTGGTGGCTGATGCCCAGCGAGCGCTGGAAGTTCTGACCGCGGCCGGCATCTCCGCTCGGACCGTGCCGGCCAGGCGTGCCCTGGAAGACGTCTTCCTCGATCTGGTCGGTGAGCGCACTGACTGATCCGACAACTGATCCGACAGCCGATCCGACAATGCGTATTTCTCCTGCCGGCAAAGACAACTCGGGTTCAGCCCGGTCACTGCCGTCCGAGCACGAGCCGGTGGCGGCGACGCGGCGCGGGGTTCATGCTCGTCTGGCGGCCTTGCAGAAACTCGAACCGGCGGGCTCACCGGAGTCGACCGCGTCGGGGTATCGCGGGTTCGAATCGGGGCGGACGCTGCCGTTACGGGTGGAGTTCATCCGGCAGCTGAAACGGCGTCGCACCCAGTGGACGGGTGGCTTCCTGCTGGCACTGCCCATCATCATGGCTCTGGCGTTCCAGCTCGGCGGCTCCAGCGGCAGCTCCTCGGGCGGCCCCGCACTGGTCGACCTGGCCACGGCCGGCGCCGGAAACTTCGCACTGTTCACCGAATTCGCTTCGGTCGGATTCCTGCTCGTCGTCATCGTTGCGATGTTCTGCGGTGACACCATCGCCAGTGAAGCCAGCTGGTCGTCGCTGCGATACCTGCTGAGCTTGCCGGTGCCCCGGGCTCGGCTGTTGCGGCAGAAGCTTGGGGTGGCGTTGACGTTCAGCTTCGGGGTCAACCTGCTGCTGCCCGGCTGGGCGTATCTGGTCGGCGGGGTTTTCTTCGGCTGGTCGCCGGCGAGGTCGCCGTTCGGTGGCAGTTTCAGCTACCTCGAGACCTTGCAACGGATGCTCATCGTGGCCGGGTACGCGGCGGTTCAGGCGCTGCTGGTGGCGGCGCTGGCGTTCCTTCTCAGTGTGCTGACCGATGCTCCGCTGGCGGCAGTGGGCGGGGCGACGTTCCTGGTGGTGGTATCGAACATCCTTGACTCGATCACCGCGCTGGATCCGTACCGGGTGGTGCTCCCCACACATTTTCAGTATTCGTGGCTCGATGCGTTGACGCCGGTGATCTCGTGGGACGACATGATCCGCGGCACCGCCCTGGCCGTGATTTATGCTGCCGTGTTCTTCACCATCGCCTGGACCAGGTTCGCGCGCAAGGACATCACCAGCTGAAAGACCCGATCGTGTAACACTGGGCATCCTGGGGCTGCCGAACGTTACACGATCGGGTCTTTCAGGGGCGGCCGAGGGAGCGGTAGATCCAGCCGGCGCCGCGCCATTCCACCGGATCGAGGACGTTGCGCCCGTCCACTACGTTGCGCTTGCGGACCTTGCTACCGATGACCTCGGGATCCATCGACCGGAATTCCTGCCACTCGGTCAGCAGCATGACCAGATCGGCGCCGGACACGGCCTCGTCCAGCGAGTCGGCGTAGGTCAGTTCCGGGTGCAGTCGCTGGGCGTTGGCGTTGGCCTCCGGGTCGTACAGGCGCACGTCGGCCCCCCGCCGCCCGATGGCAGCGGCCACATCGAGAGCCGGTGAGTCCCGGACGTCATCGGAATTCGGCTTGAATGCGGCGCCCAGCACGGCCACCTGCGTACCGCGGTAGCTTCCGTCGTTGAGATCCAGTCCCAGTTCCACGGTGCGGGCCCGACGCCGCAGGTTGATCTCGTCCACGTCGCGCAGGAAGGAGACGGCCTGGTCCACGCCGAGCTCACCGGCCCTGGCGATGAACGCCCTGATGTCCTTGGGCAAGCAGCCGCCACCGAAGCCGAGACCGGCGTTCAGAAACTTACGCCCGATCCGGACGTCGTGACCGATGGCGTCGGCCAGTTGGGTCACGTCCGCACCGGTGACCTCACACACCTCCGCCATGGCGTTGATGAAGCTGATCTTGGTGGCCAGGAAGGAGTTGGCCGCGACCTTCACCAGCTCTGCTGTGGCGAAGTCGGTGACGATGACCGGCGTGCCGGTTTCGATGACCGGCGCGAAGGCCGATCGGATCGTCTGCTCGGCCCACTCGCTGTGCACCCCGAAGACCAGCCGGTCCGGGCGCAGGGTGTCCTCGACAGCAAAGCCCTCGCGCAGGAATTCCGGGTTCCAGGCCAGCTCCACCTCTTTGTTCGGAGCCAACTTCCTCAGCAGGTCGGCCATCCGGACCGCGGTCCCGGCTGGCACGGTGGACTTGCCGACGACCAGCACCTTGCGCGTCAGGTGCTTGGCCAGGGCCGCGAAGGCCGACTCGACGTAGGTCAGGTCGGCGGCGTACTGGCCCTTCTGCTGCGGAGTGCCCACACAGACGAAATGCACGTCGGCGAACTCAGCCACCTCCGCGTAGTCAGTAGTGAACCGCAAACGGCCCGAGTCCATGTGCTTGGCCAGCAGCTCGGGCAAACCGGGTTCGAAGAATGGGATCCGGCCGGCCCGCAGCGCCTCGATCTTGGCCTGATCCACGTCCAGACCGATCACGTCGTAGCCGAGTTCCACCATGCAGACGGCATGGGTGGCGCCGAGGTAACCAGTGCCGATCACGGAAAGGCGAGGCCGCTGCGTCATCGATGCGTTCTCCAGATCTCAATCGTAATGTTCTCGGTCGTAGGGATCTCGGTCGTAGGGATCTCGGTCTTTGTGGTTGCGCAGTCTTCGGTGGTTCGTTGGGCCGGTCGACGTCGCACCGGGACCGGTATGAGATTACGGGGCCCGTCCGAGGTGGTGCGCAGGACCACCCGCGGCCAGAGAATTCGGGCCGAGTTGTGCTCAGGTTCATGGCGTCGACAGTTGCACTCGGCCTACCGGTGGGTAAGCCTTGTCGTCATGGCACTGAACCCCGATTTCTCGATCTACCGACTGACCGACGAGCACGACATGCTGCGCAGCGCCGTACGGGAGCTCGCCGAAGACAAGATCCAACCTCGAGCAGCCGATATCGACGAGTCCGGGGAGTTCCCGTACGACGTCCTGGACGCGCTGACTGCCGCGGGTTTTCACGCCACCCACATCCCGGAGCAGTACGGCGGTCTTGGTGCCGACTCGGTGGCAACCGCCATCGTGATCGAAGAGGTGGCCCGGGTGTGTGCCTCCTCCTCGTTGATCCCGGCGGTGAACAAACTGGGCACGATGCCGGTCATCCTGGCGGGCTCGGAAGACCTCAAGAAGCAGGTCCTGACGCCGGTGGCCAATGGCGAGGCAATGTTCTCCTACGCCTTGTCCGAGCGCGAAGCCGGTTCGGACGCCGCCTCGATGCGGACTCGCGCGGTTCTCGACGGGGACCACTGGGTGCTCAACGGAACGAAGGCGTGGATCACCAATGCCGGTGTGTCGTCGTACTACACGGTGATGGCAGTGACCGAGCCCGGCGTCGGGGCTCGAGGAATCTCGGCCTTCGTGGTGCACAAGGACGATCCCGGCTTCACGGTGGGGACGAAGGAACGCAAACTCGGGATCAAGGGTTCGCCGACCTGCGAGATCTACTTCGAGAACTGCACGATTCCCGCAGACCGCATCATCGGCGCGCCGGGGACCGGATTCAAGACGGCGCTGCAGACCCTGGACCACACCCGGTTGACGATCGGTGCGCAGGCCGTCGGACTGGCCCAGGGCGCGATCGATGCCTCCATCGGCTACATGAAGCAGCGCAAGCAGTTCGGCCGGTCGATCTCTGATTTCCAGGGCCTGCAGTTCATGCTGGCCGACATGGTCATGCAGACTGAGGCGGCCCGGCAGTTGATCTATGCGGCCGCGGCCAAGGCCGAGCGCGGTGAGCCCGGCCTGACCTGGATCTCCGCGTCGGCCAAGGCCTTCGCATCCGACGTCGCCATGAAGGTGACCACCGATGCCGTCCAGCTGTTCGGGGGGGCCGGCTACACGAGGGATTTCCCGGTCGAACGGATGATGCGCGATGCCAAGATCACCCAGATCTACGAGGGAACCAATCAGATAAACCGGATGGTTATCGCCCGCCAGGTCCTGAAGTAACGACTCGGCGCTTAGCTAAGGAGAACGCCGTGGGCGTGCTGGACCGATTCGATCTCACCGGGCGGACAGCTGTGGTGACCGGAGCAACCCGAGGGCTCGGCCGGGCCTTCGCAGTGGCCTTGGCCGAAGCCGGCGCCGACATCGTGATCGTCGGCCGGGACGCGGAGGCGGCCGCCGAGGTCGAGGCGCAACTGAGCGAACTCGGCCGGCAGAGCCTCATCGTGCTGGCCGACCTCACCTCCCGGTCGGAGATCGAGAACGTACGCGACCGTGCCCTGGAACGGTTCGGCTCGGTCGAGGTACTCATCAACAACGCCGGGACCTGCGTGCACCGTCCCGCC
>JAVEEN010000057.1 GCA_030840445.1 Pseudonocardiales bacterium
AGACAGAGCCGGCACACGCTCGCGTCATCGTGGCGCACCCGTCGGATGGTGAGCGGCGGCCCGCCGGACACGTTGCGCAGAATACCGCCGGCCTCGATGACCGCACGGGATCGGGTCCTCATGTCGAACCCGTCAGCTCGCCCCGCACCGCGCGGACCCAGGCGGCGACCGACTCGGCCCCGGGTTCGGCAACCAGCGAGGTGAACAGCACCGGGCGACCGCTCCGCGCGGCCACCGCATCGTTCGCCATCACCGCGAGGTCGGCCCCCACTAGCGGGGCGAGGTCGGTCTTGTTGATCACCAGCAGGTCGGACCGGGTTACGCCCGGACCACCCTTGCGGGGCACCTTGTCGCCGCCCGCAACGTCGATGACGAAGATCTGCCGGTCGATCAGCCCGTAGGAGAACGTCGCGGTCAGGTTGTCCCCACCGCTCTCGACCAAGACCAGATCCAGTCCAGGGGTGTCGCGTTCGAGCTGCTCGACCATGTCCAGGTTCGCGCTGATGTCGTCACGGATGGCCGTATGCGGACAAGCTCCGGTCTGCACGGCGCGGATCCGCTCGTCAGGCAGCACCCCGGCTCGACGAAGGAACTCGGCGTCCTCCTCGGTGTAGATGTCATTGGTGACAACCGCCAACGAGAACTCGTCGCTCAGCGCACGGCATAGGGCGGCCACCAACGCGGTCTTGCCACTGCCCACCGGTCCACCGATCCCGATCCTGGGTACCGATCTGCCGCGCGGCAGGTTGCTCGTGGACCGGCCGCCGGGCGCGCTGAACTGGGTGTCGTGCTTGTGCTCGTGCTCGGAACCGGTGCCGGGGCCTGTGTTGTGGGCGGGCGGAGCGGGACAGCCCCGCCGACCGTATCGATCAGGATGCAAAGAGACGCACCTCCATCTGGGCGTGGACATCGGCCAGCAGTTCCAGGGCCGGGGCGGAATCGCGCGGCAGCGCAGCCAGGCCCTCGGGCTCGACCACAACTCCCGCCGCGCTGTCGGCGACCTGCTCGATCTCATCGGCCAGAGCGGCAGTCATGGCATGCACCGCGAACGGATCCAGCCCGAGCAACCGCACGGCCGCAGAGGCCGGTCCGGTACAGATCCCGAGCGCCGCGAGCCGTCCGGCGATACGAGCATCGCCCCCGGTCAGGGCGGTGGCCGCACCAAGCACGAGGGGATGGTGTGGCGCTGGGTGAGCACAGGCCCGCCACTGTCGGTGCAGCGCCCCGACCTGATCAGGGACGGTAGCGCGAAGTAGCCGGTACAGCCCGCTGCCCAGCGTGCGCGACGCCGTCCTGGTGGCCGCGGACGGCGTGCGGGCGCCGAATTCCGCGTCCAGTCTCGACCACGCCGATGGTTGCCAGCCCTGTTGCCAGGCCCGGCAGGCCGTTGCAGCAAAGCCGGCCACCACGCGCCCCGTGGTGTGCAGCCGGCCGCGACAGAAGTCCCTTACGTCCTCCACGGTGTCGATGTGACCGCTTGTCACCGCGACCTCCATACCGCCGGAGTGGCTGTGCGCGCCGGCGGGTGAGCGGGAATCGAGCATCAGCCAGAGCTGCACCGGGATACTCATCAGAACAGGAAATACCGTTGCGCCATCGGCAGTTCCGACACCGGCTCCGGCTCGATGAGCTCCCCGTCTATCCGGACCGCGAAGGTTTCGGAGTCCACGTCGATCTGCGGGAGAGCCTCGTTTTCCGGCAGATCCGCCTTAGACAGCCGGGAGACGTCCTTTATGGGCACCAGCGGCCGGTCCGATTCCCAGCGCTCGGCGAATCCGGACTCGAAGGCGGCCGGCGCAATGAAATGGCGCCCCAGACGGCCGGGTAGGTCACCGAACGAGCCGAACATAGGCCGGGGCAACACTGGCTGGGGAGTCGGGATGGAGGCGTTGGCGTCACCCATGGCCGCCCAAGCGATCACTCCGGACTTGATCACCAGGTCCGGGCGGACCCCGAAGAAGATCGGGTCCCAGAGCACCAGATCCGCGAGTTTACCCACCTCCACCGAACCGATCTCGTCGTCCAAGCCGTGCGTCACGGCGGGCGCGATCGTGTACTTGGCGACGTAACGCCTGGCCCGCAGGTTGTCCGCGCCGTTCGATTCACCAGCCAGGGCGCCCCGGCGGTGCTTCATCACGTGTGCCGTCTGCCAGGTTCGGATGATGGTCTCGCCGATCCGTCCCATCGCCTGTGAGTCCGAGCCGATCATGGAGATCGCCCCCAGATCATGCAGGACGTCCTCGGCGGCCATGGTCGAAGGCCTGATTCGGCTTTCTGCGAAAGCTAGATCCTCGACCAGGGACGGGTTGAGGTGATGGCAGACCATCAGCATGTCCAGGTGCTCGTCCAGGGTGTTACGGGTATACGGCCGCGTCGGATTCGTCGATGAGGGCAGCACATTCGCGAACGACGCCACGCGGATGATGTCCGGTGCGTGGCCGCCGCCGGCTCCCTCGGTGTGATAGGTGTGGATCGGGCGGCCCGCAATGGCGGCCAGGGTGGATTCGAGATACCCGGCCTCGTTGAGGGTGTCGGTATGGATCGCGGCCTGGACTCCGGCTGCCTGGGCCACGGTCAGGCAAGCGTCGATCGCGGCCGGTGTGGTCCCCCAGTCCTCGTGCAGTTTGAAGCCGGCGGCACCGGCTCGAAGCTGCTCCCACAGGCCCTCGCTCGACACGGTATTGCCTTTGCCCAGCAGCACGATGTTGACCGGCCACGCTGTCAATGACCGCAGCATCGCGTCCAGCCAGAACGCACCGGGCGTCACCGTGGTCGCCTTGGTGCCGTCGGCCGGGCCCGTGCCACCACCGATCAGCGTGGTCATGCCTGCTGCCAAGGCCACCGGGATCTGCTGTGGCGCGATCAGGTGCACATGGCTGTCGACGCCGCCGGCGGTCAGGATCTTTCCGTTGCCCGCAATGACCTCGGTCGACGGCCCGATGACCAGTTCCGGGCTGACGCCGTCCATGATGTCGGGGTTGCCGGCCTTGCCGAGGGCGACGATGCGGCCGTCGCGGATGCCGACGTCGGCTTTGACCACGCCCCAGTGATCGAGCACTACGACACCGGTGATGACCAGGTCGGGAGTGCCCTCCGCCCTGGTTGCCCTCGATTGCCCCATGGACTCGCGGATGACCTTGCCGCCACCGAACAATGCCTCGTCACCGGCCAGATTCACTCCGGCGGGAGTGGGCACCGGGCCACCACACCGGTCCTCGGTCACCTCGATCAGCAGCTCGGTGTCAGCCAGCCGGACTCGGTCCCCGACGGTTGGACCGTACAAGGCGGCGTAGCGACTGCGCGACAGTGAGCTCATATCGTGCCGGCCGGCGGATCGAGCGGGCCGGCGTACTCCGGGCGAAGCCCGGGCACGGTGCGACGTCCGGCCAGCGCCACCAGCCCGACGGTGCGGGACAAGCCTGGCTCGAACCGGACAGAGGTGCCGGCCGGGACGTCCAGGCGGAAGCCATGGGCGGCCGCGCGGTCGAAGGACAAGCCCGGGTTGACCGCGGCGAAGTGGTAATGCGAGCCGACCTGAATCGGCCGGTCTCCGGTGTTCTCCACCAGCAATTCGATTCTCCGCCGTCCGGCGTTGAGCTCGATGTCCCCGGCCACCGTGAACACCTGCCCCGGAATCATGAGATCGGGTGGTGGACGGTCACCAGCTTGGTCCCATCCGGGAACGTCGCCTCGACCTGAACTGAGTCGAGCATCTCCGGCACCCCGCCGAGGACATCGTCAGCACTCAGCACGGCTCTGGCGGTGCTCATCAGCTCGGCGACCGTACGGCCGTCGCGGGCGCCCTCGAGCACGTACGAGGTCAGGATGGCCACCGCCTCCGGGTAGTTGAGCTTCAGCCCGCGCGCCTTGCGCCGCTCGGCGACATCAGCGGCAAGCGTGATCAGCAACCGTTCGCGCTCGTGCTCGGTCAGCCGCATGCCCGACACCCTAGCGTCACGGAGGTTTCCACCGTGTGACAACGGTAAAAGGTCACCAGTCACGCATATCGATTGCTAAAGTCGACCAAATCCCTCGATGAGGAGCGCCGGCGATGAGCGTCTCGACCCACGTACTCGACACGGTAACCGGACGCCCCGCCGTCGGGGTTCTGGTCGTCCTGGAGAAACTGGACGAGAACGCTGATCCGGCCCGCTGGACGTTGCTGGCCGAACGGGTAACCGATGCCGACGGCCGGATCGCGGACTTCGCCTCGAGCCAGCCGATCGCGGCGGGTTCGGGCAACGTCCGATTGCGTTTCGATACCGGCGGCTATTTTCGCGGTGAGACCTTCTATCCCGAGGTGAACGTGACCTTCGCGATCCAGGATCCGGCTGCCCACCATCATGTGCCGCTGCTGCTCAGCCCGTACGGCTACTCGACCTATCGGGGGAGTTAGCTGGAATCGGGCGTCACCATGGCGGTAACCCAGCCGGGACCAACAGTGGCGAGCTAGCCGCCACGACACAGCACAAGGGGGAGACAGTCGGTGATCGTGATCGAGGGCTGTGCCGTGGCGACGGTCAACGGGGCCGGGACCGAATACCCCAGTGGCTACGTCGTGCTGGACGGAACCCGGATCGTGGCCGTCGGTGCCACACCGGTACCACCGGAATACGCCGCGTGCACGAGCCGGATCGACGCTTCCGGGTGCCTGCTCACGCCTGGCTTGGTGAATGCGCACCATCACCTCTATCAATGGCTGACGCGCGGGTTCGCCACGGACACCACGCTCTTCGGCTGGCTCACCACCCTGTACCCGATCTGGGCGCGCATCGATGCCGAACGTGTCTACGACGCAGCCGCGGCGAGTCTCGGCTGGCTCGCGTTGACCGGATGTACGACGAGCACGGACCATCATTACGTGTTTCCCCGGCATGGCGGTGATCTGCTCGAGGCCGAGATCAAAGCGGCTTCCGACATCGGATTGCGCTTCCACCCGGCTCGGGGCTCGATGAACCTCGGCGAGTCGGCCGGCGGCCTGCCACCCGATTCGGTGGTCGAGGCGCACGACCACATTCTGGCGGCAACCGAGGCGGCGATCGACCGCTGGCACGACGACTCGTTCGACTCGATGCTGCGAATAGCGGTCGCTCCGTGCTCGCCCTTCTCGGTGACTGCGGAGCTGATGCGCGATTCGGCGGCGCTGGCTCGGGCCAAGGGCGTCCGGTTGCACACCCATCTGGCCGAAACGCTGGACGAGGACCACTTCTGCCGTGAGACCTACGGCAGGACACCGGCCGAGTACGCCGAGGAGTTGGGCTGGCTAGGCCCCGACGTCTGGCTGGCGCACTGCGTTCACCTCTCCGACGAGGCCATCCGCCGCTTCGCCGCCACCGGCACCGGTGTGGCGCACTGTCCCACCTCGAACGGACGACTCGGAGCGGGGGCGGCGCCGGTCACCGAACTGCTCGCCGCCGGCGCACCGGTCGGACTGGGAGTCGATGGGTCGGCGTCCAACGAATCAGGGCGGATGGTTGACGAGTTGCACCAGGCACTGCTGGTAGCGCGGATCCGGCGGGGTCCATTGGCGCTGACGGCCAGGGATGCACTCGCCATGGCCACCCACGGTGGGGCGCGGTGCCTAGGCCGGCAGGACCAGATCGGCTCGATCGAGGTGGGTAAGTTGGCCGACCTGGCGCTGTGGCGAGTTGACTCACTCGGGGGCGCCGGCCTCGCCGATCCGGTGATCACCCTGGTCTTCGGTGCACCGGAGCTGGAGCGGTTGTTCGTCGGTGGCCGGGCCATTGTGGAAGGCGGCCGGCTGCTCACCGCGGATGAATCCGACCTGGCCGGACGAGCGGCCCGAGCCAGTGCGGCGATCCGCCAAGATGGATGAGCACTAGCCCTTGTGTAGCCGATCGGAACAGGGCCGGATTGACCGACTGAGTAAGGGGAATGAAGATGGCGGTGCTGGGTTTCAACCGGTACGGCAAGGCCGAAGTCCGGGTGGTGCGGGTCAGCCGCGGTACCGGCCCCGACGGTAACGATGAGCTTCGTGACTGGAACGTGTCCTCGAGCCTGTCGGGAAACCTCGACGCGGTGCACCTGAGCGGTGACAACTCCGCCGTCCTGGCAACCGATACTCAGAAGAACACCAGCTACGCCTTTGCCAAGACACTCGGCGTCATCGAGCCGGAGGCATACGCCCTGGCCCTGGCCGAACATTTCGTGTCCAGCCAGGAGGCGATCACCAGAGCCCGCATTTCGGTCGAGGATTACGGATGGCAGCGAATCGGCACCGGTGGGCACTCGTTCGTGCGATCCGGACAGCAGGTCCGGACTGCGACCGTCGTGCACGATCAGGATCTCGGCAGCACCGTCGTGGCGGGCGTCGCCGACCTGGTTGTGATGAACACGACGAACTCCGAATTCTGGGGGTTTCCGAGGGATCGTTACACCACGCTGGCCGAGACCAAGGACCGGATCCTGGCCACCGAGGTCACCGCTCAGTGGCGGTTCCGTAGCGCGACCGGGAGCGGACGTGACTACGGACAGGTCTACGCCAGAGCTGGCCGGACCCTGCTGGACACCTTCGCCGGCACGTACAGCTATTCGCTACAGCAGATGCTGTACACGATCGGGGAAAAGATCCTGGCGACCGTCCCGGAGTTGTGCGAAGTGCGATTGGCCTTGCCCAACAAGCATCACTTCCTGGTGGATCTGGCACCGTTCGGCCTGACCAACGACAACGAGGTGTACCTCGCTGCCGATCGTCCCTACGGACTCATCGAGGGTCAGGTTCTCGCCGATGACGCGCCCGATGCGGGCCTGGCATGGACCTGATGTGGATGCCTCGGCAGGTCCGTCGGCATGTCCATGCCAATTCACCGGAAAGTCTTGGCGAGTCGCAGCCGGACGATCTTGGCGAGCTCGACACGGACCACCTGTTGTTCTACCAGCACCGGGTTGGCCATCCGGGCCTGCAGCGCTTGCAGCATCTGCTCGGTGGACAGGCCGGTGGCACAGATCAGAAAGACTTGGTCGAAGCGTTGCTCGTAGGCCCGGTTCGCCTGGACCAGTTGCCGCCGTACCGAAGTGGGCAGGGCCGCCGTGGCTGACTGTTCCCGCCTCGACCAGGCCGACTCACGGTCCGAGCCGGTCGTCCGGTCGCCTATCCGCGGGTGGGCGGACAGCGCCTCGGCCAGCTCCACCACCCCGAGCGTGGCGATGAGCTCGTCCGATACCCGGCTCAGGTTGGCGAAGGTATGCATCGGGCGGGCGCCGACCAGCGCGGCACGCCAGCGAGTGCTTGCGCAACAGGGCCTCAACAGCTCCGAGGCATCCTCTGCCGCGATCCGGTCGAACTCCGCAACGGCCACGGTCTCATCAGCCGTCCCGGTCTCATCGGCCGTCATGGCATCAGCATGAACGACGTGTCAGTACGCAGCAAGCGGATCGTCACCAGCGAGGGCGAACTGGACGGGGTCCTGACGATGAGGGGCAGCAAGATCACGACAGTGCAGGCCGTCGCCGAGGCACCCGCTCCGCAGCGAACCGACGTCCTGGTGCCCGACGACTGCGTTCTCATACCGGGTCTGGTCGACAGTCACGTCCACATCAACGAGCCCGGCCGGACTGAGTGGGAGGGATTCGCCTCCGCCACCGCCGCTGCTGCGGCGGGCGGTGTGACCACGGTGGTGGACATGCCTCTCAACAGCATCCCGCCCACCGTCGACGTCGAAGCACTTCGGATCAAACAGGCCGCCGCGCTGGGCCGGATCTCCGTCGATGTGGCGTTTTGGGGCGGCGCGGTGCCCGGAAATCTCGACCGGCTGCGACCGATGCACGAGGCCGGCGTGGTGGGCTTCAAATGCTTCCTGCTGCCATCCGGCGTCGACGAGTTCGGCTACCTCGATCAGCCGGCGCTGTTCGCGGCGATGGCCGAGATCGCATCATTCGGCGGGCTGCTGATCGCCCATGCCGAAGACCCCGCGGTGATCGAGTCGGCGCCGCCACCGACCGGCCGCAGTTATGCGAACTTTCTCGCCTCCCGGCCACCTCAGGCCGAGCACGCGGCGATCGGCCTGCTGCTAGAGGGAATTCGACGCACCGGCTGTCGCAGCCATATCGTGCACCTGTCCAGCGCCGGGGCCCTGGACCCCATCGCAGCCGCGAAGGATGAAGGCCTGCCGCTGAGCGTGGAGACCTGCCCGCACTACCTCACCCTGTCCGCCGACCTGGTGCCCGACGGTGCCACTCAGTTCAAGTGTTGCCCGCCGATCCGGGATGCCGGCAACGCCGACGCACTCTGGGGTGCGCTCGCGGACGGTCTCATCGATTGCGTGGTGTCCGATCATTCGCCGGCTACCGCGAAGCTCAAGCATCTGGACACCGGCGATTTCGGGGCGGCTTGGGGTGGTATCGCGTCGCTTCAGCTGGGATTGCCGGTCATGTGGACCGCAGCTGCCCAGCGCGGTCACACTTGGTCGGAGCTGGTCCGATGGATGGCGCGGGGGCCTGCCGAGCTGATCGGGCTGGCCGGGGACGACCGGGTCGGCGGCGACAAGGGCAGGCTCGCGGCCGGGTATGACGCCGACTTCTGCATCGTCGCCCCGGACGAGACCCTGGTCGTCGACCCCCGGACGCTGCTGCACCGAAATCCGATAACGCCGTACGCCGGCGCTATGCTTCGCGGGGTGGTCCGCGAAACGTGGTTACGAGGTAATCGAATCGACCCGGCCCGCCCTGATGGGCGGCTGCTGGCCCGATCGGTGCTCCGGACATGAGCGGGTGCCGTCGATGACCGACTTCACAGCCTGGCCCGAGGTCGCGGCACGAAGTATCGGTGGCAGCGTGATCGCCACCAACGACGAGCTCTTCGCTCCCGCGGACAACCTGATCAATGACGGTCCGGCGGTTCACGACGCCACCGCCTTCTCCGCACGCGGAAAGGTTTACGACGGCTGGGAGACTCGCCGCCGCCGACCGGATCGGGGGCAGGGCGTCGATTGGGCCGTCATCCGCCTCGGTGCGCCGGCAGTGATCCGCGGTGTCGTGGTGGATACCGCCTTCTTCACCGGCAACTTCCCGCCGTTCGCGTCGATCGAGGGCACTACCCTGCTCGGCTACCCCAGCCCGGACGAGGTCCTCGCGGCGTGCTGGATACCGTTGCTGGATAAGACCGAACTCGACGGCGACACGGCGAACACCTTTGCCGTCTCGGTGGCCGAGCGACTGATCACCCACGTCCGGCTCAGCATCTACCCCGACGGTGGGGTTGCCCGGTTGAGGGTGCACGGCGAGATCGTCGCCGACCCTAGGTTTCTGGGCGGCCGCATCGACCTGGCCGCAACCGTCCACGGCGCCCGAATAACCGGCTGCAGCAACATGTTCTACGCCTCACCGGCCAACCTGATCGCCCCGGGCCGCTCGCGGGTGATGTCGGACGGCTGGGAGACCGCCCGACGCCGGGACGACGGAAATGACTGGATCACCGTTGCCCTGGCGGGGGCGGCCTTCGTCGATGATGTTGTCATCGATACCTCGCGGTTCGTTGGCAATGCGCCGGGGCAGGTTCGGCTGACCGATGCCGCCACCGGCGCGGAACTGCTCGGCCTGACCCGGTTGCAACCTGACACCGAACATCGCTTCCGGGCCGCCGACCGCGAACCTGTGACTGAGGTACGAGTGGATGTCTTTCCCGACGGCGGCCTGTCACGGTTGCGGGTCAACGGGCGGTTGACCGACGTGACGAAAGCCGACGTGGCGAGCCGCTGGCTGTCCCTGCTCCCGCCCGATCTCGCCATCGGTATGGACCCAGCCGCCTTCTTCGACTGAGCTTGACCCCCGGAGGGATTGCCGTGACCCCTGAGACATCCGAGGTGACCACCGATCTGATGCGTCGGCTGGACGACCTGCTCAGTGCAGATGACCACGAGCGGGACACCCGCTACCCCGGGCCGATGCGCAGCCGCCAACCGGTCCACACGGTCTACGTGCCGGGCGACCGGTACCACGCCGCAACCGTGGCTGAATGGGGCAGCGCCGCGCTGGAATGTCTCGATGAGTACGGGCCGATCGACGCGCACGTCCCGCGTCGGTCGCAGTTGCCCGCTGGGTACCTGGACGCGCAGGTCCGGGCCAAGCTATCCCGGGAGCCGATCGAGGACCTGCGGATCGACTTCGAGGACGGGTACGGCAACCGTGCCGACTCCGAGGAGGACGAGCATGTTGTCGCGGCTGCGACATCGCTGTCGGACTCGATTGCCGATGGCACCGTGCCGGTCGCTGTCGGACTCCGGGTGAAGTCGCTGGAGGGGCCGACGCGGCGCCGAGCCGTCCGCTCCCTGCAGCTCTTCCTCAGCACACTGCTCACCGCGGCCGACCCGGCGGTGGCCTCGCCCGGCGATGCCCTACCCGACGGCTTCCGGATCACACTGCCGAAGGCCACCTCGGTGGCCCAGGTCGTGGCCATGACCCAGATCTGTGCCCAACTCGAGGTGGACCACCGCCTACGGCAGCGTCGACTGCGTTTCGAGATCCAGGTCGAGACCCCGCAGGCCATTCTCGGCTCGGACGGCACCACCCTGCTGAGCCGAATGATCCAGGCCAGTGACGCACGGTGTATCGGATTGCACTACGGCACCTATGACTACTCGGCCTCAGTCGGAATCGCCGCAGCATTTCAGAGCATGGACCACCCGGCCGCCGACTACGCCAAAGCGGTGATGCAGGTGGCCGCAGCAGGCACCGGCATACCGCTCTCGGACGGCTCGACCAACATCCTGCCGGTCGGTGAAGCCGCGGAGGTGCACGCCGGGTGGCAGCTCCACGCTCGGCTGGTGCGGCGATCCCTGGAACGCGGGTTCTATCAGGGTTGGGACCTGCACCCCGCACAGCTACCCACTCGATTCGCCGCCACCTTCGCCTTCTACCGCGACTCGATGCCGGCCGCGGTGGCTCGCCTGCAGCGCTACCGGTCGAGGTCGGCCGGCGGCATCATCGACGAACCAGCGACCGCGCAGGCCCTTGCGGGCTACCTGTGCCGAGGGCTGGACTGCGCGGCGATCAGCGAGGACGACATCGCTGCCCTGCTCGAAGAGACGGCACCGCTGGATCGGGGCGCGCTCGATCGCCTCGCGCGCCGATGATCGATCACTCGCTCAGCGGGCCGCGTTCTTGAGGAATTCCTCGGCATGCTCGCCGCCGCGGTCCCCGGCGAAGTAGCCACCGCGGACGTGGCGGCGGGTTGTGCTCTCGTCGGTGGCTCGGGCCGCCGAGTGCCAGAGGTAACAATCGTGCAGGATCACGTCGCCCCGCTCGGTGTACACCGGAATCTCGCCGAGAACGGCCTCGAACCGCAACGGCATCTCGAACGGCGGTGCTGCCTCGGTGTAACCGCCGGTGGGTTTGGCCGTGGCCGGCACCTCGATGTTGTTGATGTTGCGGTACGGGGCAGGCGTGGCCCACCGGTGACTGCCCGGCACGACTCGCAGGAACCCGTTGGCCGGTGACGTCGCATCGATGTGGAAGGTGAAGGCGGTCGAGGGCCAGACCGCCAGACTGGGGCCTGCCTGCCAGTCCGAGTGCCAACCGATCCGGCTGTACCCGGACTCACGTCCCGGCCGGGCGTCCTGGTAGACGATGCCGAACTGAGTGCTCGCTCGGAGCCAGGCACTCTCACCCAGCACCCGGCGCAGCGCGTCGAGAAGCACGGAATCGGTGGCTGCCTCGAGCACGGCAGGGGAGAGTTCGTTGATGAACTCGACGTAGTTGGCGAACCGATCGGCCTTGGCTGCGTCGTCGAGGAAGACGGTAGAGCCGTAGCGCTCGGGCAGTTCCCGGGCGATGACCTGACGCTGAGCCTCGACGCACTCGGCCTCCATCCGGTCCATCAGCTCTTCGGCGAAGATGCCGCGCAGGATTACGAACCCGTTTTCGTGATAGCAGAGTTCCATGGCGTCCAGGGTGGCTTCATCCAGGACCGGACCGAAGACCGCAGCTGCGGCGGCGGGGCGTAGGGGCATACCCGAATGTTAAGAAGGACAATGGCGACCGGACACCCCTGGCCGACATTCTTTACGGGCCGGAAACAGTTACGTACGAGCGTGAAACCCGGCGCTCCTACGGTCCTTTCTCGTGCCGCCGAGAGAACTGCGTTACCTGCCCAAAGCGCATCTGCACGTACACCTCGAAGGTGCGATGCGCCCGCTCACATTGGCCGAGATGGCCGAGACCTACGGTATTGCGGTGCCGCCAATCCGTGGGTACGGCTCCTTCCGCGCGTTCGTCGGTCAGTACAAGGCGGCCTGCGACGTGATGCGGAGTCCGGAGGACCTGCGCCGGCTGGTGCGCGAGGTGGTCGAGGACGCCGCACTCTCCGGCGGTGTGTGGGTAGAACCCCAGTACTACCCGATGAATCATGTGAATCGCCTAGGCAGCGCGAGTGAAACCACCGACCTGGTGCTCGAGGCTGGTCACGCGGCGGCGCTGGAGTTCGGCCTCGGATTCGGCCTGATGATTGCCGCGGATCGAACCGCTGATCCGGCCGAGGCCGAGGAGTTGGCCCAGCTGGCGGCCGAGCGCGCCGGCGCCGGCGTGGTGTCCTTCGGCCTGGCCAACGACGAACACGGCTACCCTCCCGAGCCCTTCGAGAAGGCATTCGCCATCATCAACGAGGCCGGTCTGATCAGCGCGCCGCATGCTGGTGAACTCGCTGGTCCCGACAGTGTCCGCGGCGCTATCGAGTCACTGGACGCTAACCGGATCGCGCACGGGATACGAGCCGTCGAGGACCCGGAGCTCGTCCGCCGTCTGGCAGCCGAGGGTATCTGCCTGGATCTCTGTCCGACCTCGAATGTGATGCTCTCGGTGGTGCCCTCGATGGCCGAACACCCCCTGCCCCGGTTGCTTGCCGCCGGAGTCCGGTGTTCGATCAACGGTGACGACCCCTTGCTTTTCGGACCCGGGCTGCTGGAGGAGTACCAGCTCGCCCGCGACCAGCTCGGTCTGGATGATGAGCAACTCGCCTTCGTGGCCCGTTGTTCGGTCGAAGACTCCGGTGCTCCGCGCGAGGTCGTCGAGCCCGCCGTCGCCCTGATCGACGCGTGGCTGGCGTGACGAGCACCGCAGTGCCGTCGCCCTCGTCGGCGGCCCCGTCCGGCGTGGTCGACAAGTCCGAGGTCGGCGTGACGGGTGTCCAATATCATGTGGGAGTCAGCCCCGGGCAGATCAGCAACATCGTGTTGATGCCTGGTGATCCGTTTCGGGTACAGCTGATTGCCGAGCAGCTGGACGATCCTGTCGAGGTCGCCCACAAGCGGGAGTACCGGACGGTCAATGGCTACTACAAGGGTCGGCTCATCACCGCGTGCTCGAGCGGGATGGGCTGCCCGTCGACCGCGATCGGGGTGGAGGAGCTGGCGCGGGCTGGTGCTACGACCTTCATCCGGGTCGGCAGCACCGCCGCCCTTCAACCGGATATCGCGGTCGGCGATGTGATCGTGAGTGAGGGATCACTTCGCAACGACGGCACGACGGCTGCCTACGTCCCCGCAGGGTATCCGGCGGTTCCCGACTTCGCCCTGACCACCGCGCTGGCCGACGTCGGCCGCGAGCGCGCGGCCGAGCACGGCTTCGCCTTGCATACCGGTATAAACGCCACTGATGATGCCTTCTACGCCGAGACTCCGCAGTGGATCGCCAAGCTGTCGGCGCTGGGCATCGCGAACGTCGAGATGGAGAGCTCGGCGATGTTCGTCGTCGCGCGTCAGCGCGGACTGCGCGCCGGCATGGTGTGCGCGGTCTCCGGGAACCTCATCAGCGGTGATGTGGTGTACGGGCGTCCCAACGACCGCCTTGCCGTCGGCTGGGAGCACAGCATCGCGATCGCTCTGGAGGCCGCGCATCGGTCGGCCGAAGCTTTGTGATCTGTCCGCAATGTTGCGAATCACCGCCGAAATCGATGCCTCGTAGCTTTCGCCCAACGAGCCATGTTCCAGGCGACACATCGCTGGACGGGCACCGACGCGAGGGTCATGCCGCCCGCTCCGGGTCCCCGGGGCGCGTTTCGCACAGTCAGGAGAATTCATGCCAGATCAGCTGCCCTCCCGCCCCACGGCAACTTCGGTTCTCGGCCGGCGATCCCTTCTGCAGCTCGGCGGCCTGGGAGCGTTGGCGCTCGGGGCCGCTCCGCTGCTCGCGGCCTGCAGCAGTTCCAGCTCGAGTACCTCGGCGGGATCGAGCAGCAGTAGCGGGGCCAAGAGCTTCGGGAGCGCCAACGTACAGCTGTCCTGGATCAAGAACATCGAGTTCTCCGGCGAGTACTTTGCCGACGCCTTGGGGTACTACAAAGGTGCGGGCTTCTCAGGGGTGACCCTGACCGCCGGCGGATCGGCAGGCACCAGCGCCGAGGCCGCGGTGGCGACCGGGAAGGCGCTGGTCGGGCTCTCCTCGGTGACGGTAACCGCGCCGGCGATTCTCAAGGGTGCCAAGCTGAAGACGATCGGCGCGACCTACCAGAAGAACCCGTTCTGCATCGTGTCGGTGGCGAAGAACCCGATTCCGGATGTGCAGTCCATGAAGGGCAAGAAGATCGGCGTGCAGGCCGGTGGCAACACGACCATCTTCAAGGGCCTGCTGAAGGCCAACGGCATGGCCGAGTCGGACCTCACCATCGTTCCGGTGCAGTACGACCCCACCGTCGTGACGACCGGCGAGGTGGATGGCTTCATGGCCTATATCACCAACGAACCGATCCTGCTGACGGGCAAGGGCTTCAAGCCGACCACCTTCCTGTTCGCTGATTACGATCTGCCCTTCGTGGCGGAGACCTTCGTCGTTTCGCAGAGCGACATCGACAACAACCGCGACAAGCTCAAGGCGTTCCTGCTCGCCGAGATCAAGGGCTGGACCGATGCGGTCGCGAACCCTACCCAGTCGGCCACGTATGCCGTGACGAAATATGGAAAGGATCAAAACCTCGTCCAGGCCGAGCAGAACGAGGAAGCAGTGGCGCAGAACGGTTTGATCGTCTCGGCGGAAAGCACCAAGAACGGGATCTTCACCGTCAGCGACGCGCTGATGTCGGCCAACATCAAGGCCCTCGCCCTCACGGGCGTCGCCATCTCCGCCGAGCAACTGTTCGATATGTCGCTGTTGAAAGAGGTCTACACGGAGAATCCGGACTTGGTCGCGGCCTTCACGAAGGCGGCTACGTCAGCCGGTCCGGCTGCTTCGTCATCCTGATTGGTTGTCCTCATTGCCTTGTTCTGGAGGGTGTTTCTTCTCCAACCACCGGCGTAGCAGAGGGAGCGGCCCATGCCACCGTCGATAGCGGTCCAGTCGTCCGCGGCACCGCATGTTGCCCCGACGAGCTCCGGCATCAGCCTGCAGGGGCTGGGCAAGACCTTCAGCCTGGGACGAAGGTCGGTTACCGCGCTCGCCGATACCGATCTCAAGACCGAGAAGGGTCAGTTCCTGGCCTTGCTTGGTCCGTCCGGCTGTGGCAAGTCCACCATCCTGCGGATCCTCGCCGGCCTCGAGACACCGTCGGCGGGCCTGGCCCTGGTCGAAGGGCGCACCCCGTCCGAGCTGAGGCGCCAACATGACCTCGGAATTGCCTTCCAGGACTCCGCTCTGCTTCCGTGGCGCAGCGTCCTGTCCAATATCCGGTTACCGCTCGAGGTTTCCGGTACCAAGGTCGACAATTCGCTGATCGCCGACCTGGTGCGCCTGGTGGGTCTGGAGGGTTTCGAGAAGGCGAAACCCGCCCAGCTGTCCGGCGGTATGCGTCAGCGGGTCTCCATCGCACGGGCCCTGGTGGTGAAGCCGTCCGTGCTGCTGCTGGATGAGCCGTTCGGCGCGCTCGACGATATGACCCGCCAGCGACTCAATGCCGAGTTGCTCCGGATCTGGACCGAGAAGCCGGCGACGACGCTGATGGTGACTCACGGGATCGCCGAGGCGATCTTCCTTTCCGATGTCGTCGCGGTGATGAGTCCGCGGCCGGGCCGAGTGGTCCAGGTGGTGGAGATCGACCTGCCCCGACCTCGCACGCCGGAGATGATGCGGACGCCGGAGTTCCACGCGTTGCACGATCAGCTGTCGGAGTTGTTGTTCGGTCGCGGTGGTGCGGCGATGGGTACTGACTGATGGGGGCGCCGGTGGTGCCCGCCGATGCCGAAACGTTCACTGCAGCGGGTGCCCTCAACCGTCGCCGGTGGTTCAGCTCGACACCCAGCTGGTTCGGCGGACTCATCGGCGTACTGCTCATCGTCGCGGTCTGGACCCTGTTCGCGGTGACGAAATTCCGGGACAACGGCGCGGTGCCCACTCCGGTGGCAGTGTTACGGCAGTACCACGGTGACGGGTTCAGCTTCTACTGGACCAACGTCGGGGTAACCCTGCGCGGCGCGGTTATCGGCTTCGTCTGGGGCAATGTGCTCGCCATCGGGGTGGCCCTGATCGTGTTGCTGGTGCCCGCACTGGAGGGCGTGGCGACTCAGGTGGCGGTGATCAGTTATTGCATGCCGCTGACGGCCGTCGGGCCGATCATCCTGGTGGTATTCGGCGGACGGGCTCCGACGATCTTCCTCGCCGGCATCTCGGTGTTCTTCACGACGCTGGTGGGTGCCCTGCTCGGGCTCAAGGCGGCCGACCGGACCGCGCTCGACCTGGTCACCGCATATGGCGGCGGCCGGGTGAAGCGGATGACGAAGGTTCAACTGATCGCCGCGCTCCCGGCGACGCTGTCCGCGTTGAAGATCGCGGCACCGGCGGCCATGCTGGGTGCCATCATCGGCGAGTACCTCGGTGGTGTGGACAGCGGGCTCGGAGTCGTGATCACCGCCGCGCAGCAGCAATATCTCGTTCCCCGTACCTGGGGTCTGGCGCTGGTGTGCGGTCTGGTCGCCGGCATCGGGTACTTCGCCATCGGCCTCATCGGCCGGCTGGTCATGCCGTGGGCCTCGAATGCCTCCGGGGTGCTGTCCTCCGGCGGTGCTCGATGACAGCAACCGCCGGATCGACGGTCACCGGATCTTCGGTCACCGGCACGTTGCGGGCGGTCTGGGCCTTGGTGTGGCCGATCCTCGTCGCGGTTGGCCTGGTCGTGATCGGCTGGGTGGTCTTCCTGGAGGCGTTCCACGTTGCGCCGGTGGTCGGCAAATCCCCCAAGGGCGTATGGGACTACCTGTTCACCGACCCGGAGGCCAGTGCCAACCGGACGGCAGTATTCGGCTTTCTCGGTGTCACCCTGCACGACGCCGCCTTAGGCTTTGTCGCTGGCATGGCGGCGGCGGTGGTGGTTGCCGCGTTGTTCGTGCTGTTCCGACCGGTTGAGCAGGCCTTCATGCCTATTGCCATGCTGCTCCGGTCGGTTCCGTTGGTAGCGATGACGCCGATCATCCTGCTGATCTTCAAGCGTGGTTCGGCCGGAGTCGCGGTGATCGGCGCAATCGTGGTTTTCTTTCCGGCGCTGGTGAACATCGTCTTCGGTCTCCGCTCGGCCTCGCAGCAGACCACCGATCTCGTGTTGGCCTTCGGCGGCAATCGCTGGACGGTCATCCGCAAAGTGGCGGTTCCGACCGCCTTGCCGGCCATCTTCGCGTCGGCCCGGATTTCGGTGCCCGGTGCCCTGATCGGTGCTCTGGTTGCGGAATGGCTCGCCACCGGCAAGGGGATCGGCGGCGCCATCCTCAACGCCATCGGCGCCTTCGACTACGGTCAGGTGTGGGCGAACATCGTGGTCCTGACCGGGGTTTCGCTGCTGTTGTACACCGTCGTCGGTGTGGTCGAAACACTGGTGCTGGCCGCTTACGGCACCGACACCGCCCAGCGTTGAGCAGCCGACCCCGCGCCGCGGGCGGGCAGGTCAGTTTGGCTCGTCCTGTTCGGTGATCAGCAGGGTGAAGGTCGGCGGATCGTTACGGCTCAGGTGCAGGCGCGCTCCCTCGGCCTCGGCCAGGATGCGGGCCAGCGCAAGCCCCCGGCCGTGGTGGGTTTGGTCAGCCGGTCGCTGGGCGAACAGCGCGGTGGAGTCCAGCGAGAGTGCGGGTCCCTCATCGGAGACGTCGATCGCGATCGCCCCCGCCAACTCGCGAACCGTGACCGTGATCGCGCCCTGGCCGTGCTGCAGGGCGTTGTCGGCCAGCACATCGAGGATCTGCTCCGCGGCCCCAGGGGAAATTCGCAGCGTCGAGGCCGGATCGGGCAGTGCGCTGATGCGCAGCGGGCGTCCCATAGCAGCCAGCCGACCATGCCATCGAAGATGTACTCGTGCCAGCAGCGAACCGGCGTCCACGACGGCGGGACGGGGTTGGTCGCGGGCCAGTGACAACAACGTTGTGATGGTGTCCTCCACCTGATCCGCCGTCGTCAGGGCGCGTGTGACGGCGGACCGAAGGTCGATGCTGGGATCATCCAGGGCCGATTCGAGTTCGAGCCGCATCCCGGTCAGCGGGGTCCTGAGCTGATGCGATGCATCGGCTGAAAACGCTCGTTCGCGCTGTAGCATCCGGTCGATTCGCTGCGAGCTCGCGGCGAGGGCCG
>JAVEEN010000014.1 GCA_030840445.1 Pseudonocardiales bacterium
CTTCCATGTCTCCTTTGCTATAGTAGAGACACCTTTCACGAGCCTGTCCGGTGAGTTGATATCCCCTTCAACAATGTTGCCACCGCCATCGGTGGCGGCGTTTTCAAACGTCACGCCGTTGGCCTCCATCGCCGCTTTTAAGGGATGGGATTCTACTTCGGCGACGGAATCCCCGAGCCACAGGATTTTCTTCTCCACCTTTGGCGCCGAATCCGACAGATGCGCGCCGGAATTGGTATCGGCCTTACCACACCCCGCCAAAACTACAAGCACACCAACACCGACCACGGCAGTGGCGAAAACACCCGAATGCAACCGGACAGAACTAATTTGCGTACGTACAGACATTAAAATCTTCTACCTTTCGAGTTATAGGTTCTCAGCGATCGTTATAGGTCCAACGTGCCAGTGGTACTCCTCTCGTGTTGGGTTGAAGCCGCACCTTTGTGGCCTGTAAATGCCGTGGTTCTCCGGGTGCACCCGCGCATGTCGACTTCGAGATCCTCATCGCTGAGCCTGCGTCGACACCACATGGCGGGCGGCAGGCTTCCCTCCGGGCCGGCGTGTAGCCAGCCGGTCATGTGGAAGCGCTCGACGAAAACGCGGTGATCGCCACAGCCCGCACCGCGTCGATGCCGAGAAGCCGAGAAGCCGACCCTTCGGCAACCGCTCCCGGCTACCGCCGGAACGTGTGTTTTCAATAACCGAAACGGACTCTGCGGTTGACGTGTCAGATGAACTCATGCCCATCAGGTTGCCGCGCGAATGTCCAGGTCCAGTGGAGACCACGTCTTCGTTCTGTCGCAAACCGCCTTGGCGCCTGTCTGAGACCGTTCAGCCGAGGATCGGGCAACTCCTGGGTTCGGTGGCGTTTCCGATAGTGAACGTCAGTACGACCTTCGTTACATGGGAGCCGCCCGCCTGCCGGTGCACCCCAAGTACGGTGCAGACCAACTGGTCGATGCCGCGGGCGCCGAGTTCATACCGGGCGAGCGGCAGCATCACATTGATGACCGCGTCCGACGTCGTAACGATCGGGCCCTGCATGCCGACTGGATCGATCTCGGTATGCAGCCCATCCCCAGGCGTCCGGTACCCACGTAGTAGCAGGTCGAGCGCGCGCGGGATATCGCCCAGCCGCCCGGTCTTGGCGAAGGTGGGCCGCAGCGCGCCGGTCGAATCCACGAGATACACGGTCACTCCCGGGGCGACTCCGGTAGGCGCCTGCCCGCTGTCAAACACGCCGGTGGGCTCGATTCCGCACCCGGTTAGCAATCCGGCGGCGGCCAGTCCCGCGGCGAGCCCTCGCAAGCACCGGATCATGTGTCGTCCCCGTCTGGGTATCTGGGCAGCCGGGCCACGAACCGGGCACCAGCGCCCGGCGCGTTGCCCGCTTCGATGTCACCGCCGCACAGCCGGGCGTTCTCGATCGCGATCGCCAGCCCGAGGCCACTGCCCTCGGATCGGGCTCTGGCCGTGTCCGCCTTGTAAAAGCGCTCGAACACTCGCGACGACACGTGCTCGGACAACCCGCCACCGTGGTCAACGACCTCAAGCTCTGCCTGCCGTTCGTCGGCCCGCAGCCGCACGAGCACCGGCGGCTTCCCGTGTCGTAGTGCGTTGCCGACCAGGTTTGCGGTGAGCACATCCAGCCGCCGCTGGTCGAGCATCGCGGTAATCTCGATAGGCGCGTCCAGCTCGACCGCGTCGTGCCACCCCCGCGAACGCAGACAAGCCTGGACGGCCCGGCGCATCTCTACGTCCTCCAACTGCAGCCGCGCAGCGCCCGCGTCGAACCGGGATACCTCGATCAGGTCCTCCACCAGTCGGGTGAGCCTGTGCGTCTCCTCGACGGCCAGCAGCGTCGACTCCCGCGCGTCAGAGGTCATCTCCCCCACCTCCGCCTCGAGCACCTCGACCACCGCCGTCAACGTGGTCAGCGGTGTGCGCAGCTCGTGCGAGACATCGGCGACAAACCGGCGGGCGTCGGCCTCCATTCGGTGCAGGTCGGACACCGAATCCTGCAATTCGCCTGCCATGTGGTTGAACGTGGCGGCAAGCTCGGCCAGTTCGTTGGAACCGCGTACCCGTAATCGGGCGGCGAGATCGCCACTGGCCAGTCGCTGCGCGGTGCCGTGCAGCTCACGCACCGGCCGGAGCACCCCCTGTGCTGCCAGCAGTGCGAGCAGGACCGCCAGCGGCAGCGCCAGCGCGCTGGTTCGCTCCGCGGCCTCGGCCGAGGCGTCGATCTGCTGCTGGATCGGAACGAGATCCCGAACGGCGTAGACGTCGATACCTGACGGCACGCGTGTGCCGTCCAACCGGGTCCATACCACCGGGGTGCCGACCAGCAGCTTCGGACCTCCGGCGGCCGCGACCCGCTGGAGCACGACTGTGTTCCTCTTCTGTACAGCATGCTGAAACTCGGCGGTCACCAGGCCAAGGTCGGCGCCGCCCGTGGAAACCAGCCCGCGATAGGTTACGAGTGACGCACCGCCGACCGCGACACGCAACCGGTCCAACGCCTGCTGCGCGGGCGGGAAGTCCAAGTCTTGGGTGACCGCGCCGATCTGGCGCTGGATCTCATCCGTGGCCCGACGCTGGGCCGTGGATACCAGGGAACTTCGGGTGGAGCCGTAGCTCGCCCACGCGGACGCTGACGCGCCGAGCATGGTTACCAGCAGGAAGGTCAGCACCAGTCGCACCCGCAGCCCGCGCAGCCATCGAGGTGGCACGGGGGCCCAGCGAGGCACCGTCACACCGGTCCGAATCGGTATCCGAAGCCGCGCACCGTCTGCACAAACACCGGATCCGTGGGATCGCTTTCGATCTTGGCCCGCAGCCGTTGCACGCAGTTGTCCACCAACCGCGAGTCACCGAGATAGTTGTGCTCCCACACCGATTCCAGCAGCTGTTGACGGCTGAGCACCTGGCCGCATGACCGGGATAGTTCCAGCAGCACTCGCAGTTCGGTGGGGGTCAGCGACACTGGCAGCCCGTCCTTGATCACCGTCATCGCGGCCCGATCGATCGTCAGACCGGCATGCTCCTCGGGACGCTGAGGTTCAACGGTCCCGCGGCGGAGCACGGCCTTGATACGCGCGTCGAGCACCCTGGGCTGCGCTGGCTTGACGACGTAGTCATCCGCGCCCGCTTCCAAGCCGCCGACCACGTCGAAGTCGTCGTTGCTGGCGGTGAGCATGACGACCGGTACGTTCCCGTTCACCCTTATCTGCCGGCACACCTCGAAGCCGTCGATCCCGGGCAGCATCAGATCGAGCACCACAATGTCCGGCCGGGCGGCGCGCAACTGCCTCAGCCCATCCTCGCCAGTCTCGGCGGTACGAATCTGATGGCCGTGCCGTCCGAGCGCCAGCCCTAGGCTGCGGCGGATGGACGAGTCGTCCTCGATCAGCAGTATCTGAGCCACGCGTCGAGTATCTAGCTCCCATCGGCTCAGCCGCAGGGGAACGCCGATCTTGCACCCAAGTGGAAGGCGCCCCCGGTCAAACGGGACGTCGCCCGGGTCTGCGAAGCCCGACGGCCCACCTTCTGGATAACGTCCGAGCCGTTCAACGACGCTCTCGCGCGGTCTCACTCCAAAGCCCACGCTGCGCGCACCCCACCAGATTGAACCGTCGTCTACAGCAGGGTCCTGCGTCGGCCGCGCGGTAGCCACCTCTCGTGCGGAACAGCACTCGTACCGCCGGCGAGGCCTATCGTTGTGCCGTGGCCGGGCGGTCGACGAACCTCGCATTGCTGGTGCTGCTACCTGGGGCGGGGGTGACCGGCGCCGCGACGTTCCTCGTCGGGAGCGGCATTGCGGGTCTCGTGGTGGTCGTCCACGGAATCGTCGGCCTTACGGTGTTGTTGCTGGTCCCGTGGAAGTCCACGATCGTTCGGCGCGGCCTACGTCGTCGACGGTCGCACCACCTGATGTCGGTGGTCCTGGCCGCGACCGTGTTGGTAGCGGTGGCGACCGGGTTGGCCCACAGCACCGGCACGTTGATCAGTGCCGCAGGTCTTACCGCGTTGCAGGTGCATGTCGCGGCGGCCCTGGCCGCGTTGGTGCCGCTGATCGTGCATGTTCGGCGCCGTCCTGTTCGGTTCCGCCGCAGCGATGTGTCGCGGCGGAACCTGCTTCGGACTGGGTTGCTCATTGCCGCGGCTTCGGTCGGATACGCCACCCTGGAAGGGCTTGCCGCGGCGTTGTCGCTGCCAGGTGCCAACCGTCGTGCGACTGGTTCCTATGAACGGTCCTCGGGAAGCCCGGACGGGATGCCGACGACGTCATGGCTCTTGGATGAGGCTCCGCTAATCGATCCGGTTGTCTGGCGGTTGGCAGTCCGGTCCGGCGGAACCCGCCGTGATTGGTCGGTGGAGGAGATCCGCGCGGTGGGTGATCGGGCCAGCGTGATCCTGGACTGCACCGGCGGGTGGTGGTCGCGACAGCTGTGGTCGGGTGCGAGAGTGTCGCGGCTGCTACCGGCCGGGTCGAGCGGCAGCATCGAGGTCAGGAGTGCGACCGGGTATCGACGGAAGCTGCCACTGACCGACGACCTGCTGCTGGCCGTGGAGGTGGGGGGACGGCCGCTGTCCGTCGGGCACGGGGCGCCGATGCGTCTCGTGGTGCCAGGTCGGCGCGGCTACCACTGGGTCAAATGGGTGACCGCCATCGAGCACGACAGCTCACCCTGGTGGATGCAATCCCCTCTGCCCCTGCAGTAACTGCGCCCTGCAGTAACCGTGGCGGACCGGGCAGTCATTCTGGCGAAAATCGGCTGTTGGTCGGACCGGACTGCGCTACAGAGTCAGGCAGAACGGATGTCCGGCCGGGTCGGCGAAGACCCGGAACCGCTTGCCACCACCGTTCAGCCGTGAGGCGCCGAGATCAAGGGCCCTCGCCTCGCCGGAGTCGAGATCATCGACGATGATGTCCAGATGCGCCTGCTGCGGGCGTTCGGGGTTCGGCCACGCGGGCGCGGTGTAGTCGCCTACCTGCTGGAACATGAGGCTCTTGCCCGCACCCGCGATCAAGGCGCCCTCGGGACCCTCGTAGGTGACCTCCATGCCCAGCAGGTCGGCATAGAAGCTGGCCAGCGCCAACGCGTCTGGCGCGTCGATCGTCACCGCGAACAGCGTCATCACCGGACCGACTCCGTCCGACTGGCAAACGTCGAACGGGTGGCCGGCCGGGTCGGCCAGCGTGATCCACGTCGGACCGTCGGCCAGCCGGGTGGCGCCCAGGGCGATGGCCCGCTCCGCCGCCGCCTCAGTGCCGTCTACCTGCAGGTCGAGGTGAAACTGCTGTGGCTGCTCCTGCCATGGCCATCGGGGTGGGATGTGGTCGGGGGCAAGCTGGAACGCGACCTGTTGGCCGTCTGCGGCCCGGACCGTAATCCAGTCCGAATCCTTGCCTACGATCTCCCACCCTGCCAGCGCAGCGTAGAACGAGGCGAGCGTGTCGATGTCCCGCGCGTCAAACGCGGCGAGTTCCAAACGTCCGGTCACTGTCATGCTCGGTGATCCTGCCCCCATCCTCCGACAACGGGCGGCGACCGAGGCGCGCGACATTCTGCTCGCCGACAGGCGCCTCAGGAATCATCACTTGGGCATGGTGGTTGATAGTTCAACAATGATATGAGGAGTGCCCATGATTCGACCGGTGCAATTCGGTCTCGATACCTTCGGTGACATCACCGTGGACGAAAGTGGCGAGCGGTTATCGAGCGCGCAGGTGTTGCGCAATCTGGTCGAGCAGGCCGTGCTGGCCGATCGGGTAGGAGTCGACGCGTTCGGTGTCGGCGAGCATCACCGCGACGATTTTGCCGTCACGGCCCCGGAAGTCGTGCTCGCTGCCATCGCGTCACGTACCGAACGGATCAAGCTCGGCACTGCGGTCACGGTGTTGAGTTCCGACGACCCGATCCGTGTCTATGAACGGTTCGCGACGCTGGACGCGCTGTCCAACGGACGCGCGGAGGTAACGTTGGGCCGCGGCTCGTTCACTGAGTCGTTCCCGCTGTTCGGCTACGACCTCGCCGACTACGAGGTGCTCTTCTCCGAGAAGCTCGACCTGTTCGCGGCGTTGCGCACTGAGCAGGCGGTCACCTGGGAAGGCACGACGCGGCCGTCGCTGGTCAACGCCACGGCCTACCCGAGGACCGAATCGGGCTCGATCGACACCTGGATCGGGGTCGGTGGCTCGCCGGAGTCAGTCGTACGTGCAGCCCGTTACGCAATCCCGCTGATGATCGCGGTCATCGGCGGAGACCCGGCCCGGTTCGCCCCGTACACCGAGCTGTACCGGCGGGCGTTGGCAGAGTTCAGCCACGACGAACTTCCCATCGGTGTGCATTCTCCCGGCTACATCGCCGACACTGACTCCGATGCCAGCGAGACGCTGTTCCCACACTTCAAGGCACAGCGGGACCGCATCGGCGCCGAGCGCGGCTGGGGACCGGCGACGCGCAGCCAGTTTGACTCGGAAGTGGCACATGGCGCGGTCTTTGCCGGCTCGCCCGACACTGTCGCGGCCAAGATCGCTCGTACTGTCCAGACGCTGGGCCTAAGCCGGTTCGATCTCAAATACAGCAACGGCACCATGCCGCATGAGCAACTCCTCCACACGATCGAGCTCTACGGCACCAAAGTCATCCCGCGAGTACGAGAGCTGCTCGCAGACAACGCTGACGCGAGCTCTGACAGGTAGCGCGCGCAGACCCCTATCCACTTCCTCCCCACACGAGGGTGGGCGTTGGGATCGCCCGCCAACGGTCACCCGGCGTTGAGGGCGAAGGGTGGGTATTGGTCGGTGAGCAGACCGACGTAGGCCTGGACGCGGAGGCTGTAGCGGTAGACGGCGACGAGGAAATCCCTCATGCGGAGGGGGTATTCGCCGGTGAACAGGACGGCGAAGAACCCGGCGATGACGACGAATACCGCGGCGATGGTCAGCGCGAGCAGCACGAAGTAGTGCGGGATGGCGAGCAGCCATTTGTACAGCGGCTTCCACCGCGACATCTCCTCCGGGTAGGTGAAGGTGACGATGGTGTGTGG
>JAVEEN010000102.1 GCA_030840445.1 Pseudonocardiales bacterium
TCGAGAGCCGAAGGTGGCACGCCACACGAGGTGAAGGACATCCGCAGCGGGGAGCAGGTGGTCGCCGACCCCAGTACCTGGGAACCACCCCTCGAGGACCTGCGTCCCCAGGTCGTCCAGCCCGGTCTCTGATCCGACCCAGCGGGCGCATCCGGCGTGGTGCGGGATGGGACAATGGGAGAAACCGGTGATTCGAGAGGAACTTCTGTGCTGCGCACCCATGAGGCAGGCTCGCTGCGCGCGAGTCACGCCGGCGACACCGTCACGCTGGCCGGCTGGGTGGCCAGTCGCCGCGATCACGGCGGGGTCGCCTTCATCGATCTGCGTGATGCTTCAGGGGTAGTGCAGGTCGTCCTCCGGCACGCCGACGGTGGCGAATCCGGTGGCGAAGACGGTGGCCAACACGGCGGTGAGGGCGGGATCGCGTCAGCACTGCGCAACGAGTGGGTCATCCAGGTCACCGGTGAGGTGCGCAACCGGGTCGAGGGCAAGGTCAACCCGAATATCGCCTCCGGTGAGGTCGAGGTCGTCGCCGATGCCGTAGCGGTGCTCAATGCGGCCGCCGCCCTGCCGTTCCAGATCGACGAACACACCGACGTCGGCGAAGAGGCCCGGTTGAAGTACCGCTACCTCGACCTGCGTCGTCCGGGTCCGGCCGCCGCGCTGCGCCTGCGTTCGCAAGTCAACCAGGCTGCGCGCAACGTGCTGATCGAACAGAACTTCGTGGAGATCGAGACTCCGACGCTGACCCGGTCCACGCCGGAAGGGGCGCGGGACTTCCTGGTCCCGGCGCGCCTGCAGCCCGGTTGCTGGTACGCCCTGCCCCAGTCGCCGCAGCTGTTCAAACAGCTGCTGATGGTTGCCGGCATGGAACGCTACTTCCAGATCGCTCGCTGTTACCGCGACGAGGACTTCCGGGCTGACCGGCAGCCTGAATTCACCCAGCTCGACATCGAGATGAGCTTTGTCGAGCAGGACGACGTGATGGCCCTGGCCGAGAAGGTATTGCGCTCGATCTGGGCCCTGATCGGTCACGAGATCGAGCCGGAGATCCCACGGTTGACATACACGGAGGCGATGAACCGGTTCGGCTCGGACAAGCCCGACCTGCGATTTGATCTCGAGATCTCCGAAGTGAGCGACTACTTCGCGAACACGCCGTTCCGGGTTTTCCAGGCGCCCTACGTCGGCTGCGTGGTGATGGCCGGTGGCGCCTCCCAACCTCGCAAGCAGCTGGACGCCTGGCAGGAGTGGGCCAAGCAACGCGGCGCCCGTGGCCTGGCGTACGTGCTCATCGGCGAGGACGGCGAACTGGGCGGCCCGGTTGCCAAGAATCTGTCAGAGGACGAGCGGCGCGGACTCGCCGAGCGGGTCGGCGCCAAGCCGGGGGATTGCGTGTTCTTCGCCGCCGGTGCCCGTAAGGCGTCCCAGTCGCTGCTGGGCGCGGCCCGCCTCGAGATCGGCAAGCGGGCAGGCCTGATCGACGAATCGGCGTGGTCGTTTCTCTGGGTGGTCGACGCTCCACTGTTCGAGCCGACTTCGGAGGCCACGGCCAGTGGCGATGTCGCAGTGGGCTCCGGCGCCTGGACCGCCGTGCACCACGCATTCACCAGCCCGAAGGCGGAGTACTTCGATACCTTCGATACCGATCCGGGCAGCGCGCTGGCCTACGCCTATGACATTGTCTGCAACGGCAACGAGATCGGCGGCGGCTCTATCCGTATCCACCGGCGCGACATCCAGGAGCGGGTTTTCGCCGTGATGGGCCTGTCGCATGAGCAGGCCCAGGAGAAGTTCGGCTTCCTGCTGGACGCCTTCGCCTATGGCGCCCCGCCGCACGGCGGGATCGCCTTCGGCTGGGACCGGATCAACGCGCTGCTGTCGCGGACCGATTCGATCCGTGACGTGATCGCCTTCCCGAAGACCGGGGGCGGTTTCGATCCCCTGACCGAGGCGCCGGCGCCGATCACGCCCGAGCAACGCAAAGAAGCCGGCATCGACGCACAGCCGAAGGTGGCCGAGAGCCAGCTCTCGTGACGCCGGAGGAGACCGCGGCCCTGCTCAGCGCGGACGCGGCTCAGGTGTGGCATCCGTATGCCCCGATGCCGGGCCGGGCGTCGCCGTTGCTGGTCGAATCCGCCAGCGGGGTGCGGCTGAAGCTGGCTGACGGCCGCGAGCTGATTGACGGGATGTCGTCGTGGTGGGCCGCCATCCATGGCTATCGACACCCGGTGCTCGACGCGGCGGCCCATTCCCAGCTCGATTCGGTCAGCCACGTCATGTTCGGTGGTCTTACTCACGAGCCGGCGATCCGCCTGGCGCAACGGCTGACCGAGATCACGCCGGATCCGTTGCAGCACGTCTTCTTCAGCGATTCAGGGTCGGTGGCCGTGGAAGTCGCGGCGAAGATGGCGTTGCAGTACTGGGTGTCGGCCGGCCGGCCGGAGAAGCACCGGCTGATGACCTGGCGGGGCGGTTACCACGGTGACACCCTGCACGCGATGAGCGTGTGTGACCCCGAGGGCGGCATGCACTCGCTATGGCGCGGCAGGTTGCCCGAGCAGGTTTTCGTAGCGGCGCCGCCGGCCGGCTTCGATGCTCCCGTCGACGAGGCATACTGCCGGGCCTGGGAGGCGGCGTTGTCCAGGAACAGCGGGCAGGTCGCTGCCATCATCGTCGAGCCGGTGGTGCAGGGCGCAGGGGGCATGTCCTTTTCCAACCCGGCATATCTGCAGCGGCTGCGGGAACTCGCCGACCGATACTCGGTGCTGCTCATCTTCGATGAGATCGCCACCGGATTCGGCCGGACCGGTGCGATGTTCGCGGCAGACCATGCCCGCGTGCACCCCGACATCATGTGCCTGGGTAAGGCGATGACCGGCGGCTACCTGTCGATGGCTGCCACCCTGTGCACCTCGGCCGTGGCCGATCAGATCTCATCCGGGCCTGTACCGGTGCTGGCTCACGGACCGACCTTCATGGGTAATCCGCTGGCCTCGGCCATCTCGCTGGCCTCGATCGACCTGCTGCTGAGCCGACCCTGGGCCGAGGAGGTTGCCCGCATCGAGCGCGGGCTGGTCCGGGGACTGGCACCGCTGGCCGGCCTGAGCGGAGTACGCGACGTGCGGGTCCTCGGGGCAATCGGGGTGGTGCAACTCGACAGCGAGGTCGAGCTGACCGCGGCGACGGCGGCTGCGGTGCGGGAAGGGGTGTGGCTGCGTCCGTTCCGGGACCTGATCTACACGATGCCTCCCTACATCATCTCGGATGCGGAATTGGCAAGAGTGAGTGTGGCATTGCACGCGGCGGCTGCGGCCAGCATCCAGGCCTCGGGACGCTGACGTAAGGTCAGCCCGGTGACCGGATCGCCTGCGCTCGATTGGCTGTCCCGCGCGGCTGAGGCGCGGTCGGCCGCGGGAGTGCACCGGGTGCTGCGGCCCCGAGCCGCGGATTCGGTGCTGCTCGACCTGGCGTCCAACGACTACCTCGGACTGGCCGGTGACCCGAGAGTGATCGAGGCGGCCGCGGCCTCGGTAAGGCTGTGGGGCGCTGGTTCGACGGGGTCGCGGTTGGTCACCGGCACGACCGACCTGCATGCCGAACTCGAGTACGCCCTGGCTGCCTTCGTAGGCGCGCCGGCCGCCCTGGTGTATTCCTCCGGCTTCCTGGCCAATGTAGGGGCGATTACCGCGTTGGCAGGTCCGGACTGCCTGATCGTGTCCGATGCCGGCAACCACGCCTCGCTGGTGGATGGCTGCCGGCTCGCCAAGTCCCGGGTGGTGGTGACCCCGGCCGGTGATCTGGCCGCTGCGGAGATCGCGCTGGCCGGACGTTGCGAGCCAAGAGCCCTGATCGTCATCGACGCCATCAATTCGGCCGACGGCCGGTTGCTGCCGATCAGCGACTGGCACCGGCTCGCACGACGTTTCGAAGCGTTGCTGCTGGTCGATGATGCTCACGGACTGGGCGTTCGGGGTGACGGTCGCGGCTCGGTCGCCGAGGCCGCACTGGCCGGCGAGGCCGACCTGATCACGACCGTCACACTGTCGAAGGCTCTCGGCGCGCAGGGCGGCGCGGTGCTTGCTCATCCCGCCGTCATCGAGCAACTCATCGACACCTCGAGGGCCTTCATCTTCGACACCGGCCTGAATCCGGCGGCCGTCGGGGCGGCCCTGGCCGCACTGGGAATTCTCGAACGTGAACCGGCACTGGCCAAGTCGGTCCTCGACCGAGCAGTCGCTCTCGCGGCCGCGGCGGCGGTCGCGGCGAGCGATTCAGCGGTGATTCCGATTCTGGTCGGGGATTCGAATCTCGCGTTCCAGCGGGCCACAGCCATGCGGGACAGTGGCATCCTGGTCGGCTGCTTCCGGCCGCCGTCAGTCGCGACGGGTACCGCGCGGCTGCGGGTGACGGCGCGCGCGACGCTGACCGATGGCGATATCGAACGATTCCGCCGTTGCCTGATTGCAACATCGGCCGGATGAGAGTCACCGCGTGAAGATCATCGTCGTCACGGGTACCGGGACCGGTGTCGGCAAGACGGTCACGACCGCCGCCCTCGCGGCCTGCGCCATGCAAGCCGGGCAGCGGGTCGCGGTGGTCAAGCCGATCCAGACCGGCGAGTTGCCCGGAGCGCCCGGCGATCTGGCCGAGATCCAGCGGCTCACTGGCCTGAGCGACCTGCACGAGTTCGTCCGTTACGCCGAACCGCTGGCCCCGGCCACGGCGGCCCGACGACTGGGCGAGCCTGGTCCGGCCATCGAAGACCTGGCCGATTCCATTGCTGAGCTCAGTGATCGGGACGTCGTCCTCATCGAAGGCGCGGGCGGGGCGCTGGTCCGATTCAACAACCAGGATCAGGGCATCTGCGAGCTTGCTGCCCGACTGGGCCAGATTCTCCCCGAACTGGCAGCTCCCGAGAAGCACCGCAGGTGCACTCCGGATGTCGTCCTGGTGGTGAACGCCGGTCTGGGCGCCTTGCATGACGCGGCGGTGACCGCGGCCGCTCTCGACGTCCGGGGGTTTGGCCCGCAGCACCTGGTCATCGGCGATTGGCCGGCGGAACCGGGGTTGGCCGAGCGGTGCAACCTGCTGGATCTGCCTTCCTATGGTGGGGCGGCCGTCGGCGGTGTGCTGCCGTCCGGAGCCGGTCGGCTCGCTGAGCAGGAGTTCCGTGCGCTGGCCGTGCGATCGCTGACCCCCACGCTCGGCGGAACCTTGGATGCGCCAGAATTCATCCGAGCCCATGCCGTGCCGAGACCTGATGAAAGAGAGACTTGATGACCGCGATCGACGCCGAAGTTGAGGTGCTCCGTCGAGCTCGGGAGCAGGTACTGGATAACGGCGTCGGACTCGCCCGGGCCGAGCTGATCGAGGTACTCCGGCTTGGCGATGAGCACTTGGACGCGTTGCTCGAACTCGCCCACGAGGTCCGGATGCGCTGGTGCGGACCGGAGGTCGAGGTCGAGGGCATCATCAGCCTCAAGACGGGTGGCTGCCCTGAGGACTGCCATTTCTGTTCGCAGTCCGGCCAGTTCAGTTCGCCGGTTCGCACGGCCTGGCTGGATGTGCCCAGTTTGGTGGAGGCCGCTAAGCAGACCGCCAAGACCGGCGCCACCGAGTTCTGCATCGTCGCCGCGGTGCGGGGGCCGGACGAGCGGTTGATGGCGCAGGTGGCCGAAGGCGTGAAGGCCATTCGGGACGCCGTCGACATCAATGTCGCCTGCTCGCTCGGCATGCTCACCCAGAGCCAGGTTGACGAGTTGGTGGCGATCGGTGTGCATCGCTACAACCACAATCTCGAGACGGCCCGTTCGCATTTCGACCAGGTCGTGACCACCCACACCTGGCAGGAACGGTGGGACACGTTGCGGATGGTGGCCGATGCGGGCATGGAGGTCTGTTGCGGCGGCATCATCGGCATGGGGGAGACGCTCGAGCAGCGCGCGGAATTCGCAGCCGAGCTGGCAGAACTGGACCCGGACGAGGTTCCGATGAACTTCCTGAACCCGCGCCCCGGCACACCTTTCGGTGACCTGCCGGTCATGGACGGCAAAGATGCGCTGCGGACCATCGCTGCTTTCAGATTGGCGATGCCCCGGACCATTCTCAGATTCGCGGGCGGCCGCGAGCTCACGCTCGGCGATCTGGGGGCCCGGCAGGGCATGCTCGGTGGTATCAACGCCGTTATCGTCGGCAATTACCTCACCACGCTCGGGCGGCCGGCCGAGTCGGACATCGATCTGCTTGCCGAGCTCAAAATGCCGATCAAGGCACTGTCGGCCACCCTGTAGATGAGCGCGCTGGATCAGCAGTCAGCGGGCGGTTACTGCGGCCAGTGTGGCGAGCCGATCGACGGTGACCACACCCGATGCGCCGAACGGTCCCGGCTCGAACCGCCGCGGTACTGCGCGCTATGTGCCAGGCGGATGGTGGTCCAGGTCGACCCGGTGGGGTGGCGGGCCACTTGCTCGCGGCACGGGACGACGAGCGGCTGACCGTGCGTGGGTGGCGGCTGATCCCGGGTCCCGGTTGCGTCCCCTGAGTGGCTCGATCTCCCGCAGATCGCCCGTTGGCGTGTTTGCCGGACCGGTGTAGCTCGACAACATGAGCTTCCTGCTTCGGGCTGAGCTTGGGTTCTTCGCCGGAGTCGACCGTTCGCCCTAGCGACTTTCATGCGGCCGCGGCCTCGGCCGCGACTGCAGTGGGCAGGGTCGAGGAGTGATCAGAAATCGTGTTTGGGTCCTTTGCTCGTCACGATGGTTGTCTTGTGCGCTCTTCGCAATCGGAGCTTGGCTGGTTCGGCCAGTCGTCCGTTATTTGGAGGGGTGTATTCGCATGCTGGGACGACTTGTGCCACGCCGCGCTGTGAAAGTGCTTGGCCTGCTTGCGGTTGTGGCTATCGCACTGCCAGGGATGGCGGGAGTCGCGGCCGCTGCCACTACCTTCACGGTGACCAGCCCGACGGACGGCTCGATTGTCACCACGG
>JAVEEN010000108.1 GCA_030840445.1 Pseudonocardiales bacterium
CCCACCCTGCCCGACGTACTCGCCGACGCCGGACTACTCGAACGGGTCATCGCCAACGTGGTCGAGAACGCGCTGCGCTACAACCCCCCCGGAGCCAAGGTCCTCGTCACGGCCAGCACCATCGGTGACCAGATCGAACTGCGCGTTATCGATCAAGGACCCGGTATCCCCGCCCCGTTCCGCGACACCGTGTTCGAACCATTCCAGCGCCGCGACGACCAGGCCGTCAGCACCGGCGCCGGTGTCGGCTTGGGTCTGGCTATCGCCCGCGGCTTCATCCAGGCTATGGGCGGCGCCATCGCCCTGGAGGACACCCCCGGCGGCGGCCTTATAGTCAGTATCACCCTGCCGGCCGGTCACACTGAGCGAATCGACGCGGTGGGCTCATGACCCACGTTCTGGTCGTCGATGACGAGCCACAACTGCTCCGCACGCTCGTCCTCACCCTGACCCAGCGCGGCTTCCAAGTCAGCACCGCCGCCGACGGCACCACCGCACTCCGAATCGCCAAGACCGAAACCCCTGACCTGGTACTGCTCGACCTCGGCCTGCCCGACATCGACGGTCTGGAAGCGATCCGGCGGCTGCGGCGCGACGATCCCGGACTGCCGATCATCGTGCTGTCGGCCCGCAGCGGCAGCAACGACAAGATCGTCGCCCTGGACCTCGGCGCCAGCGACTATATGACCAAACCCTTCGACATCAACGAACTGCTGGCCCGCCTACGCGCGGTAGCCCGGCGTAAGGCGACGCCCCGGGCACGAACGTCGGTGCCCGTGCACTTCGGCCAGGTCAGCATCGACCTCTACGCCCGGCTCGTCGTGAAAACCGACGAACACGGTAAGGAGACCATCCATCTGACGCCGACCGAGTGGCGACTGCTGGAGATGCTGCTCGACAAACCCGGCGCGCTGATCAGCTCCCGGGAACTGTTGATCGCGCTTCGCGGCGACGCAGACAACACCGAAAGCAGCTACCTGCGGATCTACATGGCCCAACTACGCCGCAAACTCGAACCCGAACCCGGACGGCCCCGCTACCTGCTCACCGAACCCGGCATGGGCTACCGATACCAGCCCCACGCTGCGGTCTCCGAAGGCACCGCAGAAGATCTCACAGCAGAAGGCGGCGAATAAGGATGAAACTCCCGGCTTGGCTGACCAGGCATCGTATGGCACAGCTGGCCAGCGTGCTGGTGCCGCTGGGTGCCTGCGCGGCAGTAGCACCGTTTCGCCACAGCTTCGCCAACACCGACGCCGCACTGCTCCTGATGGCCGTCGTGGTGGCGATCGCCGCGCTCGGCAACCGGCTCGCCGGGATCGTGGCGGCGGTGTCGAGCGCGGTGTGGTTCGACTTCTTTCTCACCGCGCCGTACCAGCGATTCTCGATCACCTCTCGAACAGACATCGAAACCACCCTGCTGCTACTCGCGGTCGGCGCAGGGGTAACCGAACTGGCCATCTGGGGACGACGGCAGCATGCTCGCGCCCAACAACAGGCCGGCTATCTTGCCGGCCTGCACGCCGCCGCCGAGGTCGTGGCGACCGGTGGATCACCAACGCAACTAGCTGATCGGGTCGCTGCTCTGCTGACCGACGTACTGGCGCTGCGGGACTGCTCCTTTCGCTTCGGCACCGGCCCAGCGAGGCCCCGGCTGCAACATGACGGCTGGGTCACCTGGGGCGACTTCGTGTGGGACGTCGACAACGACGGACTGCCACTGAACGAGGAAACCGAACTCTTCGTCTCAACGGGCGGCCGTACTTGGGGCCGATTCCTGATGAGACCGGTGCCCGAAGCGAGACCGACGCTCACCCAACGGCTCGTAGCGGTCTCGTTGGCAGATCAGGTCGGTGCCGCGCTGAATGACTACGACCCGACGCGCGCCTAGCCCAACCACTCGATTCAGCTGGGTGGTGCGGGTGGCTCATACACCAGAGAAAGGCCCTTCACCGATCGCGATCTTCCGGGCGAAGAGCCGCAGCGCAACGGCCCGTGCCCCTGGGGAGGGAGGACACGGGCCGGTGCGCCGTCGCTGCTTACGGACCGGTTCTGAAGGTCTACGTTGCTGATGCCACTAGTCAGGCCGGACCGCGTGGTGGTCTCGCTCGGCTCAAGCAGTCCTGGCATTCAGTGGGTGGGTACCTGGGCGCCTGGGTCAGTACCGATCTGGGCGAGGCCTTCTGGGACCTGCCGCTAGAGGCGCTTGCCGTATAGCGCGCTGTATGGCGCCCCTTGCCGAGCTGCCCACACCGCCCAACCGAGCCGCGTCACTGAGCCTGCTGCTCGCTGCCAAGACATTCGGCAGCAGCGGACAATCTGCAGCCTGGAAGCGCGCCTAGCGCACGTCGGCAACTCAGCGGCCTGGAATCAATCGAACGCGACGCGAGCGTGAAGGCGCTGCACGACTCCGGCGGCAACCGCGCCCAGGCCGCCCAAGCTCTAGCAATCGCCCGGTCCTCGCTTTACCGCAAACTGCGGAGCTTCGGCATCGAGACGATCTAACCCGGCATCGCCGGTGCTCGTTGACGTGCTAAGACATAGCTGTGCGCCCCGCTGCTTCCGCTACGGTGATCGACCGGGTTGCGTCCGGGGCGCCCGTTGTCGGGTCTCAGCGTCGCCCTGTGCTCTGGCGCGAGCTTCTCGTGGGCCTGGCCGTCTTCGGTGTGTACACCGCGGTCGCCGCCGTGAACTGGCCCGGACGACGTCCCTCGGCGGTTGAACACGCCGGCCAGATCGCCGATCTGGAACGGTTTCTGCATCTCGACCTCGAGCGACCGCTCAACTCCTGGCTGGCCGACCACCAGCTGATCCGCGTCATCTCGAACTACGAGTACGCCTTCACCTACATCATCAGCGCGTTCCTGTTGCTGGGCTGGCTGTACCTACGGCAGCCGGTGTTGTACCGCTGGGCTCGCTCCTCCTTCATCGTGCTCAATCTGATCGGTATCGCGTGCTTCGCACTGTATCCGTTAGCCCCGCCTCGGCTGATGCCCGAGATGGGCTTCATCGACACCGTCGCCGGTGGTCACACGTGGGGATCATGGGGTTCCGGGTTCGTCGATCACGCCAATGAGCTCGCCGCGATGCCGTCCCTGCATTTCGCCTGGGCACTATGGGTGAGCGTCGTTCTGGCGCTGATCTCCGGAACCCTGCGCACCCAGCTGGTCAGCGGTGCTCATGTTCTGGTGACGCTTTTCGTCATCCTTGCCACCGCCAACCACTACCTGTTCGACGCGCTCGGCGGCGCAGTCCTCGTACTGGGCAGTACGAAGATCGCCAGCTTCCTCAGCGACCGAGCAGGCACCAACCCCTGGCGTCATCGGAGAGTGGCCGCCGTCGACGCCTTCTTCCTGCACGTCGAGTCGCCGACGGCAGCTCAGCATGTCGGTGGCGTGGTGTTGCTCGATCTCGCCGACAGCCCCAACGGTGCCCCGAGCCGCGACGAGCTCGAAGCCCTGGTGCGTTCGAGGCTGGCGTATCTCCCCCGGTTTCGTCAGCGGCTCGCTTGGACCTCGAGCTGGCGCCGACCCCGGTGGGTCGACGCCGCAGAGATCGATTGGAACTGGCATATCGCGGCTCGAGACCTGTGGACGCCGGCTGGTGCGCCGGGGGGTCTGGACGCCCTGGGTTCGCTGGTGGGAGAACTCGAAGCCATACCGCTGCCAAGAGACCGTCCGCTATGGAGACTGATCGTTGCCCACGGCGTGACGGCGAACCAGAGTGCGGTCATTCTCATCGTGCATCACGTCGTCGCTGATGGTTTCGGCACCGTTGCCCAAGCCCTGCACCTGCTCGAGCCGGCCCTGCCCGCGCGGCCGGCTGGCTCGACTGCCGGGCCGGGACCGATCAAGACCCTGGTCGCGACTGCTGTCGGCCTGGCTCAGTTGGCCACGGAAGGCCGGCCGCGCGAAGGGCTGCCGGTGGCAGAGGATCCGAAACGGGCCTTCGGCATGGTGACCTTGCCCCTGGCCGAGGTCCGGGTAGCGGCACAGTCGCTCGGCGCGCGGGTCAGCGACGTGTTGCTCTGTGTGGTGGCCGGTGGCCTTGCCCGGGTGCTCGACGCAACGTCGAGACCCGCGATTCATGAGCTACGCACTTCAGTGCCGTTGACGGTTCGCGCACCGGAAGATGCGATTGAAGGCAATATCACCGGCGCAGTCATGCTCGATCTACCGCTTGACCTACAGCCGGAATCCGAGCGACTCGCCGAGATCGCGCGGCGCAGCGGACGGCTGCGTACCGGAACTCGCGCGCTGGCTTCTCGTTTCGTGATGAACACTGTGGGCGAGCTACTTCCCCCGATTGTCCACGCCCAGTTCTCTCGCACCGTCTATGGCCGGCGCTACTTTCATGCGATTGTGTCGAACATGCCGGGCCCGGATGTCCAGCTGAGCATGGCCGGACTTCGTCTGGATCGGGCGTTCCCGATGCTGCCGCTGGCTCCGGGGACGGGCCTGGCTGTCGGTGCTCTCGGTTGGACGGGCCAGCTGTGCCTGGGAATCAGCGCCCATCCGAGCCTGGTAGCCGATATTGGTGTACTCGAATCGGCGGTCACCGCAGCCTTCGCGGAGCTGCGGTCGGCCGCCGCGGCCAACCGGATAGCGCAGCAGCCAGCCGGGCCGTAGCGGCTCGTTGAGGATCGTCGCCAGCAGCGTGATCAGGGATCCCAGGCCAGCGCCAACATGAGTGGTAGTCGCGAATCCGGGTCATCCAGGCGTCCGCCGAAGAGTTCGCGGAGCCGGGCGAGCCGATACCGCACCGTTTGAGGGTGTACGTGGAGTTCCGCGGCTATCGCGCGCCGATCCCCCATGTTGCGAAGCCACGATCGCAAGGTGGCCCGGAATGCCTCCCGGGAACCGGCCGGTAAGCGCTCCAACGGCTCGAGACATTGCTGGAGCAGCGCGTCGAGCAGTTTTGGCTCGCGGTGCACGATGATCGCATCCAGATGCTCATCGACGAATACCGGATCCTGGGTGAGTACCCTCTCGTGCTGCAGTCTGGCGGCGATCTCGGCTATCCGCGCGCTGGCCGCCAGGTGCTCCAACGCAACCGTGTGCCCGACCACGGCGGACGAGCCCCGCAAGGTTGTTGCGAGCTGCTGTCGACGATTGGGTGCTGCCGGATCAGGGACGATAGCGCCTAGCAGTCCCGCCCTTTGCACGCGCAGGCAGTTCTGCTCAAGGCGCGACAGCACCGCCCGGCCGGCCTCGTTGTGCGGCTCGATGAAGATCACGGCGGCGGTATTCGGTACCGCCCAGCCGGCCCTGCGAGCAGCCGTGAGAACCGAGGTCGTGTCCGATCGGTCCGAGAGGAGGACTTCGACGAGTTCATCGCGACAGCGCTCGCGCTCGGCGGCCGCTTCGGATTGCTCGGCCAGATAGCCAGCGGCCGAAGCCGAGGACAGGCGGTCCACGAAGCAGAAGACGGATTCAGCCAATGCTGCCAAGGCATCCGAGGGCAATTCGTTGCGCAACGCACGATCGGACATCTGCCGCCAAGCCAGCCGAGCCCCGAGTTGATACGCCGATAACAGCGTTCCGACCGGAATGCCCTCGCGCCATTGGATCCGTCCGATTTCCTCGAACAGCGTCTGATCGACCGACTGCTGCCACACGTTCTCCTGCTGTGTGGTGTCCGACCAGATCTGGGTAGCGACGCTTACCAGGGACCGGACACCTGCCTCCGCAGCGGCGAGCACCACGTTGCGGCGTGCGGCGATGAAGTTCGAGTAGCTCGGCGCCAGATCCAGTAGCCGTTTCTCCAGGTCATCGAGCAGATCCGGCAGGCCGGCAACCAGCGACGGCAGTAGCTGCTCGAGCTGGACGTCGACCGACTGCCCCGCAACAGGCCCGGAGTCGTACTCCATACGTTAAGTATTACCGCATTCCGCGGACTTTTGTAATTCCGTGATAAAACCGTGCGCCGAAGCTCATTCACACGGAAGCAGATTTTGGTTCGCGGGCGCAAGAGGATGGTCATGTGAACCAACAGTCCGTGTCCGGGCCAGCATCGGGAGGGTTCACGACCAGGCCACCGCCGGTGTCGACATCGCGGGATTTCCTGCGCCAGAAGGAGCGCGCTGAGAACTTTCCGGTTGCCCTGCTTGTGCTGCCGCGTCGCTTTCGGAGGGACCTGCGACGTATCTATCAGGTCGTCCGGGTCATCGATGAGCTGGGTGACTCGGCGCCAGGCGATCGAAGCGCGCTGCTCACCGAGTTCGGCGCGGACCTGCGGAGGGTGTGGACTGGCGTCGAACCACGCGCAGCAGTACTGCGGCGACTGGTGCCCACCGTCCAATCGAGGCGCATCAGCAGGCGGCCCTTCGAGCAGCTGATCGAGGCCAACCTGGTCGACCAGCGCGCTACCGAATACCGAAGTTGGGGCGATCTGCTGCACTACTGCTCGCTCTCGGCCGCGCCCATCGGCCGGCTCGTCCTCGAGGTGTTCGGACAGGATTCGACTGGCCGCCAGGAACTGTCTGATCAGGTGTGCACGGCGCTGCAGTTGCTCGAACACTGGCAGGACATCGCCGAGGACCGCCGGGCCGGTCGTATCTATCTACCCCGACAGGATATGGATCGTTTCGGCGTGCAGCCACAGCATCTCGATGCCGGCACCGCCGCACCCGAGCTGAGGCGGCTCGTCGGCTACGAAACCGACCGGGCATCGGAGCTGCTCGATTCCGGTGGCGCACTGGTCGGCCAGCTGGGCGGTTGGGCTCGGCTCGCCGTCGCCGGCTATATCGCCGGCGGCCGGGCCACCGTACGCGCCCTCCGTCGTTGCGACGGAGATGTGCTGGTTCGTCCGCCGCGACCGCGCCGCCGTGATGTACTGCTAGACCTGGTAACTCAGCTACGGATCTCCCGCGAATGACCGCGACCCTCGATCAGGCCTATGCGCACGCGGAGTCCGTCACCAGGGACCAGGCGCGCAACTTCTACTACGGGATCCGGCTGCTTTCCGGATCCAAAAGATCGGCGCTGTGCGCGGTGTACGCACTGGCCCGCCGGATCGATGACATCGGTGACGGCGACCTTTCCCAGGAAAAGAAAGCACTGCAGCTGGCTGCACTGAGACAACAACTCGGATCGCTGCCTGATCCGGCATCGACCAGCGATCCGGTCCTGCGCGCGGTGGCCGATGTGGCGCGACACTTCCCGATCTCGCTGGCTGCTTTCGACGAGCTGATCGACGGCGTGCAGATGGACCTTGCGGGCCGCACGTACGACACTTTCGATGATCTGGTCGGTTACTGCCGATGCGTAGCCGGATCGATCGGTCGCCTCTGCCTCGGCGTATTCGGCAGCGGTGACGATCAACTGGCCGAAGGGTATGCCGACACGCTCGGGATCGCCCTGCAACAGACCAATATTCTGCGTGATGTCCGTGAAGATCTGTTGAACGGACGGGTCTACCTGCCAGCTGAGGACCTCGATCGGTTCGGCGTGACGCTGCGACTGCAGGACGCCAATGGATGCCTGGTCGATCGAGACGGCGCCCTGACCGCGCTGGTCCGGTTCGCGGCGAACCGTGCTCAAACCTGGTATGCCGAGGGACTAAAGCTGGTCCCGTTGCTGGACAGGCGCAGCGCTGCCTGCTGCACGGCCATGTCCGGCATCTATCAACGGTTGCTGGCTCAGATCGCCGACGATCCGTCCCGGATCTTCGGCCAACGGCTATCGCTGTCCGGACGGGACAAGGCCTGGGTGGCCGCTCGTGCCCTGGCGGGCAGACCGATATGAACAAGCGGATCGGTGTCATCGGCGGTGGCCTGGCGGGGATCACGGCCGCGCTGCGGTGCGCCGACGCCGGGCATGATGTCCTCCTCTTGGAGGGTCGCTCCGGACTCGGTGGCCTGACCTATTCTTTCCGCCGCGGTCCGCTGTCCGTCGACAACGGCCAGCACGTGTTCCTGCGCTGCTGTACGGCTTATCGTGGCTTGCTGGACCGGCTCGGCGTATCGGACCTGGTGGCGATGCAGCCGAGGCTGGACATCGGCGTGCGAGAGCCGGGGCAACGTCCGGCCCGGCTTCGTCGCAGCGGCCTGCCCGCTCCGCTACACCTTGCGGGTTCGCTGTTGCGCTACTCCGCCCTGCAACCTACCGACCGGCTACGTGCCGTTCGGGCCGCCCTCGCCCTGCGAGGTGTCAAGCTGGACGACGACTCGATCGACGAGCTCAGCTTCGGTGAGTGGCTGGGTCGCCATGGCCAGAACCGGCGTACCGTGGCGGCGCTGTGGGACCTGTTCACGGTGGCCACCCTCAACGCACCAGCGGCAGAAGCATCCCTGGCCCTGGCAACGAAAGTGTTCCAGACCGGTCTGTTGACCGACGCCCGCGCGGGCGACATCGGCTGGTCGCGGGTACCCCTGCAGCGACTGCACGGTGACGCCGCGCTCAGTAGCCTGACCGCAGCCGGCGCCGCAGTGCGCACCAGGGCCAAGGTCGAGTCTGTCCAGGCCCGCTCAGGTCATTGGGTCATTCGGGAGCGTGACGGCGCAGAGCATGCCGTTGATCAGCTGGTCCTTGCCGTTCCCCCGGAACAGGCGGAGAAGTTGCTGCCGCTGGGTAGTGTGCACCTGGCGCCCGGTTGGTCGCAGCGTCTGGGCAGCTCCCCCATCGTGAACGTCCATGTTGTCTTCGACCGAGTCGTCCTCGACGAACCGTTCGTGGCCGGCGTCCATACTCCGGTGCAATGGGTCTTCGACCGAACCGAGCAATCCGGCCTGGCCGAGGGCCAGTACCTCGCCATCTCGCTGTCGGCGGCGCATTCGGGCATTGAACTGAGCGCCGCGCAACTGCGCGAATGGCTATTGCCGGCGCTGGGCGCACTACTGCCCGAAGCCCGGCGGGCGCGGGTAGTCGACTTCTTCGTAACCCGAGAGCGAGCGGCCACGTTCCGCCCCTCGCCCGGCACGGCGCGGTCACGGCCGCCGGCGGTGACGAGGATGCCGGGACTGGCGTTGGCCGGTGCTTGGACCGCAACCGGCTGGCCAGCAACGATGGAAAGTGCCGTCCTCAGCGGTGCGGCCGCGGCCGAGGCAGTGACGGGCAGGCCCGTCTCCGAATGGCAGAAGAGGTCGGTGCCGGTATGACGATGACGCTGAACCCGACCTTGGAACGCAGCCGGGACGCCGTCCTTGCCGCCATGCAGGCGGCGGTCGCCAGGATGGACCCTGACAGCGCGGCAATCGCGGCCTACCACCTCGGATGGCGCGACAGCGACGGCCGACCGCAGCAATACACCGGCGGTAAGGCACTGCGGCCCGCCTTGGCCTTGCTATCGGCTCGTGCCACCGGAGCCCGCCCCGAGGTAGGTGTGCCCGGTGCGGTCGCAGTGGAGCTCGTGCACAACTTCTCGCTGTTACACGACGACGTGATGGACGGCGACACCGAGCGCCGACACCGCCGGACGGTCTGGGCGATCTGGGGCGTTCCCAGCGCAATCCTGACCGGCGACGCAATGCTCACCGTGGCTCAGGAGGTACTGCTCGACAGCGATTCCCCACACGCCCATCAGGCGCTCAAGCTGCTGCTGGCGGCCACCCGCGAGCTCATCCGAGGCCAGGTCGACGACGTCGCCTTCGAGCATCGAGATCACGTCAGCCTCGAGGCGTGCCAGAGCATGGCCGCCGGCAAGACCGGCGCACTGCTGTCCGCCAGCGCGGCCATCGGAGCCGTCCTGGCCGGTGCCCCGAGCGCCACGACCGACGCGCTGACTCGTTACGGTCAGCACCTCGGTGCCGCCTTCCAGTTGGTCGATGACCTGCTCGGCATCTGGGGCGATGCGGCGGTCACCGGCAAGCCCGTGCTCTCGGATCTGCGCAGCGGCAAGAAGTCGCTACCGGTCACCTATGCGCTCTCTCGCGGTGGACTTGCCGGACGGCAATTGGCGCAATGGCTACGTGGCCCGCGGACAACCGAGGAGTCGGAGCTTCGACTGGTTGCTGGGCTGATCGAAACCGCCGGCGGCCGGCGGTGGGCGGCAGAGGAAGCCGCGCGGCAGGTCCAATTCGCGGAGGCCGCACTTGCCGTCGGCAACCTGCAGGCCGATGCCCAGGCAGAACTTGCTGAACTGGCTCAGTTCGTCATCGCGCGGGACTACTAATGGCCGCCGTCTCGTCGTCGTCGCCCACGTCGACCGATCCGTCCGCCGACGTCGCGGCGGCGCTGGAGCGCGGCGTGGCCCATCTGCGGAGCCGGCAGAATCCTGCCGGCTGGTGGAAAGGCGAACTCGAAACCAACGTGACGATGGACGCCGAAGACCTGCTGTTGCGACAGTTCCTCGGTATTCGTGGCGATCAAGAGACCGCTGAAGCGGCGCGTTGGATTCGGAGCAGGCAACGTCCGGACGGGACCTGGGCCACGTACTACGGCGGCCCGGGCGATCTGTCGACCACTGCCGAGGCATGGGTTGCGCTCCGGTTGGCCGGCGATGAACCGCAAGCAGCCCACATGCTCGCCGCGGCCGAATTCGTACGTGACCAGGGCGGTATCGAACGCAGCCGAGTGTTCACCCGGATCTGGCTCGCCCTCTTCGGCCTCTGGTCCTGGGACGAGTTGCCGGTGATGCCTCCCGAACTGATCTTGCTACCTCGTCAGGCGCCGCTGAATATCTACAAATGGGGTTGCTGGGCCAGACAGACCATCGTTCCGCTGACGATCGTAGGGGCAGCGCGTCCGGTACGTCCGGTGCCCTTCGGCATCGAGGAACTCCGTTCGGGCGCCGAAGCGCTGCCCCTGGCACCGGCAGGAACGTGGGAAGGCGCGTTCGGCCGGCTCGACCGGATCCTGCACCGCTATTCCCGACGGCCGATTCGATGGCTGCGGCGGCTGGCCACAACCAAGGCCACCGAATGGATTCTCGCCCACCAGGAGGCAGACGGGTCCTGGGGCGGTATCCAGCCGCCCTGGGTGTATTCGTTGCTGGCTCTGCACCTGGTCGGGTATCCGCTCGATCATCCGGCCGTGCGGGCCGGCCTGGATGGGCTGGAGGCTTTCATCGTCCGGGAGGAAACCCGCGACGGAATTGTGCGTCGGGTGGAGGCATGCCAGTCGCCGGTCTGGGATACCGCGCTCGCGATGACCGCTCTGCTCGATGCCGGGGTGCCACCCGATGACCAGGACATCGTTCGGGCAGCGAAGTGGCTGCTTACCGAGGAGATCGACGTTACCGGTGATTGGGCTGTTCGCCGGCCGAACTTGGACCCCGGTGGCTGGGCCTTTGAGTTCGCCAACGACGGTTATCCCGACACCGACGACACCGCCGAGGTGGTGCTGGCGCTGCGCCGTTGTGAGCAAGCCGCTCCGGATCGGGTTCGTGCCGCCGTCGAGCGCGCCACTACCTGGCTATCCGGTATGCAATCCAGGGACGGTGGCTGGGCCGCCTTCGACGCCGACAATTCCCATCTGTTGGCGACCAAACTGCCGTTCTGCGACTTCGGCGCGGTGATCGATCCCCCGTCGGCGGACGTCACGGCACACATCGTGGAGATGCTTGCCGCAGTAGGTCTGCGGGACAGCAAGGCATGCCGGCGCGGCGTCCGCTGGCTGATCCAGGCGCAGGAAGCCGACGGCTCCTGGTTCGGGCGCTGGGGAGCAAACCACCTGTACGGGACCGGAGCGGTCGTCCCAGCGCTCATCGCCGCCGGGTTGACTGCATCCGATCCGGCGATCGGTGATGCCATCCGCTGGCTGGAGGAACACCAGAACTCCGACGGCGGCTGGGGTGAGGACCTGCGCTCGTATCGGGACAGCAGCTGGATCGGCAAGGGCGCCTCGACCGCCTCCCAGACCGCCTGGGCGTTACTCGCGCTGCAAGCCGTCGGCCAGCGGTCCAGCGCGGCGGAGCGAGGCGTGCGGTGGTTGATGGATACCCAGCGGCCGAACGGCAGCTGGGACGAACCGCAGTTCACCGGTACCGGCTTTCCCGGCTACTTCTACATCAATTACCACTTGTACCGCGCGGTGTTCCCGATCTCCGCGCTCGGACGCTACCTCGGGGTTCGACGATGACTGACGCTGTCGTCTGCACGCCGCTGCTCGCCGAGCAGGTCGCGTTGCGCGGCGCGCGGTCATCGCTACGGATCATGCGTACCGGCAAGGGGCCGGCACGATCGGCCGAGAGTGCCCGGCAGTTGGCCCGCGAACCCCGCGCCGTGCTGGTTGCCGGGGTGGCGGGTTCGCTGCAATCGGGCGTTCGGACCGGCGACCTGGTGGTCGCCAGCGAGATCCGGGTCGCCGGCGGCCCGGTGACCAGTCTGTCGGCGCCGTTCTTGGCCGGTGCATTGCGCAGAACGGGATTGCGCGCACACCTGGGTCCGATCGTGTCCAGCGACCGGGTCTTGCCTGCTCGGGTGGCGGGTGCCCTCGCCGCGACCGGAGCACTGGCTGTCGACATGGAGTCCGGTCAGCTGAGTTCGGCCGCCGGTAACGAACCGTTCGCCGTACTTCGAGCCATTGTGGACACTCCCCAGGCACCGTTGCTGAGACCCGGAACCGTGCCGCGAGGCATCCGTGCGCTTCGGTCGTTGCGATCGGCAGCGCCGATCATGGAGCAATGGGGCGCGGCGATCGGTGACCGCGAGATCGTCCTGGCCTCGCCCAGATCTTTCTGTGCCGGAGTGGGACGCGCTATCGAGATTGTCGAACGTAGTCTGCAGCGGCATGGTGCCCCGGTGTATGTACGTCGCCAGATCGTCCATAACGCTCACGTGGTCCGCGACCTGGAGAGCCGTGGCGCGATCTTCGTCGAAGAGGTCGACGAGGTGCCCCCTGGTTCGGTAGTGGTCTTCGCCGCGCACGGCGTCTCCCCTGAGGTGCGGACCGAGGCCCAGTCGCGCGGACTGTCGGTGATCGACGCGACGTGTCCGCTGGTGACGAAGGTGCACACCGAGGTTCGTCGTTATGCCGCCCGCGGTGACACCGTGTTTCTCATCGGCCACCGTGAACACGAAGAGGTGATCGGTACCGTCGGCGAGGCACCTGGCGACGTCGTGGTGGTCGCCGACGCCGCCGATGCTGCGTCGGTGCGGGCCCGCGATCCTGATCGGGTCGCCTATGTCATGCAGACCACGCTCGCGGTCGACGAGGCGCGCGAGGCTGCCGATGTGTTGCGCCAGCGCTTCCCGGCGCTCAGCGCACCACGCCGGGATGACATCTGCTACGCCACGACCAACCGCCAACTGGCGATCCGCAGGGTCGCAGCCGAATCCGAGCTGGTGCTGGTGCTCGGGTCCGCCAACTCGTCCAATTCACGCCGGCTGGTCGAGGTCGCCGAGCGCGAGGGGACGCCGGCGTATCTGGTCGACGAGGCCACCGACGTGGACCTCAGGTGGCTCGCTGGCGTAGGCAGGATCGGCATCACCGCAGGGGCGTCGGCACCTGCCCACCTCGTGGACGAGCTGGTGCGATGCCTGTCCGGGTTAGGGTCGGTCACCCTGCGCAACACCCATGTCGTCGACGAGGACGTCCAATTCACATTGCCCAGGGAGGTGATCTGAGAAGTGGGTATGCCGCTGCACCAGACCGCGAGATTGGGGGCGTATCTGTTCAAGCAGAAGCTGCTCCGCAAGAAGAAGTTTCCGTTGCTCGTCGAACTCGAGCCGCTGTTCGCCTGCAACCTCACCTGCGCCGGGTGTGGCAAGATCCAGCAGCCGGCACAGCTGCTCAAACAGCGGATGCCGGTAGCGCAGGCGATAGCTGCCATTGAAGAGAGTGGCGCGCCGATGGTGTCCATAGCGGGCGGCGAGCCACTCATGCACCCGCAGATCGACGAGATCGTTCGGCAACTGTTGGATCGCAGGAAGATAGTGTTTCTCTGCACGAATGCCGTCCTGCTGCCCAAACATCTGCACAAGTTCAAGCCCCACCGCAACTTCGCGTGGATGGTGCACATCGATGGGCTTCGCGAGCGCCACGACGAATCGGTGTGCAAAGACGGAGTGTTCGACCTGGCCGTCGCCGCGATCAGGCAGGCTCAAGCAGCTGGCTTCCGGGTGAACACCAACACCACGTTCTTCGACACCGATTCACCTCAGGACGTCATCGATGTACTTGACTACCTGAACAACGAACTAGCCATCGACAACATGCAGATCTCGCCGGGGTTCGCGTACGAAAAGGCACCGGACCAAGAGCATTGGCTGGGTGTGGAGCAGACCCGGGAGCTGTTTGCCAAGGCATTCGGCGAAGGGCGTCGTAAGCAATGGCGGCTCAACCACTCCCCCGTATTCCTGGACTTCCTGGAGGGAAAGCGGGAACTGTCCTGTACCGCCTGGGGAATCCCCTCGTACTCGTTGCTCGGCTGGCAACGCCCCTGCTACTTGATGGATGACGGACACGTCCAGACCTACCGGGAACTTGTCGAGGAAACCGACTGGTCCGCCTATGGCCGCGGTAACGACCCGCGGTGCGCGAACTGTATGGCGCATTGCGGGTACGAGCCGACCGCCGTGCTGGCGACCATGGGATCCCTGCGGGAGTCGATCCGAGCTGTTGGCGGCCGATGACCGTGAACACATCCGTGATCAGTCTGCTGTCCCAGATCAGCGGTCCGGCTGATCTGAAGGCATTGTCTGAGCGCGCCATTGACGTACTGGCCGGCGAGATCCGCTCAGAGCTGATTGCCTCGGTGTCACGGACCGGCGGCCACCTCGGACCGAACCTCGGAATGGTCGAACTGACGATCGCGCTGCACCGGGTATTCGATTCTCCCCGGGATGCGATCATCTTCGACACCGGTCACCAGTCCTACGTCCACAAGATGCTGACCGGCCGGGCGGCGGCGATGGACGGACTTCGCCAGGCCAGAGGACTGTCCGGGTACCCGAGCCGGGCCGAGAGTGTCCACGATGTGGTGGAGAACTCTCATGCTTCGACGGCCCTGTCCTACGCGGACGGGCTGGCCAAGGCGATCGCGGTGCGGCGTGAGCGGGGCCGGTGCGTAGTGGCGGTGGTCGGTGACGGCGCGCTCACCGGGGGCATGTGCTGGGAGGCGTTGAACAATATCGGTGCGGCACCGGAGCGTCCGATGGTGATCGTGCTCAACGACAACGGTCGCTCCTACGCCCCCACAGTCGGCGGACTGGCCCAGCACCTGGCCGACCTCCGGGCCGGCGGTTCGACACCCGAGTTGTTCACCGGACTTGGCCTGGCCTACCTCGGACCGATCGACGGCCACGACGTACCGGCCCTCGAACAGGCCTTGCGTCGGGCCCGCGATTGCGGCAGGCCGACCGTGGTGCATTGCGTGACCGAGAAGGGACGCGGTTACCGGCCGGCTGAGACTGACGAGGCCGACCGGATGCACACCATCGCTGCGTCGACCGCCGGCGGGCCGGGTCGGTCCTGGACTGCGGTGTTCGGCGAGGAGCTGCTCGCCATCGGAGTCGAGCGCGAGGATGTGGTCGCGGTGACCGCGGCGATGCTGCGGCCGACCGGACTGTATCCATTTGCCAAGCGCTTCCCGGGCCGGGTCTATGACGTCGGCATCGCTGAACAGCACGCGGTGGCCTCGGCCGCTGGATTGGCGACCGGCGGCCTGCACCCCGTTGTGGCGGTGTATGCGACGTTTCTGAATCGCGCGTTGGACCAGGTGCTGATGGACGTCGCGCTGCACCGCCTGCCGGTCACATTCGTGCTGGACCGAGCGGGCATCACGGGTACTGACGGGCCGAGTCATCACGGGATGTGGGACCTGTCGCTGCTTGGTGCTGTGCCGGGTATGCGGGTTGCGGCCCCGCGAGACGCGGTTCGGCTGCGTGAGCTGTTGCGCGAAGCTGTCGCTGACGTCGACGGCCCGACCGCGCTGCGTTTCCCGAAGGCCGAGGTGGGAACGGACATTGCTTCGATCGGCCGGTTGGGCAACGGCGACGTGTTGTTCGCCCGTGACCGTGCCGACGTGCTGCTGGTCGCGGTCGGCCCGATGGGCCAGATCGCTGTCGAGGCGGCAGTCGAACTCGATCGGGCCGGAATCTCCTCGTCGGTCGTAGATCCACGCTGGGTACTGCCTGTCGAGGAGTCCCTCGTGGCCTTTGCCGGCCGTCAACGGCTCGTTGTGACGCTTGAAGACAACGGGGTGGCGGGCGGCTTCGGAGACACCTTCTGTCGCGCGCTGCGCACCGCGGGCGTCGCTGTCGACGTGCAGACACTTGGCCTCCCGCAACGCTTCCTGCCACATGGCGAACGCTCAAGCATCCTTGCCGAGCATGGGCTGGAAGCGAGCACAGTGGTTGCGAGCGTCCTGGCCCGACTGGCGGGACGGAGCGGGCTGCGGTCCCTGGGCTGAGGTCGCTCAACTGAGCTGAGATCGCTCAACTGAATCGTCGGGCGAGAACGCGATACAGGTTGGGCGCCGTTGCGGCGAACCGAGCCGGCAGGCCCAGCCAGCGCGGCTCGATACGCCGCTCATTGCCGTTCTCGATGACCTCGACGATCACGCGGGCGAGTCGCTCCGGCGGCATCGGCCGTGGAAACCTTCGGTTGTAGGGCACACCACGGATCCGCAGGAAGTCGGTGTCTACGACGCCCGGCAAGACAGTCGAGACGGCGATCCGGTCGCGGCGCAATTCCTCGCGCAGCACGGTGGCGAACGCCTCGATGGCGGCCTTGGATGCGGAGTAGACGCTCTCGCCGGGCACCCCGACGGCGCCGGCTATCGAACTCACGAACACGATCGCGCCACCGCCGCCCGAGGAGAATTGCGATGGCGCCCGCAGTGCTTCGATACTGGCGCGGGCCAGGAGTATCGGCGCGCGTACGTTGACGTCGACGAGTTCACTGATCCGGTTCGCTGGCATTTGCGAAAAATCGCCCGTATAACCGACGCCGGCGTTGGCCACCACGATGTCCAATTGCCCGTGTGCCGCGAGGCTGTGGGCGACGATGTCCTTCGCGCTCGAGGGGTCTGTCAGATCGGCGGTGACAACGGAGCCGTTGATCTCTGCTGCGAGGCGTTGCAGCGCAGGCTCGTCCCGACCGACGCAGACGACAGTGGTGCCGCAGGCCGCGAGCCGCCGGGCAGTTGCGTTGCCGATGCCACGGCTTGCTCCGGTGACCACGGCCACTCGGCCAGCCAAGCGCATGACGCCATATTGCCAGAAGCACGACTGCACAGATCAGATTGCGGCCGATCAGATCGCTGCGGTGCCCAGTCGAAGCCGGACACCATCCCGGCGAAGCACCCGCACGCCCCAGAACGCACAGATTGCGACGGTGAGCACCGTCAGCAGCGGGCTGAGCAACGCTCGGGACAGCAAGCCGGCATCCAGGCCGAAATGCATGAACCCGAGGTTCATCCCGGCGTCGGCAAGTCTCGAAACTCCCCAGATCAGTGCGACCTGGCTGAACATGCGACGAACCCGCCGGCGGTTCAGGATGTGGGCCGGAATGGCGATGAAGTCGCGCGCCAGCCTGACGGTGACGGGTCGCCCGACCAGTGCGCTCCCGACGAACAGCAACGCCATACACAGCGAGCCGAGCACCGGTTGCAGCAGGTAGACGAACGCACTGGAGGTCAGCAGCGCGATCAGCGCTCGGCTGGAGATCATGCTGACGCACAGCACCATCGTCCCGGGCAAGCGGCGCCCTGCGATCCAGCGTGCCGCCAGGGCCAAGTAGCACCAGCCGAGCGCCGCAGCGAGCGCGATCAGCAAGCCGACCGTGTGCATCAGGGTCACAAGTAATACGGTGGGAATTACAGCAGTTTCCAGGCACAGCCGAAGGGCGCGGAATATCGTCGGCCGCAGCCCGGCGATATCGATCACCAGATTCGCTTCTCTGTGACCGTGCTGCTCGACGGAAGGCGACGACTTCAATAGGTGTGGACCTGGGTGCATGGCAACCCATCCGCTCGGGAACAAGTCCCCCTATCATCGCACGCCCGGGCGTAGCTGACCGGCTTTCACAGGTGAATACGCACTTTCCCGTCGAACCGTGGGAGAGCCGGATAGGACGGCCGCGCCCACGGACAAGAGCACGCCGGACACGGCGAGGGCCGCCAGGGCGCTGGGGCTGGTCGGTGCCTTCACGTCGAAGGCCAGCACCCCAATCAGGTAACTGGCGATTGGGTTCGTGATCGTCATCGCGGCGATCGACAGCGACAACGGTCCGGCGCTGAATGCTTCCTGTTCCAACAGCAGACCCAACAGGGTCGATGCAGCGAGGGCATACCCCGGCCAATCCGCCGCGGTGGCAGCAACCCCACGGTGCACCAGGTCTGTCGCTGTCAACTTGGTCAGCACCGCGCTCAGCGCGAAACACAATCCGGCCGCTACTGCCACCTCCGTGGCGTGCACAGTCGCCGGCCTTCCAGCGGAGGCAACGACCAGACAGCCGATCAGCACGAGTGCTGCCATACACGCGATCAGGATCCGGGCCCGATCGGCTGACCCCGCGTTCGGCGCTGCGTCTCGAATCGACAGGAACACCGCGACCCCGGCGCAGATCAGCAAACCCGCCGCCCAGTCACGCCGTAAGGGCCACCGCTTGTCCCAGATCGAGACCAACGGCAGCGTGAAGAGCAATTGTGTGACCAGAAGTGGTTGGACGAGGGCTACCGAGCCAAGATGCAAGGCGGCGGCCTGGGTCAGAAAACCGACCAGGTTCAGGCACCAGCCCAACAACCAGAGCCGCGACCTCAGCAGGTCGCGGATGAGCGGTACGATTCGGAACCGAGCAGTCAGCGGCGACGCGGCCGGGCTTGCTGGGTGCTTCGTGGCCCCCACGACTCGGGTGGCGTGCTGTTGAGCTGTTGCTGCGCAGGCAAAGAGGAACGCCGACGCCAGGCTCAGCACAATAGCGACCATCAGACAACCCTCGACAGAAAACGATGAGCGAACTCGACAGCACGTAACGCAAGGCTGCCCAAACGCCTTGCGCAACGGTACCGACAAGGACGTTACGCACCTGCCGCAATGTCGTTGGTGTCCAACTTATCCCGTCGAGGCCGCGGATGACCTCGAGTTTGTGGCGCTCGATACTTGCCATTTCCTGCGCTGGACTCGGCTGCGATCACGGACCGAACGCGCGCAGGAAGCGGTCCCGGAAGGCGTCCATCGGCCAGACCGGCGCGTTCGGAGCGGGCCTCATGCCGTCCTGCCAGCCCCAGCTGGAAATCCGGTCCATAGTGGCCGGGTCGTGCGCGATGATCGTGATCGGCACATCGCGGCTCGCGCCCTGACCGGAAACTATCGTGGCGGGCTGATGATCGCCGAGGACGACGAGCACGAGATCCTTGTCGTGGTAGTGCTGCACGAAGGAGATGAGCGTGTTCAGCGAGTACTCGATGGATTGGCCGTACGCAGCCCTTACCTGACTCGGGTCACGCCATACCGCGGCCGCCGATCGGCCCTGTGCGGGCATGTTGTCGAAGACCGAGCCGTCCCCGACCTTGTTCCAGTCGATCAGGCGCGGCAGCGGTGCCCAGGGCGTATGGCTGGACACCAGATCGATTTCCGCCATGACCGGAACGTGGTTTGGCTTGGCCAGCTCCATACGCTGAAAGGCGGAAAGAGTGTACTGGTCGGGCATGGCGGCGTAGCTGAATTTCGGGCCTGCGTACCCGACGTTTCGGGAGTCATAGATCTGGTCGTAGTGGTAGAACGACGAGCCTTCCGGCCAGTCCTTTTCATTGGACGGCACGTCGGCGACCGTTCGCCAGCCCGCGCGTTTGAATGCGTCGCTGAGAGTGAAGCGATCTCCGCCGACGAGCTGGTTGTAGCGTTGCTGGTTGTCGATCCACAACCCGGACTGCAATGTGGAATGGGCCAGCCAGCTGATGCCACCGAAGGTCGGCGAGGTAAGCCAGCCGCTCCGGGACGAGAATCCGGCCGCATGCAGTTCTTCGGTTCCGGCATCCAACGCTGAGTCGATCTGCGGGGAGAACGCCGACCCTTGAATCGCGACGCGTCCGTAGCTCTCGACGAAGGCGACCATGACGTCCTTGCCTCGCAGTCCGGTCAGCAGGTCGTTGCCCGAAGTACCCCGGAAGGAATCAACGGCGGCCGCTGCTGCGAATTTCTGCCGGTCCTGTATGCCGATGCGGACCTGGTTCACCTCGCGGTAAGCGAGGCTGGACGCGCTCGTGGACGCGATCGGCGCGCCCGGGATGAGCTCCGCGCCGACCAATGCGCAGACGACCCAGACCACCCCGAGCACCGCGACGCCGCGCAGCGACCGCGCCCGATGCCGGTTCACCAGCCGCGTCAGGTGCAGGACCGACAATGGCATCAAGACCAATGCGGCGATGCACAGCAACGCAGCTGCCACCAGGGCGACGATGGCACCCTGCCGGCCGACTGAATCCCGGAGCAGGCCCACCGCGGACCCGAAGTAGCTCCAGTCCGTCACCGGGTTGAACGGCCGGCCCAGCGCCTCGGAGAAACCGAGATCGAGGAGCTCGACCACACAAAGCACGCCGAGAACCGCTCCGGCCAGCACTGCCACGATCCGGCTTTGCCTACCCGGCAGGAGGAGAACGAGCGCTACGAAGAGGAGTCCCTCAATCGGGATGCGCAGGAACGCCTCCGGTGTGAGCCGACTGATGTTGTCCGGAGCCAGCGCGGCGAACCACACGAGCAAGCCGGCCAGGACAGCAATCACCCTGGCCATAGCAGTACGAACCCTTCTCAACTCCACCGCGGAACCTCTCTACCGCGCCTAGCACTGAGCTCGTAGTTCCCATGCGGTTCACTCATCGCCGTCCCACGGGCGAGCGGGCCGGGCTCGACGCGTCGACAACGCCACAGACCCCATATGTCGCGGCCGAACGACTCGGTGAGCAGCGCCAGTGCAGCGGCGAGCGCGGCGTCGGCCCATAGCCGGGGCAGTACGTCGGCCATCGCGAACGTCAACACAATGCCTTGGATCGCTGCGACAACCTTGCGCCAATAGCGTGGCGGCACCGATTCGCTCAGCCACGGCAGCAACCAGCCGGCTGCGAGAAGCAGGTAGCGTGCCGCGCCGATCGCAAGCACCCATACGCCGCTCGACCGGGTGACATACACGCTGAGCACGAGTATCAGGAACGCATCGACCTCCATGTCGAACTGTGCGCCGAGCGGCGATGCCGTTTCGGTTCGTCGCGCGACCCAGCCGTCGACGGCGTCGAGGATAAGAGCGATGACCGTGAGCGCCACCAGGGCTGTCACCGGTGCGGGCCGGCCGAACGAGTCCGCGGTCAGTGCCGCCACGGCTCCAGCGAGCGTGGCTCGCGTGAGGGTCACCCGGTCAGCGGGGCCCAGTCCCCCGCCGCCACGGTGAGCGGCATCGTCGTCAGCATCGTGGTCGGCGTGACGTTCGAGGCCACCAGTCAACGCCGCGTTCGTGATCAGCCCGCAGGTCATACCGACGACCCACCCGAAGCCGGTGAGGCCAACCGACTCGTCAAGGGCGACGAGGATGACGAGCTGGGCCAGTAGCCCGATAGCGGGACCCGTTTGAACCAGCCGCACCGTGCCTCCGTTTGTCCAGGGGTACGACGGGAATACGGGAAATGCGACGCTCCGGTTCAATTCGGGGTCTGGCAAGTCTCGGGGTCTGACAAGTCTCGGGGTCTGACAAGTAAGGTGAGGCCGGTGTGGAGTCACGCGCAGGCGTTCTGGCTTCGCGAACCTGGCCTGGGTGAGATCCGGCCGGTCCCGCTAGACGAGCCCGGCCCGGGCGATGTCTTCGTCCGGACCCTGTATTCGGCGATCAGCCGAGGCACCGAGACTCTGGTGTTCCGCGGTGGCGTCCCGACGAGCCAGTACGCCGCGATGCGCGCCCCGTTCCAGGAGGGCGACTTTCCGGGCCCGATCAAATACGGCTACCTCAATGTCGGCATCGTCGAACATGGCCCGGCGGCGCTGCGAGGACGCACCGTCTTCTGCCTGTACCCGCACCAGACTGCCTATGTGGTGCCGGCCCAAGCGGTGGTCCTCGTGCCCGATGACGTGCCCCCGGAGCGCGCCGTGCTCGCCGGCACCCTGGAGACTGCCGTCAACGCGTTGTGGGACGCCGCCCCGCTCGTCGGCGACCGCATAACCGTCGTCGGCGCCGGTATGGTCGGCTGTGCCGTGGCGGGCCTCGCCGCCCGGTTTCCCGGCGTCCGCGTCAGCCTCGTCGATATCGATGTCTCCCGGGCCGAGGTGGCGGCCGCGCTCGGCGTCGACTTCACCCTGCCCGCCGACGCGGCGGACGGCCGTGACCTCGTGGTGCATACCAGCGCGACGTCCGCCGGTCTCCAGCAATCTCTCGACCTGCTCGCCCCGGAAGGCACCGTCATCGATCTCAGCTGGTACGGCGATACCGAGGTCACTCTGTCGCTCGGCGGCAGCTTCCATTCCGGCCGCCTCGGCATCCGCGCCAGTCAGGTCGGGACGGTATCCGGAGCCCGCCGCGGGCGCCGCAGCGCCACCGACCGGCTGGCGCTCGCCCTGGACCTGCTGGGCGATCCCGCCTTCGACGCGCTGATCAGCGGCGTGTCGCGCTTCGACGAACTGCCTGATGTCATGACCCGGTTGGCTGACGGTAGTCTGCCTGCGCTGTGCCACTTGATCAGCTACCGGACGGGATGAGTTCATGTTCAGCGTGAGCGTTCGCGATCACATGATGATCGCCCACAGCTTCTGCGGCGAGGTGTTCGGACCGGCACAGCGTCTGCATGGCGCGACATACGTCGTCGACGCAACGTTCCGACGGGCGGCTCTGGACGCTGACAACATCGTGGTCGACATCGGGCGGGCGGCCGAGGAGCTGCGGGCTATCGTCGGCGAGCTCAACTACCGCAACCTCGACGACGAATCCGAGTTCGCCGGCGTGAACACCACTACCGAGGCGCTGGCCCAGGTGATTGGTGATCGACTCGCCGAGCGGGTGGGCGCCGGAGTACTCGGCGAGAGCGCCCGGGGACTGGCCGGGATCACGATTGTGCTGCACGAGTCACATGTCGCGTGGGCCAGCTACGAGCGAACGCTGTAGCCGCTGTGGCCGTAGTGCATCTGGTCGTGCCCGACGGCATCGACGATCCGATGCGTCCGAGCGGTGGCAACACTTATGACCGCCGGGTGCGCGATGGCCTGACCGCGCTCGGCTGGTCGGTACATGAGCATGCCGTGCCGGGCAACTGGCCGATGCCGGGCGCGGCGGCGCGGGCCGGTTTCGCCGCCGTGATCGCCGGAATCGGCGACGGCTGTGTCGTGCTTGTCGACGGCCTGATCGCCTCGACCGTCCCGGAGGCGCTGGTGCCCGAGGCTCGTCGGCTGCGATTGGCGGTCCTCGTGCACCTGCCGCTCGGCGACACATCACCGCAAGACGGGCTTGTCGACGCCGGCGCTCGGGAACAGGCTGTGCTGTCTGCTGCCGCCGCCATTGTCACGACCAGCGCTTGGACCCGGCGCTGGTTGCTGGATCGCTACGCCCTGCGGCCCGACCGGGTCCAGGTGGCGGAGCCCGGTGTCGACGCCGCCGCCCTGGCCACGGGATCGGCGACCGGCGACGAGTTGTTGTGCGTCGCGGCGGTGACGCCGAACAAGGGGCACGACGTGCTACTCGCGGCGCTGGCAACAGTCATGGACCTGCCATGGCGCTGTGTCTGCGTGGGTTCGGTGAACCGCGATCCGGGCTTCGTCGGGCGCCTGGACCGTCAGGCCCGGGCTCACGGAATCGATGACCGAGTGTGTTTCGCCGGTGCGCGAACGGGCGCTGACCTCGACAGTCACTACGCCGCCGCGGACCTGCTGGTGTTGGCCTCACGCGCCGAGACGTACGGCATGGTTGTCACCGAGGCGTTGGCGCGCGGCTTGCCGGTCGTTGCGACGGCGGTCGGCGGGTTGCCGGACGCCCTCGGTCGGACGCCCGACGGGAGCCGGCCGGGCATGCTGGTGCGGCCCGGCGACTCGGCGGCCTTCGCCGCGGCGCTGCGCCGCTGGTTGACCGACACCGAGCTACGGCGGCGACTCCGGTCTGCGGCGCAGGAACGCCGGGTGACGCTGTCCGGCTGGTCGACAACCTCCCTTCGGATCTCCCGTATCCTGGCCGACCTGGGGCATCATGGTTGACCTCGGCGTAGCGCAGGCCGCGCTGACGGCAGAGTGGTTCACTCGGCTGGGTGCTGCGCGAAGTCGGTGAACCGGC
>JAVEEN010000158.1 GCA_030840445.1 Pseudonocardiales bacterium
ACGCCGCGATCGGGTCATCAGAGACGTTGCCACCGAAGATCTGGGTACCGGTCGAGTCGTAGAAACCAACCGAGCCCTGGGTCCCCGGGTTGCCGGTGGGAGTCTCGAACGTCGGGTCACCAGCAGCTGCATGGGCAGCGCCAGCCCCGGCGAATAGCATCCCGCCCGCGATGGCGAGGGCCGCGGCCCCGGTCATCACAGTCTTGATATTGCGGATCATCCTGTGCTCCTAAGTTCAGAAGAGTTCATGCCGATACTGTGGGGTGAAGCGATATTGCGGATTGCTCCTCGTCGCCCGTCGTCGGCTGGTCCGGTCCAGGGATCGGCCGACGACGGGACTGACGAAGCCAGCGACGATCAGCCGGCTGAGGCGAAGTTCAGGTCAGCCCAGGAGCGGGTGACCCCAGCGGCGGTGAACAGCGAGCTCGACTGCACCTTGCCGAACTGGCTGGTGGCGGTACCGAACAGCGTGTTGACCAGGTTCAGCGACCCACCGGCCAGGAAGGGGGTCGTCGAAGTGACGTCGGTCTGGCGGGCCAGCAGGTACAGCGTGCGCGCCAGGTTGTACGAGGTTGCCGCCGCACCGTCCGGAGCCGCACCGTTGAGCAGATACACAGTGTTCGGCGCGGGAGTAGACCCGAAGTAGCTGGTATCGATCAGCTTGTCGCGTCCGGTCGAGAACGGCGCCAGGGCGTCCTTCTTCGTGTATGGAGCCGTGGTGCTGTCGGCGAAAGTCATTGTGCCGTTGGCCATTGCGGAAACTGCCGTCGGGTCGTGCTCCTCGGAGGTGCGGACAGTGCTGGCCAGCGGTACGTCCACCCCGCCGTTGGCGATCTTCAGGTCGGCGAGGAAGTCGTTACGGGTACCGGAACCGACCTGCGGCAGGATCGGGACGATCGCGTCGCTCGGGGCCGGGCTGACGAAGCTGGGGTTGACTGCCGTGATGTCACTCCAGCGCTTGTAGGTCCCGTTGTAGATGTTCACCAGCTCAGCTGCCGAAAGACCGGCCGGCCCATTCCAGTCCTGGGTCGCCGGAGCCGAGGCATTGACCGCGACCTGCAGGCCGTCGGTGGCGATCTTGTAGACGTGAATACCGCCGAACAGGCCGTTAGCGGTCGACTGCTCGGATGCCTTGGGCAGCCGGGAGGAACGCACGAAGTCGATCTGGTGCGCGGTGTCGGTCAGCAACGCCGAGATTCCGGCACCGGAGCCGTTCGGGCGGGTCACCGGCTTCTGGCCGGCGCGCAGTACCACCGAGGCGGGCAGCGCGGTCGCCGTGCCGTTCTGGTAGGCGGCGCGGCCACTCGCATCGCCGGTGGCGTCGAAGGAGAAGATCCGCCGGGCGTTGGTCGTGTTGAAGCCGTTCAACCCGGTGGGCGAGCCGTCGGCGACGAAATCGGCGACGTATTGGACGGTGTCCGATCCGACCGCCACCGCGTCGGTCGACTGCGGCTGGACGTCGGCACTTGCGGGCGAAATGACGCCCAGCGAGAGCGCCAGCGCTACCGCGCCACCAACTCCCAGCTTGATGATGCTTGCATTCTGCATTGCAGAGCCCTTTCTAGGCAATGAGGTTCCCCATCGGGGTCCAACACCAGAAGGCTCTCGGCAGTGCACCTACACCGGCACCCAACCGCGTGAACGAGGGATGAACCTGCTCTAGCCAGCTGCTGCAAGATCCTCAGACGAGGTTGGGCAGCAACATCAGCACGTTGCCGGACGAGCCCCACAGCACCGCTAGCACCAGCGGAAGCCCGATCAACCAGGCTTGACCGGTTCCCCACCGTGCCCTCGCCCAGACCACCACCGCCGTGACAATTACCAGCGCCTGTAACCAGAGGACGAGCACCACGAGGCCGGAGCTGTCCGAACCCATCGGCAGCTCGCTGGCCAGAATGGCGGCCGGCCGGCCGGCAGGCGCAGCCACCGACTTGCCCTGCAGGGTGGCGTCGACGAACACAGTACCGGTGGGTGCCAGCGCAGAACCGGTCGACGTTTCCAGCAGCAACCGACTGCCACCGGCGGGTAACAGGGGCGGCAGCGGATCGCCGACATGCCGAATTCCGTCGATGGCATAAGTGAATTCGCCCTGCCCGGTGGTCACGGTCAAGCTCTGCCCGGGCCGGAACTGGCCGATGTGCTCGAAGGGTGCGCCGTACGTCACCGAGCGACCGTAGAGCACCGACACTCCCGGTTGCCCGGGCAGGGGCGTGTCGCGCCGATGGCCCGGCCCGTTGCGCAGGTCCTGGGGCGCAGTGCCCTCGACGATGACCGTGCTGCCCAGGCCCGCCTGCGGTGCGTTGAGCAATGCGATCGGCGTGCCCGGGGTGATGACACCGCCGATCGGCGTCGTGGCGCCCGACAGGCCCTCACGCAATTGCGAATACAGGACGCTGTTGTTGCGGTTCTGCTGAAGGCCGCTGAGGAGTAGCGCGTACAACACGAACCAAGCCGCAAGCACGCTGACGGCCACCATCACCCACATCCCCGCCAGCGATGGCGGTGACAAAGGCGCTGCCGGCCGGTTGCCATAGATGGCCTTGGTGATACGGGGGCCGACCGGGCCCACGAACGGCCGACGCCTCAGCCGCGATGCACCAGTCGACTGCCCGGGTTCGGTACCGGATGTGAGCGTGGCGGTCATCGGGCTCCTCGACGCCGGAGCACAATGATGCTGACCGGCACAACCACCGGTCCGAGCAACAACAGGGCGATCAGCAGGATCAACACCGTGGTGGCTGCGTTGTTCGACTGGCCGGCCGTGTTGCCCAGGGACTTCAGAGCCGGAGCGGAACGTGGCGATGCCTTGGGGGCCGCCATTGACTTCGGTCCGGCGGCACCGGATGGCGTGCCGCCGGCGGACGGAGCGCTGCCGGCGACCGGGAGCGCGGTGCCGGTTGGGGTGGTACCGGTGACCGCACCAGGGACCGAGACCGGCCCGGCGGGTTTGTTCTGTTGTAGCAGCGTTTGGGCCGCCTTCGCGGTGTACGCCGACAGGGCACCGAGTCCGTTGGCCGCGGTCAGCGGCAGGTAGCCTTCGGGCAGCTGGCCCGACCCGGATCCCGGTACCTGGCCCGGACCGGCCAGGTAGCTCAGCAGGGCAGAGTACGCGCGGGCGTCAGCGGTGGGCAGGCCCGTCGCGGCGACGTCCATGTAGACGAACATGGTGCCGGGATAGGCGCTTACCCCGTTCGCACCGCTTAGTGCGTCGTACGGGATTGGCCAACCCGTGGCGTCGTCGATGAAGCCCGCGAGCCGGGCCGCGGCCCCCATTGACGCGTTGCTTGGCGGGACGAAGGTACGACCGCTCGCGTTGCTGAACTTCACCGTCGGATCCGCGGTCGAATGCGTCTGCAGCGCCGCGGTATTCAACCCGTACCGTTTCGCGTCGGCCAGCGAGGTGATGCCGATGACGAACCGGAAGCCGACGGATTGTCGTTGTGCCCGCGCCCATTGGTAGTAGCTGGTGCCGGTGTTGGGATCGGAGCCCACGGAGCAGCGTGTCTGGGATCCCGGCACGCTGTACTGGACGGCTTGGGCGATGTCCGCCATCCGGGCGATCGGGGCCGACGCCAACGGCAGGTAAGGCACCGGTGCGATGCTCGCGGTGCAGGTGCCCTCGGCGCCGTAGCCCGCCGGGAATGCGTAGGTGTCGAGCAGCGGCATGGTGTCGACGGGCAGCTGGATGCCCCGGTAGTTCGGGTTGACCACCATGCCCCACGGATCAGGCGTACCGTCCAGCCAGGACCGCGCCTCGGCGTCGGCGTTGATATACGAGGTCAGCGCGCGGACCGCATCGGCGTTGCTGCCGATGGACAACAGCGCGCCGCGGGCGCCCGTGTCGACGTTCGAGTTGGATTCGATGCCAGGGTTCAAGGCGATGAACTCGGGATCGAAGGTGATGTTCAGGGGGTTGTTCTTGAGCGGATTCTGCGTCCCGTAATAGCCGGCGTCGTAGGTGTAGAGCTGCTTCAGGTCGGCCCGCACCGGGTAGGACTCGGTGAGCAGTTTCGCCAGCAGGCGTGGGGTCAACTTCAGCTGGGTGTATTCGTGCTTGCTCTTGTCGTCGATCGTGTAGCTGAGCGCGAAGGCGGTGGCGGCCACCGGCGCGTGCAGGACGGTCCGCGGGTAGGGGCTCGTCGGCGGATAGCTGTCGAAGATTGCCTCGACGGTGCCGTCGGCGCTACTGCCGCCGGAGCGGCCGAGCGCCTGGGTGAGCAGGTTCCTGGCCTGGGTGTCGGAGTACTGCACGTGGCGGAACGGATCACGGTTGGCGTCGAGGCAGAACCGGGCCGACCACTGCGTCGTGGCCTGGATCAGCAGCTCGGAGCCGTACACGTTCACCGGGACCTTCTTGCTGACCAGGTCGCACACATTGCTCGGCGGGGCGAAGCCCAGGGGGATGTTGATCCGGTTGCGCCAGTTGGATTCGCTCCACCACAGCGCGCCTTGCACGGCGTAGTTCGCACCGGGGTTGTCGACGTGCAGGCTGCCCGCCGAGAAGAAGTTCTTCTGCTCACATTCTCCTTCGGCCCGGGCGACCAGGGTGGGGTCAGTCGGTGTGTCCACCGGTTGATCGGCAGCCGGCAGCCCGGCCCCGGCGTCACAACTGATGCCCATCACCGGGATGGCGACGAGCGAACATGCCACGGTGGACGAGCAACCGAGCGAGGCGTTCGTCCGGTCGTCGCGGACGTTGAACGACGCCGTGCCGGTGCCGTTGGCGTCGCTCGCGGCGTAGGTCGCGTTGTCCGGCAGGTTGCTTGCGCTGGTGTCGCCTGCAGTGAAACTGGCCGCCTCGGGGGGCGCGACTCCGCAGGCCGTGTCGGCGAAGTTGCCCGCGCCGTAATACACCTTGCCATCCGCGGCCAGGAACGGCAGCCGGTGCTCGGCCGCGTTGCCGAGGTTGGGACATCCCGTCTTGGCCGTCGCCGGCTCGCCGGCGAACCGTTGCCGGTCGGCGGCGGACGCGTAGCGATCCAGGCGCCACGCCGGGAAGTTTCCGGGGTCCACGTCGCGCGAATCGGTCCCGGCGCCGTTGAGCTGGCTCCGGCTGCCGAAGAAGGGACTCCAGCACGTCTGAGGGCTGATCCGCTGGGCGGCCGGCGCGCCCGTGGAGTCGACACCGCGGCACTGCAGCAGCACCATCGGGTATTCGGCCTGCCAGCCGGTGTCGGAGTTGGGATCGGGCGAGGTGTTCGAGCTGGGGTGCGCCCCGGTCCAGTTGACCGCGATCGTCTGCTGGTCGCGCAGTCCGGTGGTCACGTCCGCGGTCAGCGTCACGGTGCGGGTGTCCACCGGAACGTCCTTGCCACCGACCAGATGAGTCCGGGTGGCCACCACCGTCTTCGTCACCACCGACGATGTGCCAGCAGGCGTGCTCGAGGCCGGCGAGCCGGTCAGCACGACGAGCGACAGCGACGTCACGGCGATGCCGACAGCCGCTAGCAGGGCAGCGGGCCGGCGCCGGCGGCGCATCGCAGGTGGGAGCACCGGGCGCATCACTTGGTGCCCTTGGCCCGGGCCAGCCGGCGGGTCAGCAACGGCGGCGTCACCAGGGCCAACAGCAGCAGACCCACGGCCAGCACGGCGAACGGTGAGCTGCTGACAGCGCGGGTGTACGCGGCCAGGTCGGTGGGGCTGGCCGCCACATCGGTCGTCCCGGTGCTGCCGTCGGTGCTCGTGCCCGACACAAGCTGCCCGGTGTCCGGATTGATCTTCGCTGCCGCCTGGCCCTTGATCGCACCCGTACCACCGCTGCCGGTGCCTGACCCGGACCCGGAGCCAGCCGAGCCACCGCCTGAGGTGGTGCCGCCGGTGGTGCCGCCCCCGGGCGTCTGGGTGCTGCCGGTCGTCGAGCCCCCGCTACCCCCCGAGTTGCCCCCGGCACCGCATGGTCCGGCGCCCTGCTTGTCGCACGCCGCCGGCTGCGGGGCTATCTCGGCCAGGTGGTTTCGCTCGGGATGCGCGCGGTCGAAGGTGGGGTTGTTGCAGTTGGACGGGCTCTGGGAGGTGAGGTCGACCTTCGGATCGGCCTGCTTCAGCTTGGCGATCTGCTCGAAGCTGGCCTTGACCAGATTGAGCGGCAACGACGAATAGCCGGTGGCTCCGATGGCGGCCTGTCCCCCGCACACCGAGTAGAAAAGGAAGTCGGCGAGGGTCTGCCGCTTCGCCGTCGTCATCCGGCGATCGTCGGCGGCGGTCGGGATGACGGCGTAGGAGTACGAGGACAGTGGATACGTGCGCGGGTCGGAGTAGGTGTAGACCTTGTCCAGCGTCTGCAGCAGGTAGTCCTTGGAATTCTTGTCCATGTTGATCTTGGCTTGCGTGAGTGCTACTGCGTCGTTGTACTGATCGGGGAGCACGAAATAGCCCGCCTGGTTCTTGATCTTCGCCACGGGATACCCCAGCCCCAGCGGGTAGGAGTACTCGTCGTAGCCGATGGTGCCGTCGCCGGACTTGGAACTGATGTAGTTCATCACGCCGTCCGAGCCGTAGACCGCGGTGATCGACCCTGAGTGCGGGTAATACTCGGTAAAGCTCGGATTCTTGTTGTAGGCGCTCCAGATACTCGGAAACATGGTGGCCAGGTAGCGGGTGAACTGGGCGGTCGAGCCGGCGCCCTCAGAGTGAACCACCGGAATGATCGGCTTGGACGGGAGCTTGCGCCCGTTGTTGTCTGCGGTGATTGCAACGTCGTTCCAGTTCGTGATGGCACCGGTGAAGATCTTGGCCAGGGTAAGTCCAGACAACCGCAAATTGGTGACCGGCTTCCCGCCGACCAGAATCTTGTAGGGAAAGGCGGTACCACCGCCGACAATGGGTAGGTAGGCATAGGGCCGATTCGACGTGTCCGCTTCGCCGGTCTTTGGGTCGGCGCCCTGATAGCCGATGTCGCTCACGGCAAAGTCGGTCACCGCGGCCGCGAAATCCTTGCGGCCCTGGGCAGAGCCGGTCGAGGTGAAGCTGACCCGCAGTCCCGAGGCCTTCACGTCGGCGACCCACTGGTTCACCGCGTTGGCCGACCACGACGAGCCACTGGCCTGGATGGTGTCGTGAGCCGGCCCGGCATCGGCGGGCACGGTCAGGCCGGCCACCACCCCCAGGACCATCAACGTGACAACGGCACTACGACGGCGGAATAATCTGCTACGCATGGTGAAATCCTCGTGACATCGGTGAAGCGTTGCCATCGGGTCCGGCTGGTGGGCCGACACTCAGAACCGGTCGGGTCATCGCCCGGGGACCCTGTCTCGGGCCAGGAAGCGGGTCAGGATGAACAGCGCCAGCACCAGGCCCAGCAGTAACGCAGCCGCCCCGTAGCCGCGGGCAATGAATTTGTCCTGGCCGCTTCGAACCGCCGAGAAGATGAAAAGCGGTAGCGAGTTCATTTGCTGCTGAAGGGGATTGCTGTTGAAGTAGGTCGAAGCGCCCGACACGATGAGTAGCGGCGCCGTCTCCCCAGCGATCCGGGCGATCCCGAGGATTAGCGCGGTGGCCAGGCCCGACCGGGCCGTCGGCAGCACTACCCGGCGGACGGTCTGCCATTGCGACGCGCCCAGGGCCAGGCTGGCCTCGCGCAGCCCGCCGGGCACAACCCGAAAGACCACCTCCGCCGACCGGGCGATGATCGGGATGATGGTCACAACCAGCGCCAGGGATGCGGTGAGGCCGGTTCGTTCCCACTGGAAGGTGATGATCAGCAGGGTGTAGATGAACAAACCGGCCAGGATGTCGGGCAGTGCGGTCATCGCCTCGACCACGGTGCGCACCGTGC
>JAVEEN010000244.1 GCA_030840445.1 Pseudonocardiales bacterium
TCGCGCCGCTGTGCGACGCGCTGGCGGAGCTTATCCACGGCGACGCCGACCGGGCGACGGACCACCTGCTGGAGCTGGCCGACGTCGACCGCCTCGGCGGCAGTGCGGCGCAGCGCGAGGTCATCGAGGAGACCCTGCTGCTCGCAGCCGTGCAAGCCGAACGACATGAGCTGGCACGGTCGCTGCTATCCGAACGGCTCGAGCGACGCGAATCCCCACGCGATCGTCGACGTCTGGCCGACGCCCTCAACGCAGAGGCAACGCCTGCAGAACCGGCCTGACGCGGGCCACCGGGGCTGCGGTGATCAAGGCAGCCCTGCGTCGCGGGCCTGTGACGGATCCGCAATGACGTTTTTGGGCTGTTGCATTGATGGTGTTCGACCCGAGTCATGGAGACTGAACCGGTGATCAACTCGATCCCCGTTTCGTCGTCTGCGCCGGCTGGCCATCGGTTCCCTCGCGAGGTGATCGCCGTGGCGGTCCGCTGGTACTTGCGCTGCGGCCAGTCCTACCGCGATGTCGAGGAGCTACTCGCCGAGCGCGGCATCGACGTTGATGGTTCGTCGACGAGGTGACACGTACGTCAAGGTCACCCGCCGCTGGACCTAGCTCTATCGCGCCGTCGATCAGCACGGCTAGGTCATCACGTCCTGCTGTCTGCACGCCGCGACGGCCAGGCGGCGCGGGCGTTCTTCACTCGGGCGATGCAGTTCGGCCCCGATCCTATTGAGGTCACGACCGACCGGGCGCCGGTATACCCGAGGGTTCTCGATGAGCTCGTTCCCGGTGCGCGGCACCTGGTGGAGCAGCACGCCAACAACGTCGTAGCCGGTCACGGCAGGCTCAAAGCCAGGCTACGGCCGATGCGTGGACTCAAGCGCACGGGCAGGCTGCTGGACGGCCATCCCGTCGCGGGGTAGCGGTCCTGCAGCTGTCGTTATTACCGGGATGCGGCATCGCCGTCGGCGTGGACTTCGGCCCAATCGAGAGTGTTGACGTTGACCACGATCGCCTCTTGCGTGGTCCGGGCGATCACCACGACGGCCTCGACGTCGGGGTCGGGGTTCTCCTCGCGGTGCGGGATGAATGGCGGCACGAAGACGTAGTCACCGGGTGCGGTTTGGATTCGCGTCTCGATCGGCTGGCCGCCGTCGAGGTCGACGAAGACGAAGACGGGGGTGCCGGATACGACGTAGATCGCGGTCTCCGACTCCCCGTGGTGGTGGTTGGCCGATGCAGTTGCGGCTGGAACGTGGGTCTGCCCCATCCAGAGGTTCGTCGCCCCAACCGTCTTGCCGCTGATCGCCTCGAGCCGCTGCATGCCGGTGGTCTGGGTGGTCTGACCGATCAACCCCGATGGTGCGATGTGGTGCAGCCGGCGGTGGAAGGGGTCGATGTCGACCGGCAGCAGCACTCCGCTGGGGGTCCGTACGTAACCATCGGGTGACGATCCGGCCGGCACGTGAACGGCGGACATCAGGCTCCCTGAAGTAGTGCGAGTGGGGTGACCGTAGCCGGAATCTGACCACTGAGCAGGTCGCTCATCGCCTCGGCAGCGGCATGGGTGATCTCGACGGAGAGGCCCTTCCGGGCCCAGACCGCGAGCGGAAGGGGACGGGGTTTGGGGAGGTCGTCGCGAGGGGCGAGCCCCTCCGGGGTCTGACCCAGCGTCGCCATCAGCGCCACACCCTGGCCCGCCCCAACGGCGGCCTGAACCCCGGCCAGGTGGGTCGCCTCCGCGCTGATCTGCGCGGCCAGGCCGTGCTCGGCCAGGGTCTCCAGCGCGCGACTGCGCAACGCACAGGGGTCGTCGAAGGCAGCCAGCGGGACGGGCCCGTCCGGTCGGATCCAGTGCGGCGCCGCGTACCAGGTGAGCTCCAACTCCCCGACCGGGGCGGCTCGCGGGTCGTCGGTACTGCCGAGCAGCAGAGCCACGTCAATGCGCCCGGCGGCAAGACCGTCGCGGAGCTGCGTGCCGCGGTCAATCCGGAAGCGGGCCCGGTGGTCGGGCAGGCTCGAGGCCAGTGCGGTGGCCAGCGGCGGCAGTAGCTGCGCCGCGGCGTGCTCCGTCGAACCGATCACGATCGTCTGCTCGGCATCGACACCGAAACCGTGCAGCGCCTCATCGTGCAGGGCCAGGATCTGCCGAGCCTGGACAAGCAGCTGCTCGCCCTCGGCAGTGAACCGGGAGCCGCGGCCGTGACGCTCGACCAGTGGGAGGCCGATCGCGCTCTCCAGCCGACGGATGTGCTGGCTGATCGCGCCCTGACTCAGGTGCAATGATTGCGCGGCGCGCTGGAAGCTGCCGCAGTCGGCCACCGCAACAAGGCTGCGCAGCGGGCCGATATCGAGCGACCGGGTCATGTCTACCAAGCTACTAGACAAACCACGACGGCAATCGCGACGGCAATCGATGAGCAAATGTGATGGGTCACGATCACAAGCCGTCGTTGGACTTTCTCTAGTTTCTCTAGGAGTCTTATAGACATGAGTCAACCAACCGACGTGATGCTGACGCGTTGCCGCTGGCTCGACTATGCCCGCCACGGCGCGGCGCTGTGTCCGTGTCGCTAACACAGCTGGCCCACTGCTAGCTCGCCCGCGCGCAGCGCCGCCCGCATGCCGAACCAATCCAGCACCTACCCCTTGACGCATGCCGTCTGGCCCAGGCCGGCGGCGGTTCCGTTCGTCTTCCATCGCCGGATCGAAAGGCAATCGCATGTCTGCCCGCACCCTCAAGCTCGGCGCCATCCTCCTCGGAGTGGGTGGCCCGGGCCAGCACAACACCTGGCTTCACCCCGACGTCGCGGCCGATGCCAGCGTCGACGTCCAGTGGTACATCGCGCGGGCCAAGGAGGCCGAAGCGGCCAAGTTCGACCTCGTCTTCATCGTCGACAGCCAGTTCATCACCCCGGATTCGCCAAACCACTACCTCAGCCGCCTCGAACCACTCACCCTGCTCTCGGCGATCGCCGTCCACACCAACAACATCGGGCTGGTCGGCACCCTGACCACCTCCTACAACGAGCCGTTCAACGTCGCCCGTCGCCTCTACTCGCTGGACCACATCAGCGGGGGACGAGCTGGCTGGAACGTCGTCACCAGCGGTGACGCCGGGACGGCCGGTAACTACAGCCGCGACGAGCACTTCGACTACCCGACCCGCTACGGCCGCGCGCTCGAGCACGTGCAGGTTGCGCAGGGACTCTGGGACTCCTACGAGGAGGGCGCCTTCCCTCGGGACAAGTCCCGCGACCTCTTCTTCGACCGGAGTAAGCAGCACGCCCTCAACCACAAGGGCGAGTACTTCTCCGTCGTCGGGCCGCTCAACCTCGAGCGCTCCCCGCAGGGCCACCCGGTGATCTTCCAGGCCGGTGACTCGGAGGAGGGCCGTGACCTGGGCGCCAGCATCGGCGACGCGATCTTCACCCACGCCGCGACGCTGGAGCAGGCGCAGGCGTTCCGCACGAATCTGCGTGAGCGGGCCGCCCGCAAGGGCCGCAACCCCGAGGAGGTGCTGATCGTCCCGGGGATCTTCCCGATCATCGCCGACACCGACGAGGAGGCTCAGGCCCGCGAGGCCGCAATCCTCGGCGCGAAGAGCTTCGACCGCGCCCTGGCCGAACTCGGCCGGCCGTTCGGTTGGCACGACTTCAGCCAGCACGACCTCGACGCGCCGTTCCCGGACGTCCGCGCCGAGGGCGAGCGCAGCTTCCGCACCCAGGCCGAGGCGATCACGCGGCTGGCGCAGGAGAAGAACCTCACGCTGCGCCAGGTCGTTGAGCACCAGCTCGCCGCGCACCGCTCGCCGTTCGTCGGCTCGCCGCTGACCGTGGCCAACGAGATCCAGCGCTGGTTCGACGGCGGCGGCTTCGACGGCATAAGCATCAGCGTCAACGCCCCGACCGAATTCGCCCGCTTCACCGAGCAGGTGCTGCCGATCCTGCGTGAGCGAGGTGTGGTCCGCAGCGAGTACGAGTCGAGCACCCTGCGCGGCAACCTCGGCCTGCCCATCCCGGAGAACCGTCACACCGCGGCGCGTGCCGCTGACTCGACACCCGCCGCCGCCGAAACCGTCGACGAACCCGCACTCGTCTCCTAAAGCCGATCCCAACACCATCCGAAAGAGAGATCACCACAATGTCCGCACGCCCCTCGCTCCCCGCTCGCCGCTTTCGGCGAAGCGCCGCACTGACGGCCCTGCTGGCCGTCCCGGCGCTTCTCGTCAGCGCCTGCGCCGGTGGCGGGTCGGCTGCCTCCACCGCCGGCGGCTCGGCCACGTTGAAGTGGGCCACGTCCTACTTCCCGACGCACTGGGACCCGGTCGTCTCCGGAAGCGGCGCGCAGTTCCGCGAGTTGGCGCTGGTCTACGCGTCGCTGACTCGCACGGACGCCAAGGGCAACGCAGTCCCTGACCTCGCCGCGAGCTGGAAGTACAACAGCACCGGCGACGAGATCACCTTCCACCTCCGCCCGAACCTCACCTTTAGTGACGGGACGCCGGTGAACTCTGCCGCAGTCAAGGACGCCATCGACCGGGCCAAGAACCAGAAGAACTCTGCGATCTTCGGTGACCTGACCTCGATCAAGTCGGTGGCCACGAGCGGTGACCTGGACGTCCAAGTGAACCTGACGCAGACCGACTACCAGATTCCCCTGCTGTTCGGCGAGCGCGTGCTCCAGATCGCCAGCCCGAAGGCCGCGGCCAACCCGACGACGCTGGACCAGGAGCCGGTCGGCGCCGGCCCGTTCATCGTCACTTCGCTCACCCCCGGCACGAAGGCGGTGCTGAAGAAGAACCCGAACTACTGGGACGCCAAGGACATCCACATCAACAGCGTCCAGCTGATCTCGGCTCCGGACGCCGCGACGGTGGTCTCGGGACTGCAGACCGGTGTCTACAACTTTGCCGACATCACGCCGAGCCAGGCCAGTGCGGCGAAGTCGGCCGGTCTCGACATCTTCGTGCAGCCTGGTTTCAACGCCAACAACATCAGCATCAACGTGAACAAGGCGCCGTTCACCAACCCGAAGGTCGTCGATGCGGTGCGTTACGGCATCAACCGTCAGGAGTTCGTCGACAAGCTGACCTTCGGCTACGGCCAGGCGACCGACCAGCCCTTCCCGCCGGGATATGTCGCCTATGACCCGCACGCGGCGAACCTGTACCCGTACGACCCGGCCAAGTCCAAGCAGCTGCTCGCCGCAGCCGGCTACAAGCCGAACCAGATCAAGCTGACGCTGGACATCCCGTCGGCCGAACCGGACGCCGAGATCGTGCAGTCACAGCTGGCCGCAGTTGGCATCACCGTCAGCATCAAGGTCGACAAGAACTGGGCAACGCCGTTCTTCGCCAAGGACCTGACGTTCTCCCTCTACGGCACGACGGGACGTGACTCCGCGGTTCAGACGCTGACCGCGCACTTCGGCCCGAACGGCCCGCTCAACCTGAGCACGCCCTACGAGCCAGCGGGCTTTGAAGCCGCGATCGCGAAAGTGCGACAGACCCCGATCGGCGCTGCGAACTACGCCTCCGTCCTGCAGGCGGCTACGCGGGTCGGGCTGCAGAGCACGGCGCTGGTGTTCACGTACTCCTCGCCGAACCTGTACGCCAAGAGCAAGTCCATCTCGGCGCTGCCTGCCAATCCGGGGCACATCGACTGGACCGGCGTAACCATCGGCTGAGTCGGTCCCACGAGAAACCGGAGAGGAGTGAATCGCATGGTCAGCACAGCTGCATACGCGCCGACGTTCGTATCCAGCCGCCGTGCGATCACGGTGATCAGGGCGCGGCGAGCAGTCGGCCGCACCCTGATCACCATTGCCCGCTCGATCGCGATCTTCGTGCCGGTCTTCCTACTGGCGACATTCGTGACGTTCATGCTGCGGACGGTCAGCGGCCTGAGCCCGGCTCGGATCCAACTGGGGGAGGAGGCCACCCCCGCCGCGGTGCGCCGCATCGAGTCGACGTGGGGCTTGGACCGTCCGTTCCTGGCTCAGTACTGGACCTGGTTCGACAACGTGCTGCACGGCAACCTCGGCCGCAGCTGGTCCAGTGGGGTGCCGGTCTCCCAGCTGATCGGGGACGGGCTCACCGTCAGCCTCTCGGTGGTC
>JAVEEN010000259.1 GCA_030840445.1 Pseudonocardiales bacterium
ACCGGAACGTCATCGAGGCCGGCCGCGCGGAGCCCGGCCAGCACGTCGGGAACCACGGACAGATGTGAGCCGGAAAGCACCGACAGCCCGACCACGTCCACGTCCTCCTCGACCGCCGATGCCACGATCTGCGCCGGGGTAAGCCGGATCCCGGCGTACACGACTTCGAACCCGGCATCGCGGGCCCGAACCGCAATCTGCTCGGCGCCGTTGGAATGGCCGTCCAGGCCAGGCTTTCCGACCAGGAATTTCAGCGGCGAGCCCAGTTCGGCGCCGGTGTCGGCCACCCGCTTCCGCACGGCACCGAGGGCGGCGTCTCCGGCTCCGGTAGCTGCACCGGCCACGCCGGTCGGCGCGCGGAACTCACCGAACACTTGGCGGAGCGCCCCCGACCACTCCCCGGTGGTGACGCCGGCACGGGCGCACCGGATGGTCGAGTCCATCAGGTTTTGCGAGGTGCCGGCGACCTTGACGAGTTCGGCCAGCGCCGCGTCGGCCTCGAACTGGTCGCGATCGGCCCGCCAGCGCTGGACCGCAGCGATCGCGGCCGGTTCCACAGCGGGGTCCACCGTGAGGATGGCGGCGTCCAGATCGGCGGTGAGCGGATTGGCCTCGGTCTCGGTAAACCGATTGACGCCGACCACGATGTCCTCGCCGGACTCCATGCGCCGGCGCCGCTGAGCGAGCGAGGACACCAGTGCCGACTTCAGGTAGCCGGACTCCACCGCAGCCACCGCGCCGCCCATCTCGAGTATCTTGTCGACCTCGGCCCGGGCACCGGTCACGATGTCGGCAACCTTGGCCTCGACCACCTTGGATCCCTCGAACAGGTCCTCGTACTCGAGCAGATCAGTTTCGAAGGCAAGGACCTGCTGCATCCGTAACGACCACTGCTGGTCCCAGGCCCGGGGCAGACCAAGCGCCTCGTTCCAGGCCGGCAGCTGGACCGCCCGCGCCCGAGCATCCTTGGACAGCGTCACGGCCAGCATCTCCAGCAAGATCCGGGTGACATTGTTCTCGGGCTGGGCTTCGGTCAGGCCGAGTGAGTTGACCTGGACCCCGTAACGCAGTCGCCGCTGTTTGGGATCGGTGACGCCGTACCGTTCGGCCGTGATCTCGTCCCACAGCCGGACGAAGGCCCGCATCTTGCACATCTCCTCGATGAACCGGACGCCGGCATTGACGAAGAACGAGATGCGCTGCACGACCTCGCCGAACTTCGCGGCCGGCACCTGACCGGAGTCACGAACCGAGTCCAGAACGGCAATCGCGGTGGTCAGGGCGAACGCCACCTCCTGCACGGGCGTGGCCCCGGCCTCCTGCAGGTGGTAGCTGCAGATGTTGATGGGATTCCACTTCGGCACCTCGGACACCGTGTACGCAATCATGTCGGTGATGAGCCGCAGCGACGGTTCCGGGCCGAAGATGAACGTGCCGCGGGACAGGTACTCCTTGACGATGTCGTTCTGCGTGGTGCCGGCGAGCTCGGCGCGCACCTCGGCGGCATCGAGGCCCGCGGCGACGGCGTGCTCTTCGGCGACCACCAGGTACAGCGCGAACAACCACATCGCCGGCGCGTTGATGGTCATCGAGGTATTCATCTGATCGAGCGGGATGCCGTCGAACAGCGCCCGCAGATCACCGATGTGCGCGATCGGCACACCGACCTTGCCCACCTCGCCCCTGGCAAGTTCGGTATCCGGGTCATAACCGGTCTGGGTCGGCAGGTCGAAGGCCACTGAGAGCCCGGTCTGTCCCTTGGAAAGGTTGCGACGGTACAGCGCGTTGGACTCCACCGGGCTGGAGTGGCCCGCATAGGTTCGCATCACCCACGGCTTATCGCGTTCGGTACTGGCCATCCCGCGAGTGTGACACCACAGGCTACCGGTGAGTAGGTGGTTGTGGCTCAGTTCGCACGCGGTAACCGCAACCCGTGGCCGTCGGGTCCACGCTGCATGGCAGGATTCCGGCATGACGTCGGCAGAACGCGAGACCTTGACCTGGTCGGACTTCGGGATCGCCAGCCGCCAGTTGGCCCAGAGCATCGCCGATGACGGCTTTCGTCCGGATCTGATCCTGGCTATCGCCCGCGGAGGGCTGTTCGCGGCCGGCGCACTCGGCTACGCCCTGGACGTCAAGAATCTGCATGTGATGAACGTAGAGTTCTATACCGGAGTGAACTCCCGGCTCGATATGCCGGTGGTCCTGCCGCCGGTGCCCCAACCGGTGGATCTGTCCGGCGCCCGCGTGCTCGTCGCCGACGACGTGGCCGACACCGGCGCGACTCTGAGTCTGGTCAAGGAGTTCTGCGCCGCGCATGTGGCCGACGTGCGCTGTGCGGTCGTCTACGAGAAGCCGACGTCGACCGTCAAGAGCGAGTATGTCTGGCGACGCACCGACCGGTGGATCAACTTCCCATGGTCGACCGAGGCGCCGGTGGTTGCGGGAGCGGTCAACCGCGACGCGTGAACCGGTCGCTACCATCCTGTTCGCTACGGCGGTTTCGACCATATCCTCGGGATAGGACGGGCCGCCGGATTGGGGGCAGTGGCATGGGATTCGACTTCTCCGTGCCGATCACCGCCTTCGTGATGGCCGGCCTGCTGGCCGTCATCGTCCGCTGGGTGTTCCGGCCGTCACGTCCGCGCACCGGTCGGCCCGATCAGGGACCCAACGCCGATCTGGGCCTGCTGACCCCGGTGCTCCACTCGGCCAGCCGCTCGTCGGCCGTGCGGGGCAAGGACCGGCTTTCCGCGGCCGGTATCCGGTGCTCGCTGTCCCGCCTGGAGGTCGATCGGTACGACCTGCTGGTGTTCCGGCCTGACCTGGAACGGGCTTCGGAACTGCTCGGCGGCTGACCGGGCGCCCAGCCCCGACACCCCTGCCCCACCCGTACGCCTTGCCTTGGCCGACGTCAGAAGATTTCGGACTCGACCCGCGTGACATCGGCGCCAAGGGCCCGCATCTGCTCATCGAAACGGACGTATCCCCGGTCGATGTGATGAATCTCGGACACCTCGGTGACGCCTTCGGCCACCAGCCCGGCCAGGACCAGCCCGACTCCCGCCCGGATATCCGTCGCCCGTACCGGCGCACCGGATAGTTCCGGCTTGCCGCGTACCACCGCATGGTGGCCATCGGTACGCACATCGGCCCCCATACGGGCGATCTCGTCGCAGAACATGAAGCGGGCCTCGAAGAGGTTTTCGGTGATCATCGCGGTGCCTTCGGCAATCGACAGCAGCGCGATAGCCTGCGGTTGCAGGTCGGTGGCCAGTCCCGGATAGGGCAGGGTCACCACATCGAAGCTACGTGGCCGATCGGTCGCCGAGACCCGGAAACCGCCCTCGAGCACCTCTACCGAAGCACCCGAGGTACTCAGTTTGTCCAGGGCGATGTCGAGGTGCGCGGCATTTCCACCGCGCACCGTCACGTCGCCGCGCGTCATGGCCGCGGCCATGGCCCAGGTTCCGGCCACGATCCGATCGGCTACCGCGGCGTGACTCGTGGGTTGCAGGGAGTCCACTCCGGTGATCTCCAGCGTCGAGGTTCCGATGCCACCGATCTGCGCACCCATCGCCACCATCATGTGGCACAGGTCGACGATCTCCGGTTCCCGCGCGGCGTTGTCGATCACTGTGGTGCCCTTGGCCAAGGTGGCCGTCGTCATGATGTTCTCGGTCGCTCCGACGCTGGGAAAGTCCAGCCAGATGTTGGCTCCGTGCAGCTGGGAGGCTTCGGCGATCACGTAACCGTGCTCGACTCGGACGTCCGCGCCCATCTTCTCCAGGCCCATGAAGTGCATGTCCAACGGACGTGAGCCGATGGCGTCGCCGCCCGGCAGGGCCACCTGCGCTCGCCCGCAGCGGGCCAGCAATGGGCCGAGCACACAGATTGAGCCTCGGATCTTGCGCACCAGTTCATACGGTGCTCGGTGTTCGGGCAGATCGGGTACGTCGATCGACACCACGTCGGTGCCGCTGGCGTCCCGATGTTCGGTCACCGTGCACCCGAGGCGTTCCAGGAGCTGGTTCATGATCGTGACGTCGGAGATGGCCGGCAGGTTCGATACGGTCGATCGACCGGGTGCCAGCAGGGCCGCGGCCATCAGCTTCAACACACTGTTCTTCGCCCCGACGACCGGAACCTCGCCCACCAGTCTGGCGCCACCAACCACTCGGAATACCTGCACCCGAACAGTTTAGTCGGCGGCCTGTCGTCGCCCGCCGGTCCACAACACTAGATTGGCGTCCATGGCTGTGCATCTGACCCGCATCTACACCAAGACCGGTGACACCGGCACCACTGCGATCGGCGATATGAGCCGAGTGGCCAAGACCCACGTCCGGGTAGCCGCATACGCCGATTCCGACGAGACCAACGCCGCACTGGGCGTGGCGCTGGCGCTGGGTGGTCTGGACGAACGCATCGCCGCCGTGATCAGTCGGCTGCAGAACGACCTGTTCGATGTTGGGGCCGATCTCTGCACGCCGATCATCGTCGATCCGAAATACCCGCCGCTGCGCATCACCGAGAGCTACATCACCAGGCTGGAGGGCTGGTGCGATGAGTTCAACGCGGACTTGGGCACGCTGACCAGCTTCATCCTGCCCGGGGGCACACCAGGCGCCGCCCTGCTGCACACGGCACGTACGGTCGCTCGCCGGGCCGAACGCTCCACGTGGACGCTGATTCAGGCTGAGCCGGAGGGCACCAACTCGCTCACCGCTACCTATTTGAACCGGCTGTCGGACCTGTTGTTCATCCTCGCCCGGTGCGCCAACCCGTCCGGTGACATCCTGTGGCAGCCAGGCGGCAGCGACACGCAATGAGAGCCCGGCGGGCACCGTCGAGTTACCCGAACCATGCCTCAGATACGGCATGCCTGGCGTATCTGAGGCATGGTTCGCGTAACTCACGCGGGTGGTCGGGTGGCCCCGGAGCTAGCTCAGAACCTGGGAGCTGACGCTTCCAACCAGGACAGAAAGCCCGTCAACCCGGTGTCCGGGAAGCCGAGGGAGATCCGCTCGTCGCGGAAAAGGCATTCGACGATGGAGAGGTTCGGCCGCAGCGCCATGTCGCGACTGGGATTCCAGGCCCGGTTCGAGACCACGGTCAGCTCGGCGCGGGGCATCCGGATGGCCGCCGTGGGCGACAGGGACAACGTCCGGTACCAGACGAACTCGTCACCGGCGTACCTGCCGACTCCGTTGGCCCAGCGTTGATCGCCCCGCTTCAGCGCGACCGCCAGGCTGCCCACCGAGGACACCATGCGCCGCTGATGCAGGACGACCAGCACAAAGGCGGCGACCGCACAGATGACCAAAAGGCACACGGCAACCAGGCCGAGTACCTCGACCACCTTCACCGTGTGCCTCCGTCGGCGGAAAGAAAGCCCGCCGACCACCGGCGGACCAGTGTTACGTCAGACTTGCTCTCCTGCTGCGCGCAGTCGGGCCAGTGCCCGGTCCCGAGCCGCTACGGTGCCTTCGCCCGATCCCGAGCCGGACCGCTCCAGCGCGGCATGCGCGCGCGCCACATCGATCTCATCGGCGGACTCGGCCATCTCGGCGAGCACGGATACACCATCCTCGCGGACCGAGAGGAAGCCGCCGTGCACCGCGATGCGCTGCTCCACCCCATCGGCCTGCTGGATGCGCACCAGCCAACCCGGCGCCAGCGCTCCGAGCAACGGCGCATGCCCGGGCAGCACTCCGATTTCGCCCTCACTGGTGCGGGCGTACACCGCCGTGGCCTCGCCCGACCAGATCGGCCGTTCGACCGACACCAGTTCGACCTGCATGGTCGCCATCTGTACCGCCCTCGCTCTTCAGGACCGCGGTCCCGTTGGAACTGAAACTCCGACGCCGACCGTGCTAGGCCTTGTTGAGTTCGTGCGCCTTCTGCTCGAGGTCCTCGATGCCACCGCACATGAAGAATGCCTGCTCCGGGTAGCTGTCGAAGTCACCGGCCGCGAGTCGCTTGAACGCGTCGATGGTCTCTTCGATCGGGACGAACGAGCCCTCGATGCCGGTGAACTGCTTGGCCACGAAGGTGTTCTGCGACAGGAATCGCTCGATCCGACGAGCCCGGCCGACCAGGATCTTGTCCTCTTCGGAAAGCTCGTCGATGCCCAGGATGGCGATGATGGACTGCAGTTCGTTGTAGCGCTGCAGGATCCGCTTGGTCTCCTGGGCCACGTCGTAGTGCTCCTGGCCGATGTACTGGGCATCCAGGATGCGCGAGGTGGAGTCCAGCGGGTCGACGGCGGGATAGATGCCCTTTTCCGAGATCGGACGAGAGAGCACCGTGGTGGCGTCGAGGTGCGCGAACGCCGTGTGCGGGGCCGGGTCGGTGATGTCGTCAGCCGGCACGTAGATCGCCTGCATCGAGGTGATCGAGTGACCACGCGTCGAGGTGATCCGCTCCTGCAACTGGCCCATCTCATCGGCGAGGGTCGGCTGGTAACCGACCGCCGACGGCATCCGGCCGAGCAGCGTCGACACCTCGGACCCGGCCTGGGTGAACCGGAAGATGTTGTCGATGAACAGCAGCACGTCCTGGCCCTGCACGTCGCGGAAGTACTCGGCCATGGTCAGCGCCGACAGGGCCACCCGCAGTCGGGTGCCCGGCGGCTCGTCCATCTGCCCGAAGACCAGCGCGGTCTTGTCCAGCACCCCCGAGTCGGACATCTCCGCGATCAGGTCGTTGCCCTCACGGGTGCGCTCACCGACGCCGGCGAACACCGAGACACCACCGAAGTTCTCGGCGACCCGGTAGATCATCTCCTGGATGAGCACCGTCTTGCCGACACCGGCACCACCGAACAGGCCGATCTTTCCACCAGTCACGTAGGGGGTGAGCAGGTCGATGACCTTGATGCCCGTCCACATCGGCTCGGTCTTGGACTCGAGCTGGTCGAACGGCGGCGGTTCGCGGTGGATGGACCAGCGCTCGGGGAACTCCAGCTTCAGACCGGCCTCGTCCAGCGGGATGCCGAGGGCGTTGAACACGTGGCCTTTGGTGATGTCACCGACGGGCACCGTGATCGGCGAACCGGTGTCGGTCACCTCCGCGCCACGCACCACCCCGTCGGTCGGCTGCAGCGCGATCGCCCGGACCATGTCGTCGCCGATGTGCTGGGCGACCTCGAGGGTCAGCGTCTTGGAGAGCTCACCGAGCTCGACCTCGACGGTCAGCGCGTTGTACAGCGACGGGATGTTGTTACGCCCGAACTCGACGTCGATGACCGGACCGGTCACGCGGACTACTCGGCCGATGCCTCCTGCTGCGGCGTCGGTCGAAGGGGCATCTTCGAAGAGAGTGGTCATTTACTGGTCACTTCCTGCTGCGGCAAGAGCATCGGCGCCGCCGACGATCTCGCTGATTTCCTGGGTGATCTCGGCCTGGCGAGCCTGGTTCGCCAACCGCGTGTACGTCTTGATCAGATCGGACGCATTGTCCGAGGCCGACTTCATGGCCCGCCGCCGGGCCGCCGATTCCGACGCCGCCGATTCCAGCAGCGCCGAGAAGATCCGAGCGCTGATGTAACGCGGCAGCAAGGCGCCGAGCAGTTCTTCCGGTTCGGGCTCGAAATCGTAGGACGGTCCCGGACCGTCGCTGTCCTCGGCGGCCTCGCTACCTTCGAGAGCCTCGATCGCGTCCTGGGAGGCACGAACCGGTGCGACCTGGACGGCGACCGGAGTCTGGGTCACCATCGACTCGAATCTCGTGTAGACCACGTAGAGCTCGTCGATGCCGGCCGCTTCTCCGGACTCGCCCTCGCTCGTCGCCTCCAAGGCCGACACCACGGTTTCGGTGGCATCGCGGGCGTCCAGGAAGTTCGGCTGCTCGGAGAATCCGGTCCAACTGCCGGCCAGCGGGATCTGACGGAAACGGTAGAAACCGACGCCCTTGCGTCCGATCACGTAGAGAACGGGCTCCTTGCCATCCGCCCGGACCTGCGCGGCCAGCTCGTTCGCCTTCTTGAGCGCGTTCGCGCTGTAGCCACCAGCCAGCCCGCGGTCCGAGGTGACCACCAGGATGCCGGTCCGCTTGGGCTCCGCCACCCCGGTCAGCAACGGATGCTTGAGCGAGGTGTCCTTCCCCAGCGCACCCAGGGCGCGGGTCAGCTCATCGGCGTACGGCCGGGCCGCATTGACCCGGTTCTGGGCCTTGACGATCCGCGAAGCGGCGATGAGCTCCATCGCCTTGGTGATCTTCTGGGTCGATTGGGTCGACTTGATCTGCCGCCGATAGACCCGAAGCTGAGCTCCCATCAGCTACGACTTCGCGTCCGCGGCAACAGCGTCGTCGACGTTGTTCACCCGGCGCGGAGCCGGGGCGTCCGCCGCCGAAGCGGCCTCGCTGTTGGCCTTCTTGTCGGCCTTGAACTGGGACTTGACCTCAGCGGCGGCATCTTCGAGCGCCTTGATCGTGTCGTCCTCGAGCAGGCCGGTGTTGAGGATCGCCGAGAAGATCTCCGGCTTGCTGTGCGCGATGTAATCGTGCAGGGCAGCCTCGAACGGGCGGACATCAGAGACCTCGAGGTCGTCCAGCACGCCGGTGGTGCCGGCCCAGATCGAGACGACCTCCTTCTCCGGCGGGAACGGTGAGGATGCCGGCTGCTTGAGCAGCTCGACCAGTCGCGAACCACGCTGCAACTGTTGCTGGCTGGCCTTGTCCAGGTCCGAACCGAAGGCTGCGAAGGCTTCCAGCTCGCGATACTGCGCGAGGTCGACACGCAGCCGACCTGCCACCGACCTCAGCGCCTTCGTCTGGGCGGCGCCGCCGACCCGGGACACCGAGATACCGACGTTGATAGCCGGGCGGACACCAGCGTTGAAGAGGTCGGTCTCCAGGAAGCACTGGCCGTCGGTGATCGAGATGACGTTGGTCGGGATATAGGCCGACACGTCGTTGCCCTTGGTCTCGATGATCGGCAACCCGGTCATGGAACCGCCTCCGAGCTCGTCGGACAGCTTCGCGCAGCGCTCGAGGAGCCGGGAGTGCAAGTAGAAGACGTCGCCCGGGTAAGCCTCGCGGCCCGGTGGCCGACGCAGCAACAACGAGACCGCCCGATAGGCCTCAGCCTGCTTGGACAGGTCGTCGAACACGATGAGGACGTGCTTGCCGTCATACATCCAGTGCTGGCCGGTGGCCGAACCGGTGTACGGCGCGAGGTATTTGAATCCGGCAGAGTCCGAGGCGGGGGCAGCGACGATGGTGGTGTACTCCAGCGCGCCCGCCTCTTCCAGGGTGTTCCTGGCCCCGGCGATGGTAGAACCCTTCTGCCCGATGGCCACATATATACAGCGAACCTGCTTCTTCGGGTCGCCGGACTTCCAGTTCTCCCGCTGGTTGATGATCGCGTCGAGCGCTACCGTCGTCTTGCCGGTCTGGCGGTCACCGATGATCAGTTGTCGCTGCCCACGGCCGATCGCGGTCATGGCATCGATGGCCTTGATGCCGGTGAGCAGCGGCTCGCGGACCTCCTTGCGCTGAACGACGGTCGGCGCCTGCAGCTCGAGGGCACGGCGTCCGTCGGCAACGATCTCGCCCAGTCCGTCGATGGGCACACCGAGCGGATTGATCACGCGTCCGAGGAAGTTGTCGCCAACGGGCACCGAGAGGATCTCACCGGTGCGCTTGACCGGCTGGCCCTCCTCGATGTGGGAGGCGTCGCCCAGGATGACCACACCGATGTCGCGGACATCGAGGTTCAGTGCCAGGCCCAGAGTGCCGCCCTCGAACTCCAGGAGCTCGTTGGTCATAGCGCTGGGCAGTCCCTCGACGTGGGCGATGCCGTCACCGGTGTCGGAAACGACGCCGACCTCTTCGCGGGAGGCCTCCGGCGAGTACGAGGACACGTAACCCTCGAGCGCACTCCGGATCTCGTCGGCGGAGATCGTCAACTCAGCCATCTTGGTTCCTCAATCTCGATCGCTAGATATTGCCGTGAATCTGTCTGTGTAGCTGGTGCGCCTCCGGCGTCCGCTGATGGGCGGCGGGCCGGCGGCGATCTGCCTCGTCCGTCAGCCCGCCAGGGCCGACCTTGCTGCCGCAAGTCTGCTTGCGACGGTACCGTCGATGACCTCGTCACCGACCCGCACGACCAGGCCGCCGCGGACCGCCGGATCGACCGCGGTGCGGACGTCGATCGGGCGCCCGTACATCCCCGACAACGCCGATGCCAGGCGCCGGGTCTGCTCGGCGGTCAATTCGGTCGCCGACAGAACCCGCGCCACCGACCGGTCACGGCGCATGGCGCTCGCTTCGAGCAGGTCGTCGATCGCCAGCTGCACGCTGCGCTTGCGTCCGCTGGCCACCGCGTGGGCGACCAGTTCGACGGTGATCGCGCTGGCCTTGCCGTCCAGTACCGAGTGCAGCAGTTGCACGCGCCGCTCAGCCGGCACGATGGCCTCGTCCAGCGCCGAACTCAACTCGCCGCTGGCCGCGAGGATCCGCTCGAATCGGAACAGCTCGTCTTCCACGCTGTCGAGTTCACCGCGTTTCAGGGCGGATGCCAGCAGGGCGTCGTCTGCGAGAATCTCGAGGCTGTCGGTGAGATCCCAGGGCGATGACCAACGCTGTTCGACTGCAGCGACCACCATGCTGACCGAGGCCGCCGACAGCCGGCTGCCGAGCAGCGTGCGGGCCAAGCCGCCCCGGGTGCCGGCATCCGTGGACGGATCGGCCAGGGTCCGGCGCAGCCGCGGCTGCCCGGCCAACAGGTCCGCGGTCGCGTAGAGCTCGGATGCCAGGGTCTTCTCGGCCTCGCCGTCGCGGGAGTCCAGCGTTTCCAGCACACCGTTCAGGCGCTCGCGCGCCGCTGCGAGCGCCTGGCGCGAGGCGGCGTGGATCATGCCGTGCCGCCCGGGCCACCGGCGCGCGCCGTGCCACTGGACTGCTGCTGCTCGATGTCGGCGAGGAAGGCGTCCACCGTGCTGCGGACCGACGCATCGTCGGACAAGGTCTGACCGACGATCTTCTCCGACAGCTCCACCGCGAGGGTGCCGATCTCACCGCGGAGTTCACGCACCACCTGGCTGCGCTGGGCCGCGAGCTGCTCGGCGCCGCGCGCAACGATCCGCGCCGACTCCTCCTGGGCCTGGCTGCGCAGGTCCTCGACGATACGCTGCGCCTCGGCGCGGGCACCCTCGCGGATCTGCGCCGCCTCGGCCCGGGCCTCGGCCAACTGGGCGTTGTACTGCTCCAGCAGGCGCGCCGCCTCGGTCTGTGCCTGTTCGGCCCGCTCGATGCCACCCTCGATGGCATCGCGACGCTCCGCGAACGACTTCTCGAACGCGGGGACGACGTACTTGCGGACGAGCAGGAACAGCAATCCGAAGATGATCAGGACGAGGACAATCTCCGAGACGTGCGGAACGAGCGGGTTAGGCTCCGCCGGCGTCGTCGTAGCCGCCGCCAAAAAGATCGGTGTCATGTTCAGACCCCTACTGCTAGGTGCTGCTCTGGCCGGATTACTTGATGACGAAGGCCAGCGCGATACCGATGATGGCAAGTGCCTCGGCAAGCGCGAAGCCCAGAATCGCGATCGGCTGCAGCCGGCTCTGCATCTCGGGCTGGCGAGCCGTGCCGTTGATGTATGCGGCGAAGATCAGGCCGATACCAACACCCGGGCCGATTGCCGCGAGGCCGTAGCCAACCATGTTGAGCGAGCCGCTCATGTGGGTTTCCTTTCGTTTCTCGGCCGGTCTGGCCGATCGTGACCTTAATCGAGGTGCGCACGGTGCGCGGTCAAACTGGTCGTAGCGGTCGAAGGGATCAGTGCTCGGACGCCAGCGCGCCGGAGATGTACTGCGCGGTCAGCAGCGTGAAGACGTAGGCCTGCAGCAGTGCGACGACGACTTCGAGGAATCCGATGGCCACGCCCAGGGCGAAGGCGAGCACGCCGGCCGGCTTGAGGACCACCGATCCGGTGGCGTGCAGCAGCAGATAAGCCCCACCGGTGGAGAACAGGATCAGCAACAAGTGACCGGCGAACATGTTCGCGAACAGACGCAGGGACATGGTGATCGGCCGGATCATGATGTTGGACAGGAACTCGAGCGGGATCAGCAGCGGCAGGATCCAGCCGGGCACGCCGGCCGGAATCGTGGAGTGCTTGAGGTAGCCGAGCAATCCCTTGTCCATGATCCCTACGGTGTTGTAGACGATCCAGACGAGGGCGGCCAGCCCGTAGGCGAAGCTGACGCGGGAGAACGGCGCGAACTGCAGGAGCGGAACGATGCTGAACAGGTTGTTGACCACGATGAAGAAGAACAGCGATACCAGCAGTGGGACGTAGCGCTTGAAGTCCTTCGCGCCGATGATGTCCTGAGCGACTCCGTTGCGGACGAAGCTGTAGGCCTGCTCACCCAGGTACTGGCCCTTCGTGGGCACGACCTTGCCCCGGCGGGAGGTCATGGCCAGGAACAGGTACGCGACCACTGCGCCGAGTACCAGCAGCACGGAGCTTTTCGTCAGCAGGACCTGGTAGCCGTCTTGATTCCATGACTTACCTGTGAAATCAGGCAGGAAGAAGTCGATCGGTCCGGGTGCGTGGAATCCTTCTGTGGCAAGGACCCCGCTTGCGGAATGGCTCACGCAGTCTCTCCTCGGTCATCACTATCTGGCCGTTGTCTTCGGGCTGCATCGTCGTCGTCTGTCGTGGTGCTCGAACCCGGGCTGGGGTCGTCGTGCTCGTCGGATCCGCGCAGCAGGTAGCGGGCGAAGACCAGATACAGCCCGAACCCCGCTCCGACCAGAATGCCGATCGGAATCCAGTAGTCGTGGTGAAGCCAGATGCTCAGTCCCCAGCCGGCGAAACCATAAAAACCGACGCCGGCTACCAGGTAACCGAACGCCGCCCACGGATCACCGCCCGGTGCCGGAGCACCGGGATCTGACGGACGGTTCATCTGTTCGAAATGCTAACAGGCCCCACTGGACGCTAGGACCGCACCCTGGTTCGAGCGATCTCGGTTGCGATCCAGATGATCAGGCCCACGAAAAGTCCGCTCGCGATTGCCGGCCCGTCCACCACTCGCGGGCTCGAGGCGGCCAGTACGAGGGCCAACACAATAGCCGTGGTCGCATAGCTGAGCATCGCCACCACCAGTGTCAGGTGGGGTAGAAAGCGGCCGGTGAGTCGAATATTGAACGCGCCGAATTCGAACGCGCCGGCAACCAGCGCCAGTCCCCCGACGAAGCTCAGCCCGGCGCGGGCGCCGGGTGCGGACGCCACGGCGAACCCGACGCCGCCCGCTGCCGCCGCGACACCGAGCAGGATCCACCGAAGCCCGGGCCGGCCTGCGCGGTCAGAACTCATGGCAGGCGGGCAGATCGCAGGCGCGGGATGGCGGTGATCAGGGTGCCAGCGAGCAGCAGCGCTCCGACGACACTGATCACCAACCAGGGGCCCCGCGTCACCGCCATCGCGACGGCCCCGAAAGCCAACACAGCCGACCAGAAGTAGAGCACCAGGACAGCCCGCCGATGGGTGTGACCGAGTTCCATCAGTCGGTGGTGCAAGTGCTCCTTGTCCGGCGCGAACGGTGACTGGCCACGCCTGAGCCGCCGGATGACGGCGAGCAACAGGTCACCGAATGGGAGTGCCAGGACGGCCAGGGGGAGGATGAGGGGCAGGTACAGCGGGAGCACCCCGGTACGACCGAGGGACTGCGGGTCGAGTTTGGACACGGCGGTGGTCGCCGCGGCCGACAACATCAGGCCCACCAACATCGAGCCCGAATCTCCCATGAAGATCCGGGCTGGTGCAAAGTTGTGCGGCAAGAAGCCGAGGCACGCTCCGACCAGCCCGGCGCAGATCAGGGTGGGGGCGGCGGCGATGCCGAAATTCCCGGCTGCGGCGAGGTGATAGCTGTAGGCGAAGAATGCAATGCCCTGGATCGCCGTCACGCCGGCGGCCAGACCGTCGAGTCCGTCGATGAAGTTGATCGCGTTGATGGTCAGCACGGTGAGCAGGATGGTCAGCTCGACACTGGCGTCGCGATCCAGCACGATGCCGGTGTGGCCCCACGGGACGTACAGGGTCAGCAACTGGATGCCACCCACGATCGACATCACGGCCGCAGCGAGCACCTGGCCGGCGAATTTGGTCAGTGAGTCGAGTTCGTACCGATCATCGATCACCCCGAGCCCGCAGATGATCAGGCCCCCCCAGAGCACGCCGCCGATCTCCGTCCCGTCTGCGAACGTGCTCCGCAACGTCGGCAGGGCATGCGCGACGACCATGGCCACCGCGAAACCGACCAGTAGCGCGATACCGCCGAGCCGGGGCGTATCGACGGCATGCACGTCGCGATCCCGCGGCTTGGCCACCGCACCCCACTTGGTGGCCAGCTGACGCGCCACCGGGGTGAACAGATAGCTGCCTATGGCGGCGATGCAGCCGACCAGGGCGTATTCGAGTGACGGGTGCACGTCGGGTCCGGCTGCCTCTCTGTTCAATGGCCACAGGATCGCTCCGGCGTCCGCTTTACGATCCCGCCGCTCAGCAGAGGTTAGCCTCAGCGCCTGGGTAGGTAGTGAAGGCTCGACAGGTCATCGAGTGGTCAGATGCCAAACCCCGCTCAGCCTGCCGGCCCGGAAATCGTCGGCACCACCGCGCGCAACGCCTCGAGACTGACAGCGCCCTCCCGGACCAGAGAAGGAACCTCAGAGGTCAGGTCGACAATGGTGGATGGTCGCCCGATCGGCACCTCGCCACCGTCGAGGTATACCGAGACCGACTCCCCCAGCTGGTCGTAGGCCTGCTGCACATTCGTCGGGGCCGGCATCGTGGTCCGGTTGGCGCTGGAAACCGCCATCGGACCGGTGATCGCCAACAACTCCAGTGCGACTGGATGGAGCGGCATCCGGATACCCACCGTGCCGCGGGCGTCGCCGAGGTCCCAGGCGAGCGAGGGTGCATGCTCCACAATCAGCGTCAATCCCCCGGGCCAGAAGGCTTCGATCAGGTTGCGGGTGTCGGAGGATACATAACTCAGCAGGCCGTCCACCGTGCTCCAGGAGCCGACCAGAACCGGCACCGGCATGTCACGCCCGCGCCCTTTGGCCGCCAGCAGCCCGCTGACCGCGGCTGAGTTGAAGGCGTCGACCCCGATGCCGTACAGCGTGTCAGTCGGGAACACGATGACCGAACCGCCTTCAACGGCCCGGGTGGCCGCCGCGATCGCATTCGCTCGGTTGGTCGGGTCGGTGCAATCCAGCATGTCACTCACGCGACCATCTTGCCCGAGTCCGCTGCGCGGTTGCTGTGGGGTCGCCACTGCCGTGGGGTCACTGCCGCGTGGCTGTCACGAAACGCGGCCGGCCGGCCAGATCCGCATGATCCTCGACGTCGGCCCATCGGCACTCGGATCGCAGCAGGGCCGGCGCGGTGTCACCCTGGCTCTCGTCGTGTTCGAACGCCACGAGGCCCGACGGCCGGAGGAGTCGGTGGGCACAAGCCAGCACGGTCGGCATCAATTCCAGGCCATCGGCGCCGGAAAAGACCGCCTCATCCGGATCGTGAGCGATCTCCCGATCGAGGCCGGCACGCAGCGACGCAGGCACGTAGGGCGGATTGCTGAGCACGACGTCGACCCGGCCGACCAGTTCGACGAGCAATCCTGGGTCGGCAACATCAGCGGCCACGATCTCGATCTGGGGGTCGCCCGCCAGCGCCTGGCGCCCCGCGTTACGCCGCAGCCAGCTGAGCGCGGCTGCGGACCGTTCGACCGCTAGCACCCGCACCAATGGGTATTCATTCGCTACCGCAAGGGCGATCGCGCCTGAGCCGGCACAGAGATCGACCATAACGGATGCGGTGGCCAGCCGCGGTGCCGCCAGGTCGAGAAGGAGTTCGGTTTCCGGGCGGGGAATGAAGACGCCGGGGCCGACCGCGAGGTCCAGGTACCGAAAGGGCGCGCTGCCGGTGAGGTACTGCACCGGGACA
>JAVEEN010000281.1 GCA_030840445.1 Pseudonocardiales bacterium
GATTGCGGACAAGGTGGACGCGGCCTTGCAAGCCGGGGCGGACTACATGATCTTCTACGTCCCGGGTGTCGCTCATGACCTCGATCTGGTCGCCCGCGCGGAAGCCGTGGCACGGCGCTTCGCCTGAAAATCGTGAGCCGTCCGTGATCGGCGACGTCGCACCGTGGCGGCACAGATACGCGCGATGATATGACTTTTCAACGGTCTGGCATGTGCGTCAGCGAGAAACCTCGGCCATCCAGACAATGGCCAACGGGGAACGAACAATGAGACGGTAGTAGTAGCTTCGGTACGCTGCTGACCTTGCGTCCGCGCCGTAGCTGAGGCAATGCCTAATATGCGTTGGAGGATAACGATGATCTTCATTACTGCCGTATTCCAGGTGCGCGCCGAGGATGCGGACCGCTGGCCCGAGATCAGCCGCGCATTCACCGACGCAACCCGTTCCGAACCGGGCTGTCTCTGGTTCGACTGGTCGCGCAGCGTGGATGACCGTTCGCAGTACGTCCTTGTCGAGGCCTTCCGCGACGCCGATGCCGGTGCCGCACACGTTCGATCGGATCATTTCGCCGCGGCCCAGCGGGAGCTGCCCAAACACCTCGTATCGACGCCCCGCATCATCAACGCCGTGCTCGACCAGGACGGCTGGTCCGAACTCGGTGAGATGGCCGTCCCTCCCCGCGCCGGCGACTGACCGCTCGCTGGCGATTGCCCCACAAGGCGGGCAGACCAACTCCCGGCTCGGGCCCGGCGTCTAGCCGGAGCCCACTGGTACTAGCACCCATGTCTGATAGCGGCTAGAACCCGGATCGTCGAATGATCTCCATATCCACAACGGAGCTAAGGAGAACGACGATGTCACACAACACCATGCGTAGGTCAGCGGTCACCCTCGCCCTTGCCGCCGCCATCGCAGCACCGGCCTTGGCTGCGGCTCCGGCGGAAGCCAAAGGGGGCAACTGGGTTCGGGCCAGCGGCGCGTGCACAGGCGGAGTCGTCTGGACCTTGAAGGCCAAGCACGACAACGGCCGCATCGAGACCGAGTACGAGGTCGACACCAACCGCGCCGGTCAGCTCTGGCGGGTTGCCATCAGCGACAACAACGTCCGTCTCTTCGCCGGCAACAGGCGGACCGTCGCACCCAGCGGCTCGTTCACGGTACGTCTCCTCACTGCCGATCGGACCGGGGTAGACGTGATCCGAACCCGAAGCACCCTTGGTACCCGTAGCTGCGTCGGATCGGTACGGCTGTAGTCGACTCCACCGCGCGGGTTGAGCGCCCTGGACTGCGCGCTGCGCGCGACCACTCCACGCGCTCTGGCAGGACGCCGTGGTTCGCTCCCGCACCCTGGTCGTGGAGGCGCAGGCAGACGGCGGCCTGGAACGGCTGGCCCGGCGCACCTGGCCCGACCGGCCCGGCGCACCTGGCCCGACGGCCAGGCGCCCAGCCTGCGATGGATTCTGGTCCACCTGATCGAGGAGCACGCGCGGCATAACGGCCATGCCGACCTCCTCCGGAAGTCGGTGGACGGGCTTACCGGGGAGTAGTGCTGGACCTAGTGAGCCGCAGGCGTGATGACCGACGCGACCGCCGATAGCGCCTCCGGGACGACCCGATACCAAGTCCAGACGCCTCGGCGCTCTCCCGCGACGAGCCCGGCCGCGGCAAGGGTGTTGAAATGATGGGTCACCGTCGGCTGGCTCACCCCGAGCGGACCAGCAAGATCACAGGTGCATGCCTCGCCATTCTCAGCGGCCATCAGCAGCGACAGCAGTCTCAGGCGAGTCGGATCAGCGAGTGCCTTGAGGCGCCTGGACAGCTCCGTGGCCTGATCCACAGACAGCGGCGCTTTGGCCAACGGCGCGCAGCAGGCGGTGACCGGAGCGGGCGAGAGGACGGCAAGCTGCGTCGGCATACCTCCATAGTGCCACCGCATAGGCCAGCGTCTATGCGGAAGTGAGCAGGAAGTCCTGTCAGTGAATCGGAACAGGCGCGGGCGACAACCAACAAATAGATCAGCATCTATCTTGACAACTCCGGTGTGATCGAGCACTGTGGCCCGAGGTACACATAGATGCATATCTATGTTTGCGGAAGAGAGCTGCTAGGCCCGACCAGTGAGGAGCACCGTCATGTCCCGTGTCCAGCTCGCCCTCAACGTCGATGACATCGAGGAGGGCGTGAAGTTCTACACCCAGCTTTTCGGCGTCGGACCTGCCAAACGCCGCCCCGGCTACGCCAACTTCGCGATCGCCGAACCGCCGCTGAAACTCGTGCTGCTCGAGAACCCCGGCAAGGGCGGCAGCCTCAACCACCTCGGCATCGAACACGCCGACATGGACGGCGTCTCCGCGGCCGCTGACCGGCTCGAAGCCGCTGGCCTGCCCCTCGACCATGAGGGCGATGTGGTGTGCTGCTACGCCCGCCAGTCCAAGCATTGGGTAACCGGCCCGGGCGGGGAGAAATGGGAGAACTACGTTGTGCTCGCCGACGCAGGCGCCGAACTCGAGGGCAGGACGACCGCTGAACTCCGTGACGCTGACGAGGCAATCGTCACCGAGACTGCCTCACCGGCCGGCGGGTGTTGTGGCACCGAGCGAGCCGACAGCAGCGAGGCTGAACCCGCCGCCGGGGGCGTCTGCTGCGCCTGAGGTCCGCAACCGTTGATGGGCGGGGAATGCGCACCACCTTTGCCTGGTTATCAGAGGTGCCGGCCCGGACAGACCCCCGGGCCTCAATCTCCGCCGCCACGAGCGGCCACTCGCCGAGAGGCGGCTGACGGGCCGGCACCTTCACGAGCCCGCGCGAGCATGTCGCTGTGGAGCGCCTCAACGGGGTCAACTGGGCGTCTTCGCCGCGGCCTTCTGTTCCTTCTTGAAGGTGCGGACCTTGACGAGGGAGTCGGCGTCGATCACGTCGGCGACCGAACGGTGCGAGCCGATCTCGCCGTACACGCCGGCGGCCTCGCGCCACCCGGTTGGGTGGACTGCGAACTGCTTGCCCAGCAGCGCCGTGAAGATCTTGGCCTTCTGCTCGCCGAAACCCGGCAGCCCGGCGATGCGCGACACGATTTCGTGGCCCGTCGTGGCCGTGTTCCACACAACCGCGGCGTCGCCATCGTACTTCTCGACCAGGTCGCGGCACATCGTCTGTACGCGCTTGGCCATAGCAGCCGGGAAGCGGTGGAGCGCGGGGACCTGCCGAAACAGGGTCTCAAACTCACCAGGGTCGTAATCGGCCATGCGATGGGCGTCCAGCCGAGTTGTGCCCATGCGTTCGGCCAACACGACCGGTGAGGTGAAAGCCTTTTCCATCGGGATCTGTTGATCGAGCAACATTCCGACAAGCAGTGCCAGCGGATCGGATTCCAGAAGGTCATTCGCTTCAGGAGTCGTCGCAAGATGCAGGGGCATGAACTCATCCTTACTCCGCTGCCTGGCGGGGCGCGCAGTTCGTTCGGGCTCTGCTCTTTCGCGCCAGCGACTGCTGGCGCATGGCCATCTTAGGGAACGGACCTGGCGCGGTCCGAGCCGCGGCTCGGCGCAGCCTTCACGACACTGCCGCGTGGCGCCACGCAGACCTACGCAACAGTCGACAGCGTCGGCGGATTCCGGGTGACCTGTGCCAGCGGGTACCGAACGCGCGAGCCCTGGTTCCGAGTCCGTCCGTGCATCAGCAGAGCGCGGGAAATTGCCAGCCCCGTGAAGACAACGTGCTAAGGATCGTCTCCAGGGCGGCTACTGATTGAGTCCGGTCTCCGCCACCGTCGTGCATGAGCACGACGCTTCCGTTGCGTGCCCCGGTGAGGACCGTCGTCACGATCGAGTTGACCCCCGGTCTGGCCCAGTCCCGGGTGTCGATGTCCCAGTACTGCAGACGGTATCCAAGGGCCGCGGCGTAGTCGGCGGTGAAGCCGTCGTGGGCGCCGTACGGGGGACGCAAACAGCTGCTGGCCTTGGCTCCCAAGACAGTCTTGGTGCGCATCACCTCGTCGTTGAATTGCGCCCGGGACATGCCGGCCAGAGATCGGTGATCCCAGGTGTGGTTGCCGATGGTGTTCCCGCCAGCCAGCTCGGCAGCCAGCAAATCGGGATAACGTTGCGCCTGCTGTCCGAGATCGAAGAACGTGGCGTGCGCGTGGAACTTAGCCAGAACCTTCAGGACCTGTTGCGTATACGGCGTGCTCGGCCCGTCGTCGAAGGTGAGGTAGAGGACCTTGCTCCCTGCGGCTGGTGTCGGGCTGGTCGGTGGCGCGACGGATCCCGTGGGGGTGGAACTCGGTGACCCAGATTTCGAATCGATAGAGATGTGCAGCGAGTATGCCGTGTGGTCACCATTGAGGCTTACCACCACTAGTCGCAGCGATCCCGATGTGCGCAGTGGCACGTCCAGAGCGGTTGTGCGATCGGTGGGTTGAGTGAGCGGGCGTCCAGCGTGGTCTTGGACTGTAAGAAAAAGTCCGAGTGGACCTAACAATTCTGCGTGCACCAGCTGTCCGGCGGCCGCGTCGACTTCGTATCCCTGTCTCTGCCCGTAGCTAATGTTGCCGGAGACCGTCGCAGATGACGCGCCCTGGTCGAACTTGACACGCTGTACGGCGGCGTCGGACGGCGGCAGCGGCACCCCAGCCAAGGGCGTGATTCGGTCGGCGGTCTCGGAGATTCTGCCACCTTGATAAGCCAGCGACATCACGTGCTGCCGGTCCACCTCAAAATATGCAGCGTTACTCGAGCGGTCGAGCGTGGTCAGGTGGATCGTGCCGCGTTCGATCCCCATCCGCTGCACGACGATTCGGTCCCCGAGGTCGAAGGGTTTCTGGGCCTGGAGCCCGTTTGCGCTGTTCACGACTGGTACCAGCGAGAAGAACACACCGCTTCCGGCGCTGTTGTCGACCAGCACTATTGCGGCATCCGCTCGGCCGTCCCCATTGATGTCGCCTTCGGCGAATACGCCAGACAATGAGTAACGATCCTTGCTAGCACCCCCGTCCCCGAGTTCGGCGTGACCGTCGTGCAACTGAATACGTCCACCGGGGGCGTCGATGGCCAGGCTGGACACGTCGGCCAGCTTGAGATGAGCTGGAGGCGCAGCTGTCAACTCCCGCTTCGCGGGCGTGCAACTCGCGCTTACCCCGAGCACTCCGACGACTGCGACCACACCACATAGAGCAGTCCTTATTGGCAGGTCAGGCACCCGGCAGGCCTCCCCTGCTTCTCGCCGCTGGCATGCGCTCGCTCCTTCCGTACCGGTGGCCGTAGCTACCCGATTCGATCAAGACAAGACGTTGGGCGTTCCTGTTTGGGTAGAGCACGCGTCGCACCGAACGTGACGTACGCAGGAAACGTGAAACCCATTGGGGTCACAGCTTGTCCGGCCGCGCCAGCTCACAGCGCCAGCTCACAGCACCAGTTCACAGCGCCAGTTCACAGCGCCAGTTCACAGCGCCATTGTCTGTATAGATCTGAGCGACGAGCCATCTGCGAACTCCGCGCCCCGCGTGAGTCGCTGTCCGCGCGAAGGCCGAAGCGCTTCAGGAGCGGACCAGGCGCGCGATGGCCTCGGCCGCCTCCTTCACCTTCGCGTCAGCCTCCGGCCCACCGGCCCGCGCCGCGTCGACGACGCAGCTGCCCATGTGGTCCTCCAGCAATCCCAAGGCGACCGACTGCAGTGCCTTCGTCGCAGCACTCACCTGCGTCAGTATGTCGATGCAGTATTTGTCGTCCTCGACCATCTTCGCGATGCCGCGGACCTGACCCTCGATTCGCCGCAGTCGCTTGAGGTAGTCATCCCTGTTGCCGGTGTAACCGTGCATGTCGCCTCCTCTACACCCAACGATACCCCCTTGGGGTACTTGACGCCAGGCGGTAACGGGGAGTAGACATACCCCTATGGGGTACGCGCCGAAGCTTGGCGGCGAATCTCGAAAACCCGCCTGCGAGCGGGGCGCGGAAGCTAGAAAAGTCGAACTAGGGAAAGGAGAAAGGGGAACATGGCGGAGAGGACCTATACCGTGACCGGCATGACCTGCCAACACTGCGTGAATGCGGTCAGCAGCGAGGTGAGCGGTATCGACGGGGTCGAGTCGGCCGCGGTGGACCTGGCGGCCGGCACGGTCACCGTGATCGGCGAGGGTTACAGCGACGAGCAGATCCGGGCCGCGGTGGACGAGGCCGGCTACAGCTTGGTCGACGTCTGACGCTCTGTACACACCCGTCGGGTGCTGAACAGTGCGGCGCCTGGGCGGCATTCACCTGAGATCCGCAGGAAAGGCACGACATGAGCAGCCACATCAACAGCGCAGGCATCACCGGAGCACCGACGCCTGCGTCGGTCGAGTTGAGTGTCGGCGGCATGACGTGTAGCTCGTGCGCGGCCCGCATCGAGAAGAAACTCAACAAGCTCGAAGGCGTGACAGCGACCGTCAACTATGCGACGGAGAAAGCGACGGTGCGCTACGACCCGGCCGCGGTCGCACTCGCGGACCTGGTCGCGACGGTCGAGGCGACCGGCTACACCGCGCGGCTGCCGCAGCCACCCGCTACCTCGAACGCGACCGGCGACCCCGGCGACGAAGCCGACCGCGAGCTGTCTGCACTACGGCAGCGGCTCGGTATCTCCGCAGCGCTCACTCTGCCAGTGCTGCTGTTGGCCATGATTCCGGTTGCCCAGTTCGACAACTGGCAATGGCTGTCGCTCACGCTGGCCAGCCCGGTCGTGGTGTGGGGCGGCTGGCCGTTCCACCGCGCCGCCTGGGCAAACTTGCGGCACGGCGCCGCGACCATGGACACGCTTGTGTCGATGGGTACCCTGGCCGCGTTCGGCTGGTCGCTGTACGCGCTGTTCTTCGGTGACGCGGGCATGCCCAGCATGCGGATGCATTTCGACCTTGTCGCGACCTCCGGCAACGGCGCATCCCAGATCTACCTCGAGGTGGCTTCAGCCGTCACCGTGTTCATTCTCGCCGGTCGTTACCTCGAAGCCCGCGCCAAGCGCCGCTCCGGAGCCGCACTCAAAGCCCTGCTCGAACTCGGAGCCAAAGATGTCGCCGTCATACGCAGCGGCGTCGAGACCCGCGTCCCGGCCGACCAGCTCCTACCCGGGGATGAGTTCGTGGTGCGGCCCGGCGAGAAGATCGCCACTGACGGCGTCGTCGTCGACGGCTCCTCCGCCCTGGACCTATCCCTGCTGACCGGTGAATCGATCCCGGTCGAGGTGGCACCGGGTGACGCGGTCACTGGCGCGACCGTCAACGCCGGCGGTCGGCTCGTCATCCGCGCCACCCGCGTCGGCGCCGACACCCAGCTCGCACAGATCGCGCGACTCGTCGTAAACGCCCAATCGGGCAAGGCTCCGGTTCAGCGGCTCGCCGATCGGATCTCGACGGTGTTCGTACCCGTCGTGCTTGTCTTCGCAATCGGCACCCTGATGGTGACGCTGGTGAGCGGGCAGGATGCAGTCCGCGCGTTCACCGCCGCTGTCGCCGTCCTGATCATCGCCTGCCCGTGCGCGCTCGGCCTCGCGACACCGACCGCGCTACTGGTCGGCACCGGTCGGGGCGCCCAACTTGGGCTGCTCATCAAGGGCCCCGAGATACTGGAGTCCACCCGGCGGGTAGACACCGTCGTGCTCGACAAGACCGGCACCGTCACCACCGGCCGGATGAGCCTGCACAGCGTCCACACCGCTGCCGGTATCAGTGCGGAAGAGTTGCTGCTCATCGCCGGCGCGCTGGAAGCGGCCAGCGAGCACCCGATCGCCAAGGCCATCGCAGCCGCCGCTAGGCAGCGGTTGGGGCAGCTGCCGACAGTCGAATCGTTCAGCAACTCCGCCGGGCTCGGCGTCACCGGCACGGTCACGATCGGCCACGTCACGCATGCCGTCGTCGTCGGCCGGGACAAATTGCTCGCCGACTGGGGCATGCCCCTGGATAAGCAATTGGCAGCGGCGAAGGCGGACGCGGAGGCCGCTGGGCAGACCGCCGTCCTGGTCGGCTGGGACGGCTGTATCCGCGGCCTGCTCGTCGCCGGTGACACCGTCAAGGACACCAGCGCCGCCGCCGTCGCACAGCTGCGCCGGCTCGGGTTGCGCCCGATTCTCCTGACCGGGGACAACTGGGCCGCCGCGACCGCCATCGCAGCAGCCGTCGGCATCTCGGCGGCGGACGTCATCGCCGAAGTACTGCCCGAGGACAAGGTCACTGCGGTCACCGACCTCCAAGGCCAGGGACGGGTCGTGGCGATGGTCGGTGACGGCGTGAACGACGCCGCAGCGCTGGCTGCCGCGGACCTGGGCCTGTCGATGGGGACCGGCACCGACGTCGCCATCGAAGCGTCCGACATCACCCTGGTCCGCGGCGACCTCAGTGCTGCCGCGGACGCGATCCGGTTGTCCCGGCGCACGCTCGCCACCATCAAGGGCAACCTGTTCTGGGCGTTCTCCTACAACGTCGTCCTCATCCCGGTCGCCGCGTTCGGTCTGTTGTCGCCCTTGATTGCCGGTGCTGCGATGGCGTTCTCCTCGGTGTTCGTCGTCACGAACTCGCTGCGGCTACGCCGCTTCGCTCCTGCGCCGTCCGCCAGCGCATCTCACCCGAAGGAGGGCTCGTCATGATGCACGACCAGGACACCGGCCGGGAACTGACCAGGCTGGCTGTGTCGGCGACCATCCACGGGCCCTCATTGCCCGCGGCAAGGGCCACGCCGTCGTCCACTCCTACCACCACTAGCCTCGAATTTGAGCCTGAGACGACCTGAGAGGAGAGGCGCGTGGGCACCATCTGGCACGGCCTACTACACGCCCTCGGCATCGCCGGTTCTATGACGTGGCAGGTCACGTGGTCGCTCATCCTCGGCTTCACGCTGTCGGCGATCATCGAGGCACTGGTGAAGAAATCCACCATCGCCCGGCTGATGCCCGACGACTCGCCCAAGAGCCTCGCGACCGCCACCGCGCTGGGTGCTGCCTCATCCTCCTGCTCCTACGCGGCGGTCGCGCTCGCCCGGTCCCTGTTCCGCAAGGGTGCCGACTTCACCGCGGCCATGGCGTTCCAATTCGCGTCGACGAATTTGGTGATTGAACTCGGCCTGATTCTGGCGCTGCTGCTGGGCTGGCAGTTCACCGCCGCGGAATTCGTCGGCGGCCCGTTCATGATTGTGCTGCTGGCGCTCATCTTCCGACGGTTCCTGTCCAGGAAGCTGGTCGACGAGGCGCGTCAACAGGCGGACAAGGCGGTTGCCGGATCGATGGAAGGCCACGCCGCGATGGACATGTCCGTCGGCGGCGACGGCGCCTTCTGGCGCCGGCTGCTCAGCCCGGCCGGAGTCACCGCCGTGTCCCACAACTTCGTCATGGAGTGGGCAGCGGTGTTGCGCGACATCGTCATCGGACTACTCATCGCCGGTGCCGCCGCGGCGTGGATCCCCGATACGTTCTGGCAGAACCTGTTCTTCACCGGGCACCCGCTTGCCGCGAAGATCTGGGGGCCGATCATCGGGCCGCTCGTTGCGGTCGCCGCGTTCGTCTGTTCGATCGGCAACGTCCCGCTGGCCGCAGTGCTTTGGAACGGAGGCATCAGCTTCGGCGGCGTTGTCTCGTTCATCTTCGCCGATCTGATCATCATCCCGATCATCGTGATCTACGCGAAGTACTACGGCCGGCGGATGGCCCTGTTTCTCACCGGCACGTTCTACGTCACGATGGTTGCCGCCGGCTACGTCATCGAGCTGGTGTTCACACCGCTGCACCTCATCCCTTCAGGGCCGCGGCACGCATCTGTCGGCGAGAACGGCATCACCTGGAACTACACGACGTGGCTCAACATCATCTTTCTGCTGCTGGCGGCCGTGCTCGTCTGGCGATTCTTCACCACTGGCGGACGAGCGATGCTGGCAATGATGGGCGGCGGCCCGGACGACATGGCCGGCGGTCATGAGCACCCGGCCGGCGGCCATGAGCACCCTGCCCGGTATCCCGCTGACGGCACAGGGCCGTCATGATGCAACGGTGTCCGGTATGCCTCGGCTGCTGAGTTCAGCTCGGCGATTTCTGGCGCTCGCGGCGCTCGCCGGGCTGCTGGCCATGCACGGGCTGTCGTCTGATCACGACATGCCGAGCTTGGGCAGCACGCACGCGGCGATGGCGCACGATCATGCCGAGTCCTTGATGACAGTCATCGACGACCCCGCATCGTCGGCCGCGACTGACTGTGCGATGTGCTCGATGAGCCACACCGAATGCGTCGCCACCTTCCGCGACACCGTGGAACTCAAGAGCCCGACCCTGACCCTGACCGCACTGCCGCTCGCTGCCGGGCTGTCACCCGGCAGGGTGCCGTCCGGGGCAAGTACCGAACCAGCCGCCGGTCGCGCGCCACCGGACGTGTCGCTCACGAGGCTCTGCATCAGCCGGACCTGACATCACCGCTGGACATTGCGGCCCCCGCGTTGTCGGGTCCGAGTCCTGTCACGTCCTGAAACGCAGACCTGAAAGGCACAACTTTATGAAGCGGACAGTCATCGCCGGCATCTCCGCCGCCGTCCTGCTGCTCGCCGCGTGCGGAAGCAGCAACCACAACGCCCACCCGGGCTCCAGCAGCTCGAGCTCGGCCGCCGTTGCCAGGCCCAGTATGAGCGGCATGGACATGGGCTCCGGCACCCCCGGAAGCGCCGCGCCGAAGCTCAGCATAAGCGGCGCAGCCGCGCACAACGCCGCGGACGTCACCTTCGTACAGATGATGACGCCCCATCACTCCCAGGCGATCGACATGGCCAACAAGGAAGTGATCGACGGCAGCAACGCCCAGGTCAAAGCCCTCGCTAAGAAGATAATGGCCGCGCAATCACCGGAGATCAACCAGATGAACGGCTGGATGAAGGCCTGGGGCATCGCGCCGGCCGGACATCAAGGCAACGGCTCCATGGGCTCGATGTCCGGCATGATGAGCGACGCCGACATGGCGACCTTCCAGAAAGCAAAGGGCGCTCAGCTGGACCGGATGTTCCTGGAGATGATGATCACCCACCACGAGGGCGCAGTCACCATGGGCAAAACCGAGCTCGTCAGCGGGTCGAACACCGAAGCCAAAGCGCTGGCTCAGTCCATAATCACCGGTCAAACCAAGGAAATCGCCACCATGCAACAGCTCCTCGCCGGCCTGTAACGGCCTAGCGCACCAAGCCTGGCGGGACGCGCACAACGCGACCCGCCAGGCGTCGGCGGGGCCACACACTGCCGAGGGCACCAAGCGAACGCCAAGTCGCCGCCAAGCGGTGGTGGCGAAGGTCGAGGAACCACTAACTCGACTCAGAGTTCCCGGCTACGTGCGCCGAGGAGCCTCGTCCGCCGATTGGACAGCTGAACCTGAGGGCCGGCAGATCACGTCAGCGAATGGGAACTGAGCCAGGCAGCTGCCCTGCGCGCTGATGCGCGCGACAGCCAGGCATCCTGGATCAGCTCCGCCAGTTCCTCCCGGGTGAGTTCTGCGACCCGGCTGGCCCGCAACAGCACGGACGGGTGGCCCTTGAAGTGCGCTGTGGTGAAGAACGGCGAGGAGTCGTCCTGCACCAGCGCTTGCTTATCGGCCTCGGACGCTACCCAGAACACGATCACATCGCGGTACCGTTCCCCGGTTTCGGAGTCGACGGCGTCCGGTCGAGGATTGCGAAAGAAGATGAACGACTTCCCCCCGACTTGGTATACCGGATTGTTGCCGGGCCCGTAATCGACCGTAACGTGCGGCATAGCGGAAGCCAGTTCGTGCACGTCCTCGACCCGAGCCCTGCGGTTCCCGTCAGACACCCAAGCAGCGTAGGCGGCTGGCGACCATCGAGACAGACTTTCGGCCTAGAGCGCCAGCACTAGCATGTAACAGGTGGCAGTAGTCATCGCCAGTTGGCAGCCGGCGGTGAGGGTCGGCGCAAACGTACGGTCGGCGGCCACGCCACCGGGATATCCCGCCCGAATAAGGGAACCCGCCGCCGTCCACAACGTTAGGCAGAGAATCGCCGCCAGCAGTATGACGATGACCGGGCGGCTCGTCACCATGGCGGACACTGTCGACTCACGACTGCCGCCCGACTCTGCCATGCCGGCCATTCCAGCCATGCCGCCGCCAGAGATCGAGCCTCCGGCAGTTGCGGTCGGGGAGGCGGTGAGCATGACGACCATCGCGGCACTTAGGAGCGCCTCGCCGACAGTCGGGCCGATCGTGCTCAAACCCTTTGCTCGTGAGGCCCATACCGCGCGCCCCACGAACCATAGGGCAGCGAGGGTGAAAAGGCTGCCCCACAGGTGGCTGGCCTGGGGCGTCAGCGACGTGAGCAACATGAGCGCCATCGTCGAGCCCATCGCCGCATGCATCAGGTCAGCGTCCAGCTCGATGGGACGCGACCACACTTCGGCGACGACCGGACGCGCGAGGTGGTACAGCGCAGTCACGATCATGACCGCCGCCAGGAACCAGTGCTGCCAGTAGACGGTTGGCATCGGCACCTTCTTCGCTGACACGCTCAGTTACGCCGCGGAACGACGGCCGCGCGGGCTGTTCGGCAGCACCATCTGCAGGTGTCCGCGCGTGAACCATCGCAGCATGGATAGCGGAACCCGCGTTGTCAACATCGACTTAAGGGATGGGTTAATCGGCGTGGAGGATCTGTCCTGACCCGTGTATGCGACCCGAGCGGCACCGACCGGGCAGGGGTGACCGGCAACCGTCCGAGTCGATTAATGAAGTACTTAAGTCGCCGTTGACATCGGCGATCACCGGGCGCCCACTATGAGAAGGCAACGTGGCCGAAACATAGGACAGGGGTCCGGTATGCAGGTACCTGCGCCGTTTGAGTACGAACGAGCCACCAGTGTGGATCAGGCCATCGGTCTGTTGGACAGGCTGGGCGACACGGCGCGCCTCGTGGCCGGTGGTCACAGCCTGCTTCCGATGATGAAGCTCCGGCTCGCCAACTTCGAGTATCTGATCGACATCAATGACCTCAGCGACGTGCTCGGTTACATCACGGTCGAACCCACCCAGATCCGCATAGGGGCGATGGCACGGCACCGGGAACTGTTGGAGTCGGCGGAACTCGGCCGGGCGTTTCCGATCTTCGCCGATGCTGAGAAGGTGATCGCCGATCCCGTGGTGCGAAATCGTGGCACTCTCGGCGGATCCCTGTGTCAGGCCGACCCCTCAGAGGATCTGTCCGCGGTATGTACCACCCTCAACGCCAGTTGCGTCATCCGCGGCCGCGATGGTGATCGAGTCGTAACGATGGAGGAATTCCATCGCGGCCCGTACGAAACCGCCGTCGGAGACGCGGAGATGCTCACCGAGGTGCGCTTCCCGCTGAGACCGAACGGCGCAAGCGCCTACGAGAAAGTCGAGCGACGGGCGGGCGATTGGGCGGTCGTCTCGTCGGGTGCGGCGGTCTGGCTGGACGGCGACGTGATCGCTGATGCCCGCGTTGGCCTGGCCGCGGTCGGCCCCAACACGGCAGGCCTTCCGGAGATATCGGCGATGCTCACCGGACAACGCCCTTCCGAGGAGCTGTATGAGCAGGCGGGAATCATCGCCGCCCGTAGCTGCAACCCGGTAACAGATATGCGCGGCAGCGAGGAATACAAGCGTCACCTGGCCAAGGAATTGACTCGCCGCGCGCTGCGTCGCTCGGTCAACCGGATCAACGAAGGATCGTGAACTGATGCAGGTAACGATGTCGGTGAACGGCGCTGAAGTGTCCCGGGAGATCGAGGCGAGGTTGCTGCTGGTCCACTTCCTGCGCGATCATCTCGGATTGACCGGCACTCACTGGGGCTGCGATACCAGCAACTGTGGAACCTGCGTGGTTCTGGTTGATGATGAGCCGGTGAAGTCGTGCACGATGCTGGCCGCAATGGCGGGCGGTCACGACGTGCGAACCGTGGAGGGGCTGGAACAAGACGGGGTACTCGACCCACTGCAGCGTGGGTTCATGGAGTGTCACGGCTTGCAGTGCGGCTTCTGCACGCCCGGCATGTTGATGACGACGCGGGCGCTCCTCGACCGGAATCCCGATCCCACCGACCACGAGATTCGCGAAGCAATCTCCGGTCAGATCTGCCGCTGTACCGGGTACGCGACCATCGTCCGTTCCGTCCAGTGGGCCGCGGCCGAACAGGCCGGGATCCGTACGAGCCTGCCCGAACAGGACGACAGCCGCGCCAGCTCAGCCGTGGGAGGTGCGTCATGACCGCAGTCGAGGACCGCAAGGTAACTGGCTTCGAGGACAACGATCGCAAGCCGGTCGGCCATGGACGGATGCTGCGCAAGGAGGACCCCCGACTGATCCGCGGCAAGGGTCGGTTCGTCGACGATCTGCAGCTGAACGGCATGCTCCACCTGGCCATCCTGCGCTCACCCATGGCGCACGGGCGCGTCGTCAACGTCGACATCAGCGCCGCGCAAGCCCACCCCAAGGTGAAACTAGTGGTGACCGGCGCGATGTTGGCCGAGAAGGGCTTGGCCTGGATGCCGACCCTGTCCAACGACGTGCAGGCCGTGCTCGCCACCGACAAGGTGCGGTTCCAGGGCCAAGAGGTGGCGTTCGTAGTGGCCGAGGACCGCTATTCGGCGCGGGATGCCCTCGAGTTGATCGATGTCGAGTACGAGCAGCTCGAGCCCGTGGTGGACGTCCGCAGGGCCCTCGATCCGTCTTCGCCAGTGATCCGCACCGACCTGGACGGCAAGACCGATAACCACTGCTTCGATTGGCAGACCGGCGACGAAGCCGCCACCGACGCGGTGTTCGCCGCCGCCGACGTGATCGTCACCGAGGACATCGTGTATCCCCGGGTACATCCAGCGCCGATGGAAACGTGCGGCGCGGTCGCGGACTACGACGCCGTAGAGGGCCGGCTCACGTTGTGGTCAACCACCCAGGCCCCACATGCGCACCGAACGCTTTACGCCATCGTGGCCGGCTTGCCCGAACACAAGATCCGGGTGATCAGCCCCGATATCGGGGGCGGCTTCGGCAACAAAGTGCCGATCTACCCCGGCTACGTATGCGCCATAGTCGGCTCGCTGCTGACGGGCAGGCCGGTGAAGTGGGTCGAAGACCGGTCGGAGAACCTGACGAGCACCGGGTTCGCTCGCGACTACATCATGCGAGGCGAAATCGCCGCGACCAAGGACGGCAAGATCCTGGCGATCCGGACGAACGTGCTCGCCGACCATGGCGCGTTCAACGGCACCGCTGCACCGGTGAAATACCCGGCCGGATTCTTTGGTGTGTTCACCGGCAGCTACGACATTGAAGCGGCTTATTGCAGCATGACTGCGGTCTATACGAACAAGGCCCCGGGTGGTGTTGCCTATGCCTGCTCGTTCCGCATCACCGAGGCGGTATATCTCATCGAACGTCTGGTCGACTGCCTCGCGTACGACCTGAAGATGGATTCGGCCGAGCTTCGGCTGAAGAACCTGCTGCGACCCGAGCAGTTCCCGTACACGTCGAAGACCGGATGGATCTACGATTCCGGCAACTACGAGCCGACCATGCGTGAAGCAATGCGTATCGCAGGTTATGACGAGTTGCGCCGGGAACAGGCCGAGAAGCGTCAGCGTGGCGAGCTGATGGGCATCGGCGTCGCTTTCTTCACCGAGGCGGTGGGCGCCGGACCACGCAAGGACATGGACATCCTCGGACTCGGAATGGCAGACGGCTGCGAGCTGAGAATCCATCCCACCGGCAAGGCCGTGGTGCGACTGTCGGTGCAATCCCAAGGGCAAGGGCACGAGACGACCTTCGCGCAGATCGTCGCTGAAGAGATCGGCATTCCACCGGCCGACATCGACGTCGTGCACGGCGACACCGACAACACCCCGTTCGGACTGGGTACCTACGGCAGTCGGTCGACCCCGGTGTCCGGCGCGGCCGCAGCCCTGGTGGCGCGCAAGGTTCGCGAGAAGGCCAGAATCATCGCCTCCGGGATGCTCGAGGTGTCAGTGGCAGACCTGGACTGGGACAAGGGCTCCTTCCACGTCAAAGGCGACCTGACCAAGTCCGTGACCATCCAGGACATCGCGATGAAGGCACACGGAGCCGGCGATCTGCCCGACGGAGTGGAAGGTGGCCTCGAGGCCCAGATCTGTTACAACCCCGAGAACCTGACTTATCCGCACGGCGCGTACATCTGCGTGGTCGACGTCGATCCGGGTACTGCGCAGGTCTCGGTCCGGCGCTTCATTGCCGTGGATGACTGTGGCACGCGTATCAACCCGATGATCATCGAGGGTCAGATCCACGGTGGCCTCACCGACGGTGTCGGCATGGCGTTGATGGAGATAATCGCCTTCGACGAGGACGGAAACTGCCTGGGCGGGTCGCTGATGGATTACCTGATCCCGACCGCACTCGAGGTCCCGGATTGGGAGACGGGCTTCACCGTCACGCCGTCGCCGCACCACCCGATCGGCGCCAAGGGAGTGGGCGAATCAGCCACTGTGGGGTCGCCGCCGGCGGTCGTCAATGCGATCGTCGACGCGTTGAAGCCGTTCGGCGTCCGGCACGCCGACATGCCGTTGACCCCGTCGCGGGTGTGGGATGCGATGCAGGGCAACGCCAGGCCCCCGGTATGAGTCGGACGCGCCCATGACTGCTTCACTGTCCGGTCGAGTACACGAACTGACCACCAGCCGGGTGCCCTTCGTGCACGCGACAGTGGTACGCGCACAGGTGCCGTCTTCGGCGAAGCCGGGTGACGATGCGATCGTTCTGCAGGACGGATCGATCGAGGGTTTCGTCGGCGGTGTATGTGCGGAGGGCTCGGTCCGCACCGCCGCTCTGGGAGCGCTCGCCGACGGCAAGACGCTGCTGCTGCGCGTGCTGCCTGAAGGTGCGGTCGAGTTCCCGGATTCACCGGGTGCCCAGGTGGTCCTCAACCCATGCTTGTCCGGTGGCGCGTTGGAGATCTTCCTACAGCCGATGCTGCCGCCACCGTTGGTCGAGGTCGTCGGCCGCACCCCGGTGGCCGACGCCGTGGTCGCGATCAGCGATGTGCTCGGCTACGCCACCGCGCGCTCCGGGCCGGCCACGCCATCGCCCAAGGGCGCAGCAGCTGTCATCGTCGCCAGCCATGGTCGGGACGAGAATGCCGCGATCCGCGCTGCTCTGGACAATGGTGTCGGCTACATCGCCCTGGTCGCGAGCCGGCGTCGTGGACGCTCGGTCCTCGACGAGATGGGACTCACTGACGCCGAGCGAGCCCGGATCCGAACACCGGCCGGTCTGGACATCAGCGCCCGAACGGCGCCCGAGGTCGCGGTGTCGATCCTTGCCGAGTTGATCGCCGCCCTGCGCTCACAGCCGGCGACGCCTCCGGTGGTGCGCGAGGCTCCTCCGCTGCAGGCGACCGATCCGGTCTGCGGTATGACGGTGACGGTCCAGGCCGACACCCCGCACCTCGTCGTGGGCGGCGAGGACCTCTGGTTCTGCAACCCGCACTGCCGCGACACCTACGCAGAACGGGTGGGGCAGTAGAGAGGTGTCAAGTGCGGTGAGCGCGGTGTTCAGCGACCCCGACGACGTCCAGCAACGGCTGGACGAGGTCGACTACCTCGTCGACGAGGGCCTGAGCACGGCGCTGTTCCTCGCCGTCACGCTGGGCCAGCCACTGTTGCTCGAAGGCGAGCCCGGCGTGGGAAAGACTGCCGCGGCCAAGGCCGTGGCCGCTGCGATCAAAACCCCGCTCATCAGACTCCAGTGTTACGAAGGTCTGACCGTCAACGAAGCGCTGTACGAATGGAATTACCAGCGCCAACTACTGACCATCAGGCTCGCTGAATCACACCACGACCAGATTCGTGACGCTGACCTGTTCACCGAGGAGTTCCTGCAGGAGCGTCCCATCCTGCGCGCGATCCGCTACGAGGGCAGCGTTGCGCCGGTGCTGCTGATCGATGAGATCGACCGGGCAGACGACGAGTTCGAGGCGCTGCTGTTCGAGTTCCTCGGCGAGGGTGCCGTGACCATTCCGGAGCTGGGCACCTACACCGCGGCGCGCCGGCCCATCGTCATTCTCACCTCCAACCGCAGCCGAGAGTTGCACGACGCACTGCGACGACGCTGCCTATACCACTGGATCGATTTTCCGTCCCCCGAGCGTGCAGCGCAGATCGTGCGGCGTTCGGTTGCCGCGGCGCGAGATCCGTTGATCGCCTCGACCACGCAATTCATCGGCAGGGTAAGGCAATTCGATCTCGACAAGGCACCGGGCATGGCCGAGGCGATCGATTGGGTATCGGCCCTGTCGGTACTCGGTGCCACCGAACTGGTCAGGCCGGACATCATCCGAACGCTCGGCGCCATCGCCAAGACCCCGGACGACCGCGACACCATCATCGCGAGCCTGGACGAGCTGGGCTTCGCAGCGTCTATCCCCGGCTGAGGCGCGGAACGCGTGAATGGCGGCGATGGCGGATGAGCACTCCGACGGTCCTTCGGGGTGTGGACAAAGCGGCCTTCGCGGTGGCTTTGGGAACCCGACTGCGAGCCCGCGGAATACCGGTGGGGCTCACTGGAATCGAGGACTACGTCCGGGCGCTCGTCGCGGTCCCCCCTGATTCGCGGGCGAGGCTCTACTGGACCGCGCGGATCACCCTCGTTCGCCACCACTCCGAACTCGCGGCCTTCGATGCTGTGTTCAATGCAGTCTTCGATGACTCCGTCCTGCAGCTGGACCCGAACGCACGCCGCTCGCCGCTGGGTGGTGCGCAATCCGATGGCGAGCGTTTCGTCGGAGTTCCTGGTCTGTCGGGGCCGGATCAGCCAGGCTCGGGCTTGCCGTGGGCGACGTTGCCGTCGGTCATCGCTGATGCGGAGGACTCAGACAGCCTCGCGGCGATCCCGGAGCGCTTTCCGGGCCGCCTGGCGGCACTGGCGGAGGTGCCCTTCGAGGAACTCAACCCGCAGCAGATGCAGGTTCTGGGTGAGTGGCTGGCATCAACGATGTCGACGTGGCCAACCCGGCGATCGCGACGGCAGAGGATCGATCGTGCCGGGCACCGCGTCGCGCTCCGTGCCACCATCGCCCGGTCGCGTCGTACCGGGTGGGAGGCAGTCGAGCTGGTGCACGTACGGGCTGTACGCAAGTTCCGAAGGGTCATCATGCTTTGCGACGTCAGCCAGTCGATGCAGGCGCAGGCCGCGGCCTACCTGCATCTGATGCGCGCGCTTGCCCTGACCGCCGACGCGGAGGTCTTCGCATTCGCGACGACGTTGACCAGATTGACGACAATTCTGGGACAGCGTTCGACCGAGAGCGCCATCGAACAGGCCAGCGCGAAGGTCGTCGACAGGTTCGGGGGCACCCGCATCGCCACGAATGTGCGTGCTCTGCTGGCCTCTCATCACGGCGGGCAGGTGCGAGGCGCCATCGTCATCGTCGCCTCAGATGGCTGGGACAGCGACACGGCCGAGCAACTCGCCGCGGCAATGGCCAGGCTGCGTCGGCGGGCGTTTCGCGTCATGTGGATCAATCCGCGGGCGGCTGCTCCCGGATTCGAGCCGCGGGTCGCGACCATGGCAGCCGCGCTGCCTTACTGTGACGCGCTCCTGCCCGCGAACACCTTTCAGTCGCTGGCTCAGGTGATCACGGAGATCTTCCGTTGCTCCGGCCCTCGGTGACTCAGCTCCAGAGCGTGACATGGATCGAGGGTCGGAATCGGCCGACCGTCACGCCGGAGCCTCGCAGCATCGCCTGGGTCGCCCTCGGGGTGGTGACGAACCGCGCCAGTTCGGCCGCCGTCGGCGGAATACCGCCCGAGCCGAGCGACATGAGACCCCACACGCCGTCGCTCGGCACGGCCGAACTGGTTAGACGCTTCAGATCACCGCGCGCCAGATCGTGGGATGCGGCAAACGCAACCGCAAGCGCGACGCCTCTTCCCCTCTTGGCCTCATCCAGTGCGGCGGCGTGACTCTGGAAAATCTGTTGATGATCCTCCGGGACGTTGATCCGGTGCAGGATCGTGGGGACCAGGCCGACTTTGGCCGCGCCGGACGGCCCGAGAAGCCATATTTGCTCTCTGAGCTGGCCGAGGCTGGGCGTAACCGTCGCGAGCGTGTGGTCCGGCCGGACGACCATCACGACCTGATAGTTGAAGAATGCGTGAAAGTTGATGGCCTCGCCGAGGCCAGGTGGCCGTGGCCCGATCGCGACATCCACGGCCCGGGTTACCAGCAGGGTCTGGAACCTGCGTGGGTCAGCGACGCTGAGTTCAACATCCAAATCATCGGCACGGCTGGCGAACAGTTGCAGAAGTCCGGGCGCCGCGTGTTCGGCGAAGAGGCTGGACGCGGCCACCCGAAGCAACCGTCGGCCACTGCCCGCCTGGCTGACCTCGAGCACGGTGCGGTCCTGCAGGCCGAGCAGCTCAGCGGCTCGACTTGCCAGCCGCAGCCCTCCGGGTGTGAAGGCCAAGCCCGCCGCCGTGGGGTTGAAAAGCTTGTCCCCGAGCTCCCTGCGAAGCTGACCGACATGCGTCGAGACTGCCGCCTCAGATACACCGAGTTCCGCTGCGGCCTTCTTGACCGAGCCGAGTCGCACCACCGTGGCGAACGCGCGCAGTTGCGTCGGTGTCACGATCTGGCCTCTTCCCATTGAAGGGGCTCGCGCCCGGTTCCGGCCGGAGCAAACGTACCGCTCAGGAGCCGGAGTGGGGACCTCACCCTTGTTGGCTGGGCCAGGGAATCAGTCGGGTTGAGGGCCCCTTCGCCGGGTCCGCGCCACGAACAGCAGCACCACGACAGCAAGGAGCGCGGCCTCGACGAGCACGTTCAGCACGACTGGGCCTGACACTCCTGCTGCTGATCTGAAGGGTCTCACGCAATCGACAGGCACGGCAGACACAGCGCGCTCAGCCGGACGACGGCAAGACATACGGGTCGGTCGGGGCCGCGTGAGGGAGGCATGAGGACCCCCCGAGATGCGAGTCGATGACGCTTTGATGGTTCTGTGAGTGAGCGGGTAATCCCTTCTTCGGTGCTGCCCGATGTGAACGTCCCCGAGCGGGTCGGCTACCGGCTGAAGCGGCTCGTACTCGGGGCGCCGCTGGTCACCGCCCAGATGCATGAGGAAAAGCTGTCGAAGAAGGCAGCCCTCGGAGTCCTGTCCTCGGACAACATCTCGTCGGCGGCTTATGGCTCCGAGGAAATGTTGCTGGTCCTCCTCGCAGTCTTCGGCTTGAGCGGGTTCCACATCTTGCTGCCGATGACCGCGGTCGTCATCGTGGTCCTGGCCGTCATGGCGCTGCTCTACCGCGAGGTGGTGATGGTCTACACCCGGGCCGGTGGGTCCTACGTCGTCGCCCGGGAGAACTTCGGACCGAAGGTGGCCCAGATCGCCGCGGTCGCATTGCTCATCGACTACATCGTCACGGTTGCGGTGCAGGGCGCGGCGGGCACCGCCGCGATCACCTCGCTCGTGCCCCAGCTGGCTCCTTACAACCTCGAGATCACCATTGCAGTGGTGCTGGTTTTGGCTTACGGCAACCTGCGGGGAGTGCGAGAAGCCGGTAAGGCGTTCGCCCTGCCCACGTACTTCTTCGTCGTCATGGCCGGACTGGTCATCATCGTCGGCATCGTTCGCGAGATTTTCGGCGACCTACCGCGCTACGGCCACCAGGCGGGCATGATCCCGATCGTCGACGGCCACCACTCCCTGCTGTCCGGGGTGGCGATCTTCTACCTGCTCAAGGCCTTCGCCAACGGTGGGGCCTCCCTCACCGGGTTGGAAGCCATTTCCAACAGCGTCAGCGCATTGAAACCGCCGACCGGCCCCAATGCCCGGACGGTCCTCACGATCATGGCGACGCTGCTCGGCGTGCTGGTGCTGGGCATCTCCTACCTCGCCTACGAAACGCACGCGACCCCCTATGACAGCGGCAGTCCGACCGTGATCAGCCAGGTCGCCAAGGCCGCGTTCGGGACCGGCTGGTACGGGCATACCGGTTTTGTCCTGGTTCAGCTCGCGACCGCGTTGATCCTCTACACCGGGGCCAACACCCCGTTCACCGGTTTCCCGTTCCTGGCCAGCTTCATCGCCGAGGACTCCTTCTTGCCGCGGCAGATGACCAGGCGCGGCCACCGATTGGCGTTCAGCAACGGCATCATCGTTCTCACCGTTGCTGCCGTGGCCCTGCTGCTCGGCGTGGGCGCGCATGTCGACAAGCTCATTCCCTTCTATGCCATCGGTGTATTCACCGGATTCACCATGGCCGGCTTCGGTATGGCCAAGCACTACCGGACGCATCGCGGACCTGGCTGGCGGCGCAAGCTGGTGGTCAGCGTGACCGGCGGGTCAGTGTCGCTCCTCGTCGTGTTGATCTTCGCCGTCGTGAAGTTCACCGAAGGCGCCTGGCTGGTCGTCGTCCTGTTTCCCTTGCTGTGGCTGGTGCTCATGCGCCTCAACACCCAGTACCGCTCCGAGGCGCGCTCGTTGGACGTCGTAGCGAGTGCTGGCGCACTGCCGACGAAGATGCCGCACTACCCGCGCCATGTGGTGCTGGTGCTGGTCGATCGCCTCGATCTCGCCGTGATCAGAGCACTGCGCTATGCCGGCAGCCTGCGGCCGACCGACCTCCGGGCGGTGCATCTCATGCTCGACTCGCAGGTCAGCGATGAGCTGCAGTACGACTGGATCTCCCGCGGACTCGGCGACCGGGTACCGCTGGATCTCGTGGAATGCCCCGACCGGCGGCTGGTCCGAGGCGCCAGCCAGGTCGCGCTGCGGACCGTGATCCAGGAGCAGGCCGAGGTCACTCTGCTGCTGCCGCGCCGTAGCTTCCGCCGTTTGTCCCAACGCCTGCTGCACGATCGGACCGCGGATCGGATCGCCGCTGCTGTTGCCCGGTTACCGCACGTGTCGGCGACCATCGTCCCGTTCGACACCACCCTGACTCCGCAAGCCGAACAGCGCCTGCAGGGGCAGCGACGCAAAGTCGCCGCCGAGCGCGCCTTGGCCATGGTCGATGCTCCCACCACAGACAACGGCCGGGACGATCGCAATGGCGTTGTCGAAGGCGCGCCCCGAACGGACGGCACCACGCCGATCGGCGCCGTGACCTGGAAACAGCAGGTCACCATTGTGGGCCGGGTCAAAATGGTTCAGGTCGGAACGAAAGCGGGAAAGTCCCTGGAAGCACAGGTGTTCGACGAGACCGGCGGCCTCAGGCTGCTGTTCTTCGGGCGTACCACGATCCCCGGGATCACGCCTGGCGCGGCCGTGCGGGCAAGTGGCCGCGTCGGCGAGTACAAGGGTCACCTCGCGCTGGCCAATCCGCGCTACGAGCTCCTCGACGACTAGGCACGGCACATGTCGCAACCCGGCGCGCTGTCCTCATCGGGCGCCCAGCCGGGTCGGTCCGAGGGACAGTGCGGCCGGCGCTGATGCCGGGACCGCCGGGTACAGCGGGGCGATCGGCGCCAACCGCCGGTACGGCTCGCCCGCAGCAGGCCGCTCATCGGACTCACCGGCATTCGGCCACAGCGCCATCGCTCGCTCGGCCTGGGCCGTGATGGACAACGACGGGTTCACGCCCAGGTTCGCCGACAATGTCGAACCGTCCACCACGTGCAGTCCCGGGTTGCCGTACAGCCGGTGATAGGGGTCGATGACGCCGGTGTCGGGGGAGTCCCCGATCGCGCAGCCGCCGATGAAATGGGCGGTCATCGGGACGTTGAACAGGTCGCCGTAGGTTCCGCCGGGCGCGCCTGCGATATTGTCGGCCAGCTTGCGCGCCGCCTCGTTCGCCACCGGGATCCAGGACGGGTTCGGCTCGCCCTCGCCCTGGGACGAGGTCAGTTTCACCTTGCCGAACCGGCCTTTCTTGCGTTTCACGGTGATCGAGTTGTTCAGCGTCTGCATGACCAGGAGAATGATCGTCCGCTCGGACCAGTGCCGCGGGACCAGGGTTTTGAAGATCATGGCGGGATTGCCGGCGGCCGCCCGAAGCCACTCCCGGGCCCGCTTCGCCGGTGTGCCTCCGTCGGTCAAGGCGGTTGTCAGCAGGCCCATGGTGTTACTCCCCTTGCCGTATCGGACCGGTTCGATATGGGTGACCGGGTCCGGGTGCCAGGAGGAGGTGATGGCCACGCCCTGGGTGTAGTCGGCACTGCGGTCCTTGGTCACGGCGCCGAGCAGCGACTCGGAGTTGGTGCGGGTGAGATGCCCGAGCCGGGACGAAATATTGGGCAACGTGGTCTCGCGTAGCGCATGCAGCAGTTTCTGCGTGTTGTAGGTCCCGGCAGCGAACACCACCTGCTCGGCGGTGAAGGTGCGGTGCGGCTTGGCGGTCCGCCAGCTCCCGGTGCGGGTGCTCTCGACGGCATAGCCACCAGCCCGCAACGGGCGGACGCTCGTCACGGTGGTCAGCGGATGGACCCGTGCGCCGGCTCGCTCGGCCAGCGCGAGGTAGTTGGTGGTCAGGGTGTTCTTCGCACCATGCCTGCACCCGGTCATGCACTCGCCGCATTCGATGCATCCGCTACGTTCGGGGCCGGCGCCGCCGAAGAACGGGTCGGGCACCGTGACGCCCGGCTCCTTCCGTCCGTCCCGGCCGAAGAACACGCCGACCGCTGTCATGCCGAAGGTGTGGCCGCGACCGAACTGCTCAGCCAGCCGTTTCATCTCCACGTCGGACCGCGTCATGCTCGGATTGGTGACCACGCCGAGCATCTTCTTGGCCTGGGCGTAGAAGGGCGCGAGCTCGGATTGCCAGTCGGTGATGTGTGCCCATTGCGGATCTTGGAAGAATGCTGCGGGCGGTTCGTACAACGTGTTGGCGTAGTTGAGGGAACCGCCGCCGACGCCGGCACCGGCCAGGATGACCACATTCTTGAGCAGGTGTATTCGCTGCATGCCCTTGCAGCCGAGCTTCGGGGCCCACAGGAAGTTGCGGACGTCCCAGGAGTTCTTGGGTGTGTTGTCCGGGCCGAATCGTTGGCCGGCCTCCAGCACACCGACCCGGTAGCCCTTCTCGGTGAGCCGGAGCGCGGTCACGCTGCCGCCGAACCCGGAACCGATCACCAGCACGTCGTAGTCGTACTGCGCAGGCTTCGCCGCCACACCATCTCCCTGCTTGTACAAAAGTAGCGCTTATGTAAACGCCTTCGGCCACCATGCAACATGGGCGAGCCTTTGTCCACGTGAGGCGATCGCTAGGGTCAAGGTGTGGAGCGATATCGCGATGAGCTGTGGGGACGGATCGAACCGAGCTATCAGGCGATCCTCGAGCATCCCTTCGTCGGCGGTCTGGTGGACGGCTCGCTGCCGGAAGCGGTCTTCCAGCACTACGTGGTGCAGGACGCCCACTACCTGCGCGACTATGCACGCGCGCTGGCCGTGACCGGCGCACGGGCCGCCGAGGACGAGCAGATCGTGCAGTTCTGCCAGGACGCTGCCGGTGCCATCATCGTGGAACGGAGCCTGCACGACGGATTTCTCGCGGGCTTCGGCCTCACAACGATGCAGGCTCGCGGGATACCGGTGATGCCCACCACACTGGCCTACACCTCCTACCTGCTGCGTGTCGTCCATCAGGGTTCCTACGCCGAAGCGGTAGCGGCCGTGCTGCCCTGTTACTGGATATACGCCCGGGTCGGCGAGAGGCTGCTCGACCGCGGATCACCGAACCCGCTGTACCAGCGCTGGATCGATACCTACGGTGGTGAGGCTTTCCAGGCGACGGTGGCCGCCGTGCTCGACGTGGTGGACCAACTGGGTTCGGGTCTGTCCGGAGGAGAACGTGACCGGTTCGCCGCGCACGTGGTGCAAACCACCCGCTACGAGTGGATGTTCTTCGACGCCGCCTGGCGCCTGGAGAACTGGCCCGCTGAAGTGAGCAGCTGAACCGATCGACTGGGGGTCGAGGGCCCCGATCAACGACCCGGTCGGACCGCGTCCCAGGCGATGGTTATCTCGCCCAGCCGATGCCGCGCCGGCGCGTCCAGCACCGGCCAGGATCGGGCCACCGTCGCCACCATGGCTGACCAGCGCTGCCGGGGCCCGAAAGCGGCCAGCGGCGCGTGCAGATCCCAGGCAGCGTCCAGCGCCACCAGCAATGCGTGAATCGGCTCGCCCGAGACGTTGCGATGGATGAGCGCCTTGACCAGCCGTCCCGCCACGTCGGAGGGCCGCGAAATCGATTTGAGGTTGTGGAACAAAGTCAAACTCAATGGACGCTCGGCGCCGAGCAGCACCCAGCTACCGCGCCGCCCCAGTTCGTCGCAGGTACCCTCGACGATCGATCCACCAGGCGGCAGCCGGTCCTGCATGGTGGCCCAGGCCGCTGGTACCGCCTGTTCGGGGTATTGCCGCAACACGTTCGCGGCCCGGACCAGCACCGGCTGCCGACCGGCGAGGTCGAAACCGCCGTGGGCGAAACTCAGCCCAGGTCTCTCGGCACCCGCGGCCGCGGCCACCCGTGCCGGATCGATCTCGAGTCCGAGGACCTCAACGTCGGGGCGCACCGGACGAAGCCGGGACAGCAGTTCGACCGCG
>JAVEEN010000295.1 GCA_030840445.1 Pseudonocardiales bacterium
AGTGTCGCCGCGTCGTAGGCGGATGCCCGGCTACCACCGCGTGGCTCGTCAGAGATCACCCAAACTCGATTACTCGCCTCGTCGATCAGCATCAGCCGCGGCCGTGGAGGGGTGTTTCGGTTCACGACGCGGGTGCTCGGGTGGACCGGGTCGAGGGCCACCAGTCGCGACGGATGGTCCAACTGGACGTAGAGCGCGTCGAGCTTGAGCGCTACGGCCACCGGTGACCCAGCACCAACCTCGACCGGGCGACCCTTGTGACCGTATGCCGGAGGTGGCGAAGGTGTTACCGAGGCCGCTGCTGTCGGAGCCGGTCGCGCAGCCGTTCCCCGGCCTTGAGACTGTCCTCGCATCAACGCAATGGCCACTACCACCGTTGCAACGGTGAAAGCAACTGTCATCCCACGCCATAGGCGACCCCGCGGCGATCTCCCGGTCGGACAGCACGCGGGCCGTTGCACGGACCAGCGCGGGTCAGCCGGCGAGGTTGTCTCGGCGTTGATCAGCTCGAAAACAACATCGGACTCGGCGTCCTGCTCGCCGAAACCCCCGCCCACCGCACCTATGACCGCTTCCTGGTCGCTGGATGAGTCGGTGACACGCTTGCTACTCCATTGCACCGCGGCCCCCTCACATCGGAGCGCATGGGACAGCCCATGGCGGTTTGCTGCCTTGACCCACAGCGCGCGGTCTGGTTTCTGGCCATTGCGGCACGCCTTGAATCGCACCCGACCGGCGTCGTCGACTGCGACGGTTGCCGTCGCGGCTCACGGTGCTCCCGGCCCGCCACTGGTAGCGGTCGCCAGCGGAGACCGGGTGCCGTGCAGCGACAACATTCTTGAGACCCCACCCGTGACGCCGCGACTTGGCGCGGATGTAGCTCGGCAATACGGACGACCGGCGGCGAACCGCTATAGAAAACGCCACTTTGACGTCGCCGGCTGATGTTGACGTGCGGTGTAGTGGGCGTTCAGACTCTCCCTCGATCGAGTGGGTCGCACTTATTGAGCACGTCCAGCATCGGCCTAGAGGTCCTCGTGGGCATCGGGTAATCGCCTACGGTTTACGACCCGCATGCCTTAGTTTGGGTTTGCTTCAGTGGTATGACGTCTCCGCATGGGGTGGCTACGGTGCGTGATACGGGTGGACGGAGGTAAGCCGGCACGGGCGATGCCTGCCACAGTGCTTGGTCAGCTCGAGCACGGAACGCGGCGATCAACGCTCAGCAGCAGCGGCTGCGTCCTGAACGACTGCGGGCTCGCAATGTGGGCTCGGGGCTGCACGTTCGAATCCCGGCTACCTGGCGCATGGCCTGTTGTGCGCCTGCAAAACTCGCTGCATGCCGAGCATCGCCCGTCCGGACAAGGAGAGGGATCGATGGGGCGGGCCCGTGCTCCTGCGCCAGCGCCAGCGCCTCAGCCAGGATCGCAGAGTCCACCACGTCAGGACGAGGATGACCACCTCGATCACGGCGGTTGATGCACCCCTCCGGGTTGGCCGACACCGCCCGCGGGCTGGACTCCCCGCCTGGGTGGAAGTTCGATCCGTCCTGGCCGACAAGGCCGTCTTTCGACAGCCCGCTGGGCATCTTTAGGGCGCGTCGTTTGCAGCTTCTGTTGGTGGCCGCGACGCGTCTGAGCGCTGCTGGCAGTTCGTTCCAGCGGCCGGCTCCCGCTGTTGTTGTCGTTGGGGCATAATCCGCTAGCAACTGAGCCGAAAGGGCCTGTTTTGTGACGACTGTCAGCACTGAGATCCAGTTCGACGCCGATGTGGAACCTGTGCTGAGCTATGCGCTCGCTCATAACCGCGTGCCGGTCGTTAGGCGCCTGCGGGTCGAAAACCCTGGAGCATCCGAGTTATCGGTGACGGTCAATCTGGCCATCGAGGATGCGCAAGGCGCTCTTACGCAGCCTTGGCAGAGCACGTTCTCGCTCGGTGCCGGGGTGTCGGCTTCTGTCGACGACCTGGACTTGCGCCTGGACCCGGCACAGCTGCTGCTCGTCGAGGAGCAACGTCCGGGTCAGTTGCGCGTCAAGGTGACGACCGACGACGGGGACGTCACGCAACGTGTGTTCCCGACGCAGGTTCTGGCCGCCCACCAGTGGCTGGCGGCACCTCAGCCGCTGGCGTTTGAGATGCTCGCGGCCTTCGTAACGCCCAATGATCCGGCGATCGCGGGGCTGGTGGCCGAAGCCTCAGCGCTACTGATGTCGTCGACGGGTAGTTCGTCGGTTCAGGGTTATCAGGCTGGGCCCGAGCGTGTGGACGAGATCGTGCAGGCGCTATACGAGGCGATGGCGGCACGCGACATCCGGTACCAAGAACCTCCGGCGAGTTGGGCAGATGACGGGCAGAAGATCCGCACGCCGTCCGAGGTCCTCGAGGGACGTGTCGGAACGTGTCTGGACACGGTGGTCGTGCTCGCGGCGGCGCTGGAGCAGGCCGGAATCCGCCCGCTGCTGTGGGTTGTGGAGGGGCATGCGTTCCTGGGCTATTGGCGGCACGAGATGGCACTGGACGCCGTCGCGCAGACCGATATCGGCGCGATCGTGAACCAGGTGGAACTCGGCAACATCGTGCTTGTCGAAACGACCATGGTTACGGGCGGCTCGGAAGCGGCGCCGTTTGCCGACACTCACAGGCCGCCTGCGGCGGCTTTTCTCAGTGACGACCTCCACCGTGTGTACGCCGTGACCGACGTCTGGGCGGCTCGGCGCACCGACATCCTGCCGCTGCCGTCGCGGGTCCGTGATCTCGGCGGGACCGTTCAGGTCGTGGAGTACCGACCGGCTGAGCACAGTCGGCCCCAGCAGGTTTTTGGCTCGGTTCGGCCGGTCGGTGTCGGAGCCGTTGCCGCTACGCCGGTGCGGGTTCAGCAGTGGAAGAACGCGCTGCTGGATCTCTCTCTGCGCAATAAGCTCATCAACTTCAGCGAGAAGAGCGGGATTGCGCTGGCGGTGCCTCAGGGTGGTCTGGCCGCGTTGGAAGACCTGGTGAACGATCGCCGGGTGATCGGTCTGTTGCCCGGCGATCAGATCGATGAAATCCAGCTGGCCCGTGGCGCCCGCAACGCCTCCGATCTGGAGGCCAGTCAGCTTCTCGAGCTCCTGGACACGCGGCACGCCGTCTTTTCCAGTGTGCCCGGCAGCAGTTATGTGTCCCGATTCCGAAGCCTCGCTTACAAGGCGCGCACCATCGTGGAGGAGACCGGCGCCAACAACCTTTATCTGGCGTTGGGCACGTTGATCTGGAGCCTTGACGGCAAGCCGCTGCGGTCGCCGCTGGTTTTGATTCCTGTCACTCTGGTCGGTAAGGGCCGCTCTGGCGGGTACAGCCTGGAACTGGACGAGAGCGGGAGTTCCACGCCTAACTATTGCCTGCTGGAAAAGCTCAAGCAGATCCACACTCTGGAGATTCCGGGGCTGGCCAACCCGGTCGAGGACGCGTCGGGTATCGACCTTGGCGCCGCGCTCCGTAACGTCCGGGAGGCGGTCGCCGAGGCTGGCCTGCCTTACCGGGTTGAGGAGTCGGCGGACCTCGCCATTCTTCAGTTCGCGAAGTTCCGGCTGTGGAAGGACCTGGACGAGCATTGGGCAGACCTGATGCAGAATCCCCTGGTCCGTCACCTGGTCGAGTCCCCCACGCAACCGTTCACCGACCCGGCCGGCGCGGCGGACACTGTTGATCTGGACGACCTCGACGCGCACTGCCCGATCCCGGCGGACTCCTCCCAGCTGCAGGCCATCTCCTGGGCTACCGCTGGCCATACGTTCGTCCTGGAGGGCCCGCCGGGGACCGGGAAATCGCAGACGATTACGAACCTGCTGACACGTGCGATCGCCGAGGGCAAGAAGGTGCTGTTCGTCGCGGAGAAACGAGCCGCGCTCGATGTCGTGCACAAGCGTCTTCAAGCTGTCGGGATGAGTGCGTTCTGCCTGGACCTGCACGACAAGGGCAGCAAACCGGCAGGGGTGCGGGAGCAGATTCGGATCGCCCTGGATCATGCGGTGGCGGTGGATTCGCAGGGGTATCGGGCTGCGGCTGATGACCTGCGCTCTTCGCGCAACGCTCTTGCTCGTTACGCCGAGCGTCTGCACGAACCGAACGGGGTCGGACTGTCTTACTATTCGGCGCACACCCAGCAGCTCACCGTCGCGGACGTGCGCACTTCACTGCCGGTGCCGTTGCACGTGGTGACTTCCGCTGCTGCTGAGGATGTGGAGCGTCTGCGTCATCTGTTGGACCGACTTCCTGACACGGCCGAGCTCGCCCGTCCGCGCGCGGGGCATCCGTGGGGCTTCGTGCAGCCCGGCGCGCCGGGTGCCGTGGACGTGGTGACGGCGATGAGGGCAACGCGTGCGGTGAGCGTGGCGTTGGCTGCTGTGCCCCGCGGCGGCACCCTGGGTGCTGCGGTCGCTGCGGTACAGAGCCCAGCGGAGCTGTCGGCATTGGCTGTGCTCACCGAGAAACACCTTCCGCTGGAGGTGCTTGATCAGACGGTCTCGGCCGAGTGGGCTGCCCGGACGGACTCGCTGTCGCGCGAGATCGCTGCGTTCCTCGCAGCGGCCCACCCTGGGCTCGACGTCGCGACGCCGGCGGCGCTGGAGCTGCCGCTGGCTGATTTGCATGCCCGCGCGACCGCCGCGTTGCAAGGAAGCTTCCTCGGTCGGAAGAAGAAGCTGAAGGCGCTTCTTACGGAGATGAGTTCCGCGCTGCGTTCGGGAAGCAACGTCTCACCCAAACGTGTTCCCGAACTCACCGCTGCGTTGCTGCAGGTGCAGGGCGCCGTGCACGGCATCGCCTCCCGCGCAACCGGAGTACCGGGGCTCAGCGTCCCGTCAGCCTGGAATCCGCTGACGGATGAAGGCCGGGACCTGGTCGAGCGACAGGTCGAATGGCTTCGCTGGGCGGGAAGGGCGGTCAGGCAGGCCAACACTGCGGACACCGCGGGCAGGAGTTTCACGGCGGCGGTCCGCAGCTACGTCGACTCCCCCACCGGCGAAGTTCCTGACACCACGACTGTGCTGAGAACGGCTGCGAGCGCGCTTCGCGACCTTGCGGCGTTGTTCGAGGTCGACGACCAGCACTGGGTCACCTGGTGCCAAGACCGCGGGCTCGTCGAACTGTGGGAATTGACCAGCGGCGCCCGCGGAGAACAGGACGCGCAAGCCCTGCCGTTGCGCAGATGGCTCGCCTTCCTGGAGGCGCTGCAGCCGCTGACGACGCTCGGCCTCCACGAGGCGCACCGGCTCCTGCGCGAGGGCACCTGCCCCTCGGATGAGGCCAGACGCGCGTTTGAGTCTGGCCTGGCCAACACTGCGCTGGCCGAACGTGCCGCCGCGACCGGCCTGGACGCGTTCGACGCCGAACGCCACATGCGGACGTTGGCTAGGTTCGAGAGCACGACCGGCATCGTCCGGACAGCGCTGGTCGAGGTCATCCCCTCGGAAGTTCTCGGCGCGCGCCCGTTCCACGCAGGAGCTGAACGCGGCCAGGTCGGAGCCCTGTCCCGGGAATTGACCAAGCAACGCCGGGGCCTCGGGGTACGCAAGCTGCTGCAGACCTACGGGCCGCTGATCACCGACGTCATGCCCTGCGTGCTGGTCAGCCCCGATTCGGTCTCGCGTTTTTTCCCTGTCGGGAGCGAGCTGTTCGACCTGGTGGTTTTCGACGAAGCGTCGCAGATCCGGGTCGCGGATGCTGTCGGTGCGATGGGGCGGGCCAGAAGCGTTGTCGTTGTCGGAGACAGCAAGCAGATGCCTCCCACGTCGTTCGCCGAGCCTGCCAGCGAGCGTGAGGACGGGACCGACGACTCTGACAACCTCGTCGTAGAGGACGAGGAGAGCATCTTGTCCGAATGTGTACTGGCCAGCATCGACCGGCTCTGGCTGTCCTGGCATTACCGCAGTGTCGATGAGTCCCTGATCGCCTTCAGCAACCAGCGCTACTACGACGGGAAGCTTTCATCCTTCCCGGGGCCCGCCGTTCCCGGCCGAGCGCGTCCGGATGCAGGCATCAGCCTCGTGCGCGTCCAAGGGGTCTTCCTGCGCAGCGGTAAGGGGAAGCTGCTCCGTACGAACGACGCGGAGGCTCGCGCTGTGCTCGCGGAGATCCAACGACGTTTCGCGGCCGACGCCGACGGCTCACCCTCGATTGGTGTGGTGACGTTCAACCAGCAGCAACGCGCCCACATTGAAGCGCTTATCCGCGATGAGGGTGGCGAGCGACTTGTCGACTCGCTGGACGGCCGCGACGGAGAAGGTCTGTTCATCAAGAACCTGGAGAACGTGCAGGGCGACGAACGTGACGTGATCTTGTTCTCCACCGGCTTCTCCGCTAACGACAAGGGCGTGGTGCCGCTCAACTTCGGCCCCCTCAACCGCGGAGGAGGTGAGCGCAGACTAAACGTCGCGATCACCCGCGCCCGCCGCCAAGTTATCGTCTTCAGCTCCTTTGACCCAGCGATGCTCAGGGCCGAGGAAACGACATCGGTCGGGATCAAACATCTGCGGGCCTACCTGGACCTGGCGGCGCACGGCACCTCCGCTCTGGCCGCGGGCAAGACGGTCTTGACCGCCGTTGACCGTCACCGCGATGAGGTCGCTCGCGCTCTCCGTGAGACCGGCTTGAGAGTTCACACCGATGTCGGTCTGTCCGATTTCAAGATCGATCTGGTCGTCGCCCGGGCCGAGGCCCCGGACCAGCCGGTGCTCGCCGTGCTGCTCGACGGTCCGGGGTGGTTCAAGCGGCGAACAGTGAACGATCGAGATGGACTGCCCTCCGCCGTCCTGGCGGGACTCATGGGGTGGCCCGCCGTGGAGCGGGTCTGGGCACCAGCGTGGGTGGCGGACCCGGCGCCGATTCTGAAGCGACTCTCCGCTGTGGCGACAGCCGGCCGCACTGCGGAGTCCCCGCTCGCCGCCAGGCGGGCGCAGCCGGTCGCGCAGGGCGAGGCCGCTATCCCCCCGCCCTCCCCAATTGCGGCGCCGCTGTCGAGTCGCAGGCACGGGATGCTGGGACAAGAACCCTACGTGCCTTGGGGCTCGCCCACGCTGGGTAGCACGGATGTCCTCGACGCCCTGCCTGAGGTCTGGGCGGCCCGACAGGTCCGCGAAGCCCTCGAACAGGCCGTCGCGGCCGAGGGCCCGATTCACCTCGACGTGCTGGCCAGGCTTGTGGCCGGTTCCTTCCAGCTCACCCGCGTGAACGCGAACCGGGCGGCTGCGATCCTGAGCGGGTTGCCGTCTGACCTCGTCCCGATGTCCGGTGATCGTTTCGCTTGGCCACGGGAGAAGTCACCGAGCATGTGGACCGGCTTCCGGGAAAGAAGAAACGGGGAAGCTCGACCGCTGGAGAACGTCGCGTTGAGAGAGATCAGCAACGCGATGGTTGCGCTCTGCGCCGATTGCGGCGGGATGAGCGCAGAGGAACTTCACCGTGAGACGGTCGCGGTTTTCGGCGGCCGCCGCTTGACGAACGGCATGACTGACCGCATTGCTCAAGCACTGGTGCTCTCCGAACGCGACGGGCGGTTGGCAGCTCGGGGGGAGATATATGTAGCGATCTGACCGCTGCCGCGTTCCCGGGTCCGCTCCGCTGATTGCGGCTAACTTCGCTCGCCTGTGGAACGGCCTACGGGCAGCCGACTTGCGCGAGTCAGACCTGGGTGGCCGGCCCTGCCTCGAGTTGGGCGCGCAGCGCGGCAAACGCCTCGTCGCTCAGGGTGTCGTGGTAGACGCGGACCGCCCATTGCCAGCGGCCGTCGGTCCATCGGCGGCCCGGTTCGTCCCAGCCGAGTTCCCACTCCCCGACTGTCCCGGCCGGCCGGCGCGCGATCATGCCGAGGTGGTGTTCACCGAAGCTGGCCTGGAATGCACCGGTCTCCTCGTCGTATTCGTGCACCCACACACCGACGCCGAGCTCGACCCGCAGTGGGAGGGCGGCGACGTGAGTTGTGAACCAGGCGCTGCGCCGTCGGCCGTCCGCTTCATGTTCGGCGATCATCAGGGCGTGGTCGTCGACTGGCGACCGGGTGGCGCCATCCCAGGTGAACAGGTCGTCGTTCATGGGTTCGCCGACGGTGAACTCGATCCATTCACTGACCGAGCCGAACCCGTCGTTGCGCTGTTGCAGTACCAGGCCGGTTTCGGCGTCGACGACCAGCTGCATCGGGTGCGGCTTGTGCGGGGGCGGCGCGAGCTCGACGGTCCACGCGGGCCGGCCGAGGAACGTGGTCGCGCCGATCGGGCCGGTTGGGCGGGTGAAGTCATCGCCGGCGAAGTCGTTGGCGTCGCGGCGGGTCAGCAGCTCGGTTGCCGACAGCTGGTAGCGAACGGCTGATGCCGGTGACGTGAGTGGCGTGTCGTCGTCGGCGTCGAATTGCCAGCAATCCTCCTCGCCGACGATCAGGGACGGGGTGCCGTCCAGCTCCTCGATCCGGAGCCGGCGGCCGTCCCGCCAAACCCGCAGCGGCGGTAGCGGCGTGTCCTCTCCGACGTCGGGGTGACCGCCGTCCGGACCGGCGAGCGCGGCCCGGGTGCCGGCGAAGACGGGTATCGGCTCTCCAGCCATGGTGGCCCAGCCGACGTGTCCTCGGCTGGCGTCGTTGCCGTCATCGCTGCGGAGCACGCCGCGCACGGCCGGTTCCGGGTCGGGCCCGTCGACCATCAGTGTCAGCAGCTGCACCCAGGACGGCGGTGTCTTGTCGGTCATGGCCGATGACCGTAGCCGACGAAGACGACAGGTGCGGCCGTCCGGTTGGGATCGTCACCGCAGCCGCGCACCACGATCCTCGGTGCGACCTTCCCGCTGCCGTCCGCTGCGGTGTTAGTCGCGGCCGTACAGCGTGATGTCGAAGCCGGTGCCGGCTGAACCGCTGCGAGTAGCGCCGTCAGCCGGGGAACAGGGTTTTCTCTGCCATCAAAGGGAACAGGCAACACACCCGGTCGGTCCCCCACTTGTCTGTAGGTCGCCAAGTCGACGGAAGTGAGCACCGGGATCCGCGAGCCGTACGAGGTAGGTCGCGGGTGTTGACCGCCAGTCACAAGGCTTGTTGACGTCATAACGACAGTCCACGATCTGTGACAGTTCCCCCGCGTCGCACGACCACTGCCCTATCTCGGAGCAGTGCACACCAGATCCGGCAACGCCGCTAAGGCCCATGGTCACGAGTGCCGTTCCCCACACGCACAACGAGAACTACTAACCTCGAAGAAGCACGACCTCGACCCACAGTTTGGAATCCGGATCGATACGGACATGCCGATGTGCGCCTGTCGGAGCGTATGCCGCTACGTTCCTGCCATGACCTTGATCGACCAGATCACTGACGGCTCGGGAGGCTTCCTCACCTTTGCGCTGACACCGCCGCGCTCAAGCACGACGGGCGACCGAGCCCAAGAGATCGCCGACGCCACCCTCGATCGCCTGCGACCGCTCGACCTGGACGGCCTGGTGCTCTACGACATCGCCGACGAGACATCCCGAAACCCCGCCCAACGCCCGTTCCCGTTCATGCCGACCCTCGACCCTGCGACCTACCTCTCCGACTACCTGACGGGTTGGCACGGCCCAGTCGTCGTCTACCGCGCGGTCACCAAGTACCCGCGCCCGGAGCTTCAGACCTGGATCGAACGGCAGGACCCTTCGCGTGTTCTGACGGTGCTCGTCGGAGCAGCGAGCCGGGACGCCCAGCCGGCTACGTCGCTTGCCGAGGCGCAGACGCTGTGCCGCAACGCCAACCCGCAACTGCTCGCGGGGGGCGTCGCGATACCTGAACGTCACCGCCGGCGCGACGACGAACATCTGCGACTGCTCGCGAAACAGAACTCCGGCTGCCGATTCTTCGTGACGCAAGTCGTCTACGACGTCAACGCGGCGAAGAACCTCGTCTCGGACTACCACTACGCGTGCGCCGGCCGAGGAACGATCGCCGCACCCATCGCCTTCACGTTCACGGTGTGCGGGTCGGTGCGGACGCTTGAGTTCCTGCGCTGGCTCGGTGTCGACGTCCCGCGCTGGATCGAGAACGACCTCAAACACGCCACGGACACGCTCGAAGCGTCCTACCGGTTGGCGGTGGCTGCGGCCACGGACCTCATCACCTACTGCCGCGACCTGGGCGTTCCATTCGGGATCAACGTCGAAAGTGTGTCCATCCGGCGGGTCGAGATCGAGATGGCGATACGCCTAGCGGAACACCTCGGGACCAAGCTTCGCCAGTGACACGCGCATACGCCCGTCGAGAGGTCACTCTCCGAATGAGGCGCTCATGCTGCTGTCGCGGCCACGCGCTCATGCCGCCGTCCGCGCTAATCCTTCGGAGAGTTCGCGAGCCACGTTCCATCGAGCCACTCGGACAGGGCGGCCTCCCAAGACCCATCTATCCAGAACTTCGCGCCGGTATCACTGATCAGACGCGAGTAGTTTCCCTGGCCCAGGCCGAGTCGAAGCGATGCCCGCTCGAAAGAGCGGAGCGGAGCGGTGATCTGCATGCCGCTGTAGCGTGACCAGCTCCGCATCGAGTTCCCGTGAAACGTCAGCGCCCGCTGGCGGGTTGCGATCAGGCCGAGGTTGGTCCTGCCACGGAATGCCGGGTAGAGGCCTTGGAAGGCCGGTATAGCTCCCTCTGCGGTTACGCCCTGCTGGGCAAGAGATCGAAGAAGCGCCTCGCTCTCCGGATCGCCGCTCATACTTCGGCTCACCTGATCAGAAGACACACCGACATCATGCCTGAAGCCACGCCGGGCGAACGCGACCAAACGTACTGTCTATGCCGCTGCCGTTGAAGTCGCCAAACGTGATGTCCTGCTTGACCGTCGCGCAGAACTGTGCGGACAGGCAGTCGGTAGTCGCGCTCAACACGGCCGTCGTCGGAACATGGTGATGCCTTCCCGGCGGTGATGCGTGGATCACGACTGTGTCGGCCGGGCGGCGTGCCGCCCGGCGACGGCTGGCTCGGTCGTGAGCGGGGTGTGGTGGGCGGCGGCGGCTCGCGAGGAGCTGGCTGCGAGCCCCGGGGGTGCGATCAGTACGCGCCGTAGGGGGCGGGCTGCCGCGGCCCGGTTTCCTTCGGGGATGGGCCATAGCTGTTCGGCCCGGGCTGGCTGTTCGAGCACATGAATACCAGCAGCACGATGCTGCCGATGAACGGGATCAGGCTGATCAGGACTAGCCAGCCGGAGTGTCCGGTGTCATGCAGGCGGCGGACGGTCACTGCAAGGGACGGGATGATCAACGCGAGGATGATGATGAGGCCGATGATCGGGGTCTTGGTGACCGCGTCGATGATGGCGGCGGCGATGTAGGTGAGGATGATGAACAGCGTCCAAAACCAGTACTCGGACCTGCGGGCTCTGCCGGAGAAGGTTGCGTACTGGCCGAAGACGGAACGGATCGCGTCGGCAAAGCTCATTGGGATTTCTCCTGTGTGCTGATGCCCCGAGGGGCTGGGCGTCGATCATGGCAGTTCGCGTGGCTTGTCGGCAATGGGTGGCGTGAAAATACTGTCATGAGATGTGCGGCCGCGGCGCTCGTGCGTCGCATCGTGCCGTCCCGCCGCCGCTGCGCCCGGGGTCAGCTGATACTCCACGCCCAGCAGCGCGTCGTTCCCGTGGTCTCGGTGAGCGCGTCGAGCAGGGCGCTGGGGTCGATCAGGCGGTCGCCGTCCGGGGTGCGGTAGGTGGTGAGCGCGAACCCGGCCTGACGCCAGCGGTCCAGGTCGGCGTCGGTCTTGCCGAGCGCGGCGAGCAGCGGCGCCATCGGCCGCAGCCGGGCCAGCACCTGCTCCGCATCGGCCGGCCGCTCCGGCCGGTCCGGCGGTGGCGTCGGGGCCAGCGGGGCCGCCGCGGGTGACGAGGGCGCCTGGTTGGGGGCGGCGGCGCTGCGGGCGGCAAGAGCTGCGACCCGGGTAGTGGCAGGGGTGGCGTAGCGGGCCGGGCCGGCGGTGGCGGGCGGGGCGATGGGCGGGGCGATGGGCGGGGCGGTGTGGTGGCGCTGCGTGGTGGCATTGAGCGCACCGTCCGGTGACGGCGCAGGCGCGCAATCGCCCTCTGTCGTCCGTACCGGATCCGTACGAAGGGGCTGCTCAGCTCGCGGCGGGAGCGCTGGTGCCGAGCCTGGATCCGCGCGACCGCAGGGGGCTGCAGCCCCGCAAATCCGGGGGCGTGCAGCGGTTCTTCCTGTGCGGAGGGCGAGAGATTCGAACTCTCGGATGGTTTCCCATCAGCGGTTTTCAAGACCGCCGCACTCGGCCACTATGCGAGCCCTCCAGACCGCGGCCAAATGGCCACCGTCGTGCTGATTCTGACAGAACGCCGGCTCGCGAAGACAGTCAGGCCGCGCCGAGGAGACCTGCAATGCTGAGGCCATGCCGTCCGAACCACTGATGAGCATCGACTCCAAGCGCGGCCGAGGGGTGCTGGCGACCACGATCCTGGGCAGCGGAATGGTGTTTCTGGACGGCACCATCGCCAACGTCGCCGCCAACCGGATCGGCACCGACTTCTCGGCGTCGTTCGCGAGTCTGCAGTGGGTGCTCAACGGATACGCCCTAGCGCTGGCGAGTCTGATCCTGCTCGGCGGTTCGCTCGGCGACCGGTTCGGCCGGCGTCGCGTCTACCTGATCGGCATGGTCTGGTTCGCCGGCGCGTCCGTCTTGTGCGCCCTCGCCCCGAACGTCGAGATCCTGATCGCCGCTCGGGTGCTGCAGGGCATCGGGGGCGCGCTGTTGACCCCCGGTTCGCTGGCGCTGATCCAGGCGTCCTTCGCCCCGTCGGAGACCGGGCGGGCGGTGGGCATCTGGTCCGGGATGAGCGGTGTCACCACCGCGGCCGGCCCGCTGTTCGGCGGCTACCTGGTCCAGCACGTGTCCTGGCGGTGGGCGTTCGGGATCAACGTCCCGTTGGCCGTCCTCGCCGTGGCGCTGGGGCTGCGTTTCGTCCCAGAGTCCAGGAGCACCGAGGCTGGCGGTCCGCTGGACGTGACTGGAACCGTCCTCATCGCGCTGGGGCTGGGCGGCCTGACCTACGGCACCACGCTTGCCGGTGACACCGGCTGGGGCGCCACCGCTCTCGGCGCCACGGTAGGCGCCCTGGTGGTGCTGGCGGTGTTCGTCCTGGTCGAAGGACGGCGGGAGTTCCCGCTGCTCCCGCCGAGACTGTTCCGCAACCGGACCTTCACCGGCGCCAACCTGATGACGTTCACGACGTACGGATCCCTGGGTGCGGTGTTCTTCCTGCTGGTGCTCAACCTCCAGGTGGCCGGCGGGTACGGTCCGCTCGCCGCCGGCTTGAGCCTGCTGCCGGCCACGGTCCTGCTGCTGGTCCTGTCACCTCGGACCGGTGCCTTCGCCACCCGGGTCGGACCCAGGCTGCCGATGATCGCCGGCCCGGTCATCGCCGCGGGAGGAATCGCGCTGACCACCCGGCTGGACGCGCACCATCACAACTACCTCATCGACGTGCTGCCGGGAATCACCGTATTCGGGCTCGGCCTGGCCTTGCTGGTCGCACCGCTCACCTCGACGGTGATGGGGTCGGTCCCGGTGGACGAGGTCGGGTTGGCTTCGGGCGTCAACAACGCCGTCGCGCGTTCGGCGTCGCTGGTGGCCGTAGCGGTCCTGCCGCCGCTGGCCGGCATCACCGGCGACAAGTACCGGATCGCTTCGGTCATGAGTTCCGGATACCGGGTCGCCGTCTGGATCTGCGTGGTCATTCTGCTTTTGGGCGCCGTAGTCGTAGCGTTCACGGTGTCGGGCAGCCCGCGGGAGGTGTCCGACAGCTCGAACGGGGCGAAGGAGGGTGACGATGTCCCACCAGACCGAAGGTCCGATCCTGCAGCAGATCCACGACTTGGTGGCTGAGGAGAAACACCTGCGTTCGACGCACGCCGGTGTCGGCCTGAACAACGCGGAGCGACTGCGTCTCGACGGCATCGAGCGGCAGCTGGACCAGTGTTGGAGCCTGCTCCGCCAGCGCCGGGCCGACGACGAGTTCGGCACCTGAGGCGCAACTGCACCGCTGACCCGCCCCGGTCAGGCAACCCCTAGCTCGTGATGTCCTTGCTGGTAAACCTCGCCCAGGCCAGCGAGAAGAAGATCGCGATGTAAGCGACCGCAGCCAGCGCACCATGAGTCAGACCACCGAACAGCAACGGATCACGCAGCACATCGCCGAAGTCCAGAAAGTAGTTGCTGATCAACCAAGGGCGAAGGGCATGTAGCTGCGGCACGGCGACCAGGACCTGCATCGCGATCGCAACGCCCAGGCTGGCTGCCATTGCCGCGAGCGGCACCTCGGTCAGGGTCGAGATGAACAGACCGGCGGTGGCCAGCGCCAACATCATCAGCCCGGCATAACCGACCACCAGCAGCAAGCGGCCGAGGCCACCTAGCAAGGTTGTCTGGGTACCCGAGAGCAGCGTGACGTCACCCGCCGGGAACAGGGCGAAGCCGATCACCAGCCCTGCCACGGCGACCGTGGTGGCGATCAGCAGGCACCAGAACGCCACGGCCAGGAACTTGATCACGAGCAGCCTGGTCCGCCCCACTGGCACGGCCAGCAGATACCGCAGGGTGCCTGCTCCCGCCTCGCCGGCAATGGTCTCGCCGACGACTACCGATACCGCCATCGGCAGGAAGATCGGGATGACCACGACCAGCGCGGTGAAGGAGACGAAGATACCGTTGTTGGTGATGCTGCCGATCAGGCCGTCCGCGCTGCTCCCACTGTTCGTCGTGGCCTTCACCGCAACCCCGATGATGACCGGAATCGCCGCGAGCGCGACGAGGATCAGCTGGTTGCGGCGCCGGCGCATGAGCAGTCTGATCTCATTGCCGAGCAACCGGCCACCGAGCGCCGGCCGCCGGACCGGGAGCCGCTCCGATGGCCCGGCGACAGCTTCCGGCTCAGCCGCTGACATCAAAGCCCTCTCCGGTCAACTGGACGAAGATGTCTTCCAGATTCGGCTTGGCCACTGCGAAACCGCGAACCCGGACGCCCCCTGCGACCAGCGCCGCGACCACCTGTTCCGGGGGACGGCTACCGAGCACAGCCGAGGCGACACCCGACTCCTCCGCGATGTCGGCCAGTCCCAGGTCCGCCAGCACCCCTTTGGCCGCCGCGGAATCTGCGGTCTCCACAACCACCCGCACCTTCTGCTGGGATCCGAGATCGGCCATCGACCCTTGCCAGACCAGCGACCCGGTGCGCATGACGCCGACGTGCGTGCAGACCTGCTCCACCTCGCTCAGCAGGTGCGAGGAGACGAACACGGTTATCCCGTCACGGGAAAGTTCACCGACCAGGTGCCGGACCTCGCGGGTCCCCTGAGGGTCGAGTCCGTTGGTCGGCTCGTCCAGGATCAGTAGCTTTCTCGGCTGTAACAGGGCCGCCGCAATACCCAGCCGCTGCCGCATCCCCAATGAGTAGTTGCGATATCTCTTACCGGCCGCCGCGCTGAGCCCGACCCGCTCCAGCGCCCGATCGACCCGGACGGACGAGTTCCGGCGCGACGCTGTGAGGTCCGCGGCATCCAACCGTGCCAGATTCACCCGCCCGGACAGGTATGGATGGAACGCCGGGCCCTCGACCAACGAACCAACCCAGGGCAGGGCTCGGCCGGCTTCGGCGGGAATCTTGCGGCCCAGCATGGAGATAGTGCCCTCGGTGGCGAAGACCAGCCCCAGCAGCATCCGGATGGTGGTGGTCTTTCCCGACCCGTTCGGCCCGAGGAAGCCGTACACCGCGCCCTTGGGGACCGCCAGGTCGATCCGGTTCACCGCGATCTGGCCACCGCGGAACCGCTTGGTAAGACCAGCGGTTTCGATGACCAGCGGGTCGGTCGGCACAGGCGCAGCCGACCGAGCGCCGCTGGTCGGGACAGAAAGTGTCATGGTGAGAAATTAGATCAACGGGGCTCGACCGCGGTTGCGAGGTCGCGCGGTCACTTGGCTGCTGCCTGATAGAGCAGCTCGGGGTCCACGGCTCCTACGTAGGCGCGGCCGTCGTCGGTGATCAACGCCGACATCAGAGACGAGGTGAACAACCTGCCGGAGCCCCAGCTGCCGGACACCGAGGGCAACGCCCCCAGTAGCTGCCCGGCCTGCCCGCTGTCCTTGGCCAGCGCGGTCAAGGACGGAACTCCCGTCACCTTGACCACCGTCGTCCAACCGGTGCCGATCGTGGTGTACCCGGCAGCGACGGCCTTGGCGTTACCGCTGCCGGGGCCGGGGTGGCTCGGCACCTTCGTCTCCTGCGGGGCCTTGGCGCCTGCAGGCGGCTTGAAGGTGAAATTGTCGTCGTCCGGAACGGCGAAACGCACCTGCGTGAAGGACACGTCTATTGCCGCGTGGTCAGAACCTCGCGCCGTGACCACGACCCGGAGCGGCACTCTGGTCTTGCCGTCCAACGAGATGCGGACGGAACCGACGCGGGACCGGGTGTCCTTCGGAGTCAGCACAAGGGTGTAGGTCGATCGTCCGGCGACGCTGTCGGTGTGGTCGGTGGAGATCGCGGTCGTCGGGTCGATCAGAGCCAATGCTTCCGCTGCCGCCTCGGCCGGCGTCAGTGCCGGGGTGTGGGCCGGCGGCGGCTTGGCCGTATCGCTGGGCAGCACCGAGTGGGTCGCAGTCCGTGTCTGGGAATCCCACTGCCACAGGTCCCGGCCGTTTCGGAAGACGTCCTGCTCTCCGAGCGCATCGACCAGGGCCAGCCGCTGCTTCGTTTCGCCGCCGTACCAGACCCGGACGGTGTGTGACCCGGTCAGCATTCCCAACAGGTTGGAACTCGAGCCGGAGCCCCCCAGATTGGGTAGTTCCGGCAGGCCGAGTGCTGCCTTCTCGACGACGGTGCCGGAGAAACCGGTGACCTTCGTGTCTGCCACGGACGCGAGCAGTTGGGCCGCGGTCTGCGGAGTGAGGTTGGTATTGGCGTCCGCGGACAAGACACCGCTGCCCAATAGCGCGACCACTCCGACAGCTCCGGCCGGAACCAGCCACCGCAGAGCGCGGCGCCGCACGGCGAACTGGGTGAAACGTGAGGTGGTCGGCACACCCCCCGGGCCGGACGGCGTCGGAGAGGTTGAGGATTCATGCATGTCCGCCAGCATGCGGGTCGGGCGCTGTGCGGAGCCTGAGCGGCGCTGAGTCAAAGCTGAGCCCGCAGCCCAGGATCACGGCATGCTAAGCAGTAACCCCGAACCTGGAAGGCTCCCACCATGCGTCTGCTGATCGTCGAGGACGAGGCGCGGATGGCCACCGCCCTGCAGCGGGGACTGATCGCCGAGGGCTTCACCGTCGAGGTAGCCCTCAACGGCCCGGACGGTCTGCACCTGGCCCGGGAGAACAGCTACGACGCCATCGTGTGCGACATCATGCTCCCCGGACTGTCCGGCTACCGGATCATCGAGGCCCTGCGCGCCGAGCAGAACTGGGTACCGGTCCTCGTCCTGTCAGCCAAGGACGGCGAATACGACGAAGCCGATGCCCTGGATCTCGGTGCCGATGACTATCTCGTCAAGCCGTTCTCGTTCGTCGTCCTGCTGGCCCGTCTCCGGGCGGTGTTGCGTCGCGGGGTCCGTCCACGGCCGGCGATCCTTGCCTGCGGGGACCTCACCCTCGACCCCGCCGCGCGGGCAGTCCGGCGTGGCGACACCGAGATAGAACTCACGCCGCGCGAGTTTTCCTTGCTGGAGTACCTGATGCGCCGCGCCGGTGATGCGGTGAGCAAGGCCGATATCCTGCACCACGTCTGGGACGCCCACTACGAGGGTGACGCCAACGTCATCGAGGTCTACGTCGGATACCTGCGACGCAAGATCGACCAGCCGTTCAATCGCCACGCGGTCCAGACGGTGCGCGGTGCGGGCTATCGACTGGCCGTCGATGGCGGCTGAACGAACCAGCCCGGCGAGCTGGTGGCGCCGCCGCTCACTGCGGGCGCGGATCACCGTGGTGGCCACCTCGATCTTCACCATCATGCTGACCCTGGCCGGCCTGGCCCTGCTGATCACAGTCGGCCGGTCCCTGCTCAGCACCTTGGACAGTTCGGCTGAGCGCACCGGCAACCAGATCGCTGCGTTGGTCCAGCAGGGCCGGCTCCCGAACCAGCTACTGGCCAGCAGCGGCGGGGTCGACCTGATCCAGGTCGTGGACGGCGACAACCGGGTGGTCGCCGCGTCTCCCGGCGCCGACACGGCGGTATCGATCCTGCGTGCTGATGAGCTTCCGCGCGCTCGGCTCGGCAAACCGCTGAACGTCAACGGGGCCAGGGCCTCCTCCGACCGGCCGCTGCGGGTGATCGCGGTGAAGGCGGACATCCCGTCCGGGCAGCGAACCGTGCTGGTCGCGACCGACTACAGCCGGGTGCTCGACTCGTCCCGGCTGCTCGAACGGTCCCTGTTGTTCGGTGCGCCCCTGGCCGTACTGCTGATGGCCGCCTTGACCTCGTGGATCGTCGGCCGCGCGCTACGTCCGGTGGACGCGCTGCAACGAGGTGCGGCCGCATTGAGCGCCGCGGGCCTGTCACGGTCCCGGCTTCCGGTACCCACTGCCGAGGACGAGATCCATTCGCTGGCAACCACGCTCAACGACATGCTCGACCGGCTGGACACGGCCACCACGAAGCAGCGGCGCTTCGTCGGGGATGCGGCACACGAACTGCGCTCGCCGATCGCGTCCCTGCGCCTGCAGCTCGAGGTGGCCGGCCGGTTCGCGGAGTCCGACGAGCTGAGGGAGCTGACCAGCGGCGCCCTGATCGACGTCGACCGGCTGGTCAACCTGATCGACGACCTGCTGGCGCTAGCGAGATCGGACGAACGGGGAGCCGTTACGGCCCGGGCGCCGATCCGACCCGCGGAACTCGCCGAGACCATCGTCGCCGGTTATCGGGACGCGCGGGTGGCGGTGATCGCGGTGGACCCTGACTCGGCCGCGGCCGGTGCCGCCGTCATCGGCGACCGGGACGGCCTGCATCGAGTGCTGGTGAATCTGATCGACAACGCGGTCCGGTACGCCCACTCGAAGGTGACCGTCTCCATCGAAGTGCGGGATCTGCCGATGGGGCTGGACAGCGCACTGCACGCACGGCAATCGGTGGTGGTATCCGTTGCCGACGACGGACCAGGTGTCCCTGCGACCAAACGCGAACGGGTTTTCGATCGTTTCTATCGGCTCGACACCGCGCGGTCCCGTGCCGAGGGCGGCACCGGCCTGGGCCTGGCCATCGTCCGGGAGATCGTCACCGCCCATGGTGGGACGGCAATCCTGTACGACAACGAGCCGGGCTTGCGAGTCGAGGTGACCCTCCCGTTGGGCTGAGTTACTCAAACCCCTCGGCCTGAATTACGCAAACCCCTCGGCCTGAATTACGCAAACCCCTCGGCCTGAGTTACGCAAAGCAGCATGGAGTCACGCCATGCCTGGCGTAACTCGGCACGGTTGGCGTAACTC
>JAVEEN010000343.1 GCA_030840445.1 Pseudonocardiales bacterium
GCCGCCGAACTAAGTGGCGCGACGAACAATCCGGCGAGCAGCAACGCTGCAAGCATGAAACGGCTCCTCAGCAGTCAGAGCGACCTCGATCGCCGAAGGACGCGCCCGGCAAGCGTTTCAACTTCTCTCTTCACAGAACCGACTGATCCTGTCCATAGCTGGGAAGGGCAAGCACATTCTCAGCTTGTTCTTGCGGCACCCCAACTGGTGTTCCGTCTAGGCAGCACCACCGGGCTGATCAGCTGGACGCCGGCAGGGTTCATCAAGCAGCCGCGTTTCGGGCTAGTGCACGATCTCCGTGCGGCTACCGGTGCAGCCGCTCAACGCCCGCCATCGCGATCAAGGTTGTCCTCCAAGAATTCCGTCCGGTGCCTCATACAACTATTGGCTTCCAAGTGCGGCTCGAGCATCGGGCCCAGTGCCCATTCGCCCTCCTGGCCAGCCGAACTTGTCGGCTTCCGGCTAGCTGGAAGCCGAGCGGCGCAAGCCCCTACAACTGCGAGGCCGACCAAGCACCTTCTCGGCGCGACGGTCGGCTGGCCCGCGTTGAGCTGAATGTCCTCATGACTGGTCAGCGGTATGGAACAGACAGCATGCGGCCTTCTGGACCAGATCGAGGACGCCGTCGGCAAGGGCGCCCCCTGCGCACCCGCGGCAAATGCCAATGAGGCCGTCGAACTCGCTAACGACACCCGTTCGGCTTCGACGGCTGTGTCTACAGCACCGACACCGAGCTGGCAGGAACCCAGCACGCATACTTGGCGTTATCGCTCGTCGCATTCGCGACTATGCCCGCGCAGTCGATGGGCGATGCCTGAAAGACAGAGGGCATCCCCAGTCTCGCCGCCTTGAGCGTTTAGGCCATCGGACCGGCAGTAGCCGGGCAACAAGGTAGGTAGCCGATGTTCACCGAGTTCGAGGTGTATATTTGGACATTGTCCATGTACAAATAAGTGAACGCAGGGGTGGCCAATGGCGAGCGAGCTCTCCAACGAGACGGCGGCGCGGCTGCAGGCGGCCGGACTGCGGGCCACCCGCCCCCGACTGGCGGTGACCGAGGCGTTGCGGTCGATGGGTGGGCACCGCACGGCCGACGAGGTACATGCATACCTGATCAAGCACGGCATCGCGGTCACCCGGACCAGCGTCTACAACTCGCTGGTGGCGCTGGCCGACCTCGGCGTCGTACTGCGCGCGGATGTCGGGCCGGGTGCCGCGGTCTACGAAGTCGCCGACAGCTGGCACCACCACTTCGTGTGCGGGCAATGCGGTCGGGTCAGCGATGTGGATTGTCTCGTCGGCGCCAAGCCCTGTCTCACCCCGGGTGAGGACGTGGGGCAGGTCGACGAGGCGCAGGTCATCTTCCGCGGCACCTGCCGGCAATGCCTTCGCCGACAACCCGGCCGACCGTAACCAACCACACTTGGCATCCAGCAGCTCTGCGCACCGTGAAGGAGATCCACCCGATGAGCGCCGAAACCCACGGCCCCGACAGCTACCCCGACGGCGGCAGCCGTAAGGACCGTCACGCGGTCACACGATTCCGCCACGCGCTCGAGGCAGAACGGCAGAGCGCCGATCTCTACCGAGGGCTCGCTGCGGGCGCCACCGGTGAGCGGCAGCAGATCTTCTTGGAGCTGGCGTCGGTGGAGGAGCGGCACGCCGCGCACTGGGCGGACAAGCTAGCCGACCTCGGCGAGCGGGTACCCGAACCCGGCCGAAGTGGGCTGCGCACGCGGCTGCTGTCCTGGGTGGCCCGCCGGTTCTCCGTTGACGCGGTGCTGCCACTTGTGGAGCGCGCCGAGCACGCCGACGCCGGGCTCTATGCCAACGACCCCGACGCCACGGCGGGGATGGCGGTCGACGAGCGCTCGCATGCCCGCGTGCTCACTCGCGTACGCGAGCAAGGCCAAGCGGGCGCTGACGGCGGCGGCCGGGGCATCGCGCAACGCGAACGCTGGCACCGCAGCGACCGCTCCGGCGCACTGCGCGCCGGCGTGTTCGGCGTGAACGACGGCCTGGTCTCCAACACCTCCCTGGTCATGGGGTTCGCCGGATCGGGAGCGGTCGGCAGGACGATCCTGTTCGCCGGGCTCGCCGGTCTGTTCGCCGGCGCGTTCTCGATGGCGGTCGGCGAGTACATCTCCATGCGCGGCCAGCGGGAGGCCTACGAACGCGAGATCGCCCTGGAAGCCGAGGAACTCCGCGACGATCCCGAAGCCGAAGCCGAAGAGCTCGCGCTGATCTACCGGGCCAAGGGCCTGGATGCCGACGAGGCCCAGCGCATCGCCACAACCATCATGAAGGATCACGACACCGCCCTGGAGACCATGGCTCGCGAGGAACTCGGTCTGGACCCCGCTGAGCTCGGTTCACCGTGGACAGCTGCCGTGTCCAGCCTCGTCGCCTTCGCGCTCGGCGCAGTAGTGGTCGTCATTCCCTACCTGTTCGGCACCGGCACGGCCGCCCTGGTCACCGCGGTCGTACTGGCTGCCTCGGCTCTGTTCACGGTCGGCTCCGCCCTAGGCATGCTCAACGGCAAAGCAGCCTTGCGCTCCGGGGCCCGCCAACTTCTCATCGGTGGCGGCGCTGCCCTGGTCGTGTATCTCATCGGGCAGGCGGTCGGCGCCACCGGCATCTGACTTCGCCACCCGACGAATTGCAAGGTCAACATCGCGGCTGGCATGGAACAGAGCCCGAGCGGGGCCTGCGCAGCCAGTCGCGTCGGTAGATGCCGTTCGGTGCGCGACCACTGTGGCGTTGTCTAGTCGGGCCGAGCCGGATAGCTGCGCCAGTTGATTCGTTCGCGCTGGTCGATGCGGCGGCTCGGCGAGCTCCTCGTAATGCGCGTACCTGCATCGAATCATCCGTGCAATGCTCGCTGTCGCGCGTAGGACTGCCACTCAGCACAAGCATTCCGCTGTCGGCCGATCATGCCTTGGGTGGCTCCCGGATAATTCATGGACATGCCGCTGACGTGCTCGTATCTTCGCGCTCTCGTGCTTGATGAGCGCGCAACCGGACTAGCCGTCAATATCGTTCTAAACCGGCGGAACTCGCTCTGCTAACGTAGCGACTTCCGGGTAAGGCTTAAGGCTGGAACGGAACATACTGACCCGATGAGGTTTGCATGGGTCGTTGCCTGGACGCTGATATTGGTCGGTGCGACGTCGTGCAGCCAGTCGGCGGGTGACCACCCGCACCCCCCAGCTGTCCCGCGATTTACCGTTCACCTGACGATTGATGGCCAGCCCGCGACAGCTGGTTATGGACACCCTGCGAGTGTGAAGATCGGACAACGCGTCCTTCTCGCGATGACAATCGATCATGACGAGAAAGACGGACCACTCACCGGCGTATATCTATTTGTAAACGGATCAAGCTGGGGAATGAGCGCCGCCGGCCCCACGGGCGCAGTCGTGGTGATCGCGCATAAAAGTGAGCCCCTCGGCCGCGACGAAAAGATCACCGCCGCATGGACAGCCGCCCCCCTCAACGGGTCAAGGCACCTGCATATCTCGACTATGTTTCAGCTGAGCAGCAGCGGCACCGGAGGAACGGCCACCGACCTCAACCTAATCGACTGATCTCGCGAACATCCGCTTATGCCGTGCGGGTTCGACTGACCCGAGCAAACGGATCGTCTTGAGCTCGTCGGACCCGTGATGTTCACCCCGTCATCTTCCTCGAAGGCGACCCGGGCTACTGCTCGCGGTTGGGATTCGCCGCCGGCGGCCAGCCATGCGCGGCCTGCCGGGCCCACCGGTCACCTTGCGACCGCGCCCGCGGTTCCGATCGATCCGAGTCTGCTGTGTTCCCAGGGCCGTGTGATGCGCCTAGCCTTGAGCCAGCACCAGCGCGCCACTGCCTTCGATGCTGAGGCGGCTGAGGCGTTACCTGGAAGGTCGAAGGCCATGACGCTGCCAGCGAGGGACCCTGTCGGATCGGTTGTCACTCTCTGGCGCTATCCGGTCAAGTCGATGCTCGGCGAAGAACTCAACGCGAGCAACGTCACTGAACGCGGGTTGCTGGGCGATCGCGCTTACGCGCTGGTGGACAGCGCGGACGGCAAGATCGCCAGCGCGAAGAACCCGCGGAAGTGGCCCCGGATGTTCACGTTCCGTGCAGCGCTCGCCGCCGACGCGGCTCCCGGCGAGTCACTGCCCGCGGTCCGCATCACCCTGCCCAACGGAGACCTGGTCACCAGCGAGCAGGCCGACCACGACGAACGTCTCTCCGATGCCCTGGACCGGGCCGTGACGCTGCAGGCAGCCGGGCGGGGCGATCAGCAGCCCGGCCCAGCCCCGTCACATCGTCCCCGGGCCGGCACGGCGGAGGAGTACTGGCCGGACATGGAAGGCCTCGACTTTCGAGACACGGTCACCGATTTCGACCTCCCCCAGGACACGTTCTTCGATTGCGCCACCATTCACCTGCTCACCACGGCAACACTCGATCGGCTGCGCGAGTCGTATCCGCACGGTCGTTTCGAGGTGCGCCGATTCCGACCGAACATCGTCGTGGAAACCTCCGACCCTGCAAGCCGCTTTGCTGAGGATGCCTGGATCGGCCACACCATCCAGATCGGTGATCAGCTGCGGCTGAGCATCACCGGTCCCTGCCCCCGGTGCGTGATGACAACGCTGGCCCAGGCAGACCTCCCCAAAGACTCGGGCATCCTGCGCACCGCCGCCCAACACAACCGCGTCAACGTCGGCGTCTACGCCACCGTCACGCACGGCGGCAAGATCCGCCGTGGCGACCCCATCGGGCTGGACTGATACCCACTCGCTCCAACGCCCAAGCGAACTCGCGAAACGCATTCTTCCGCGATGACGTCCGTTCTCGTCGCACGGAACTGCTGACCAGGTGGCGGTCGGGCCGGTCAGGACTGCACGAAGGCCAGCAGGTCAGCGTTGATCGTCTGGGCCTCGGTGGTCGGCATGCCGTGTGGGAATCCTGGGTACGTCTTCAGCGTCCCGTTCTGCAGGAGCCGCGCGGACAGCGGTCCGGAGTCGGCATAGGGAACGATCTGGTCGTCGTCGCCGTGCATCACCAGGACGGGCACCGTGATCTTCTTGAGGTCCTCGGTGAAATCGGTCTGGGAGAAGGCAACGATGCCGTCGTAGTGCGCCTTCGCTCCGCCCATCATCCCCTGGCGCCACCAGTTCTCGATGATCGCTTCCGAGGATTCCGCGCCCGGCCGGTTGAAGCCATAAAAGGGTCCCGACGGCAGCGCCCGGTAGAACTCTGACCGGTTGGCGGCCAGTTGGGCCTGGAGGTCGTCGAACACGCTCTTGGGCAGGCCGCCGGGGTTGGCGTCGGTCTGCACCATGAGCGGCGGCACCGCACTGATCAGTACCGCTTTCGCCACGCGGTTCTCACCGTGTCGGGCGATGTAGTGCACGACCTCCCCGCCACCGGTGGAGTGCCCGACGTGGACGGCGTCGTGGAGATCGAGATGACCAGTCAGCGCAGCCAGGTCGTCGGCGTAGTGGTCCATGTCGTGACCGTCGCTGGTCTGCGTGGAGCGTCCGTGCCCGCGCCGGTCATGGGCGATGACGCGGTAGCCGTGCTGGAGGAAGAACAGCAT
>JAVEEN010000382.1 GCA_030840445.1 Pseudonocardiales bacterium
CCCGGAACGCGTTCGACTCTGCGGTGAGCGCCCTGGCCGCCTGCGGCTGTCGTACCTGAGACAGTCGTACCTGCGGCTGTCGTACCTGAGACAGTTGCCCTCGAGGCACCGGAATACGGCGCGATCAGCAGATCTTGTAGCCCGGCTTGAGTGTCGTCCACTTGCAGGAGTGGACGGTGGCGCGGCTGCTGTTACGCAGGATGGCGGTGTCACCGGTGTTGTTCCAGACGTAGTTGTCGCGGACGGTCCAGCCCCTTAGGGACCGGGCCACGCCCGTCGTGTTGGTGACGGTGACCGTTTCCTTGTTGTACATGGTGTTGGTGCGCAGGTCGGTGCCGGCTGGGTCGTAGTTCACCCGGGAGACCTTGAGGGCGGGGGTCGCAGCGTCGGCTGGCGGGCGATGGCAATTCCCATCGCGCAGACCAGACTGGCGGTCACGACGGCGGCGATGGCGGGGCTCGGGCTCACGTTTGCTTCTCTCATCCCAGAGGTGATCAGGCTGCGAACCTTAACCGAGATCTAACAGAGCATCAAGCTTCCCGGAATTCAAGCTTCCCGGGATTCAAGCCTTCCCGGAATCGGGCGCCGGATGCCAGCGGCGTCGGTAGGTTGGAGGAATGTCCTCACTGATCGACTGGTCGGTCGCCGAACGCGCGGCCCGCTCGCTGGCTCCCACTCCACCGTTGGTCACGCCGGCCGAAGCGAACGCCGTGGTCGCTGAGCTCCGGACGGCGACCGAACGGGCTGCTCAGCACGTGGCCGAGCTGACCCGGTTGACCGAACCGGCCGTGACTGCGGCCACCTCGGTTGTCGACCGGCCCGGCTGGGTGTCGGCCAACATCGCCAGCATGTCGACCGTGATGGATCCCCTCACCGAGAAGCTGACCGCCAAGCGCAAACCCGGTCGGGTGACGGCCGCGGTCGGCGGGCGGGCAACCGGCGCGCAGGCCGGGGCGATCCTGGCGTTCCTCTCCGGCAAGGTGCTCGGGCAGTACGAGTTCTTCTCAGTCGAGAAAGGGCAACTTCTGCTGGTGGCCCCAAACATCGTCGCGGTCGAGCAGAGCCTGAAGGTGGATCCGTCGGACTTCCGGCTGTGGGTCTGCCTACACGAGGTCACCCACCGGGTCCAGTTCACCGCGGTGCCCTGGATGCGTCAGCACATGCTGGACGAGATCGCCGCTCTGACCGAGGCCCTCGATGTCGACCCGGATGCGCTGGCCGATCGCTTCAAGTCCGCAGTCGGTGAGATCGCCAAGGCCGCCCGCGGACATGGCGACGCCAGCGGTGTGATGGCCGCTCTGGCGCCCCCGGAGGCCCGCGCGATCATGGACCGGGTGACCGGGTTCATGTCGCTGGTCGAGGGGCACGCCGAGTACGTGATGAATGCCGTCGACTCGTCGGTCATCCCTTCGCAGGCGGCCATTGAGAAGAAATTCGCGCTGCGTCGCAAGAAGGGCGGCAACCCGCTCGACCGGTTGCTCAAGACGCTGCTCGGCATGGACGCCAAGACCCGCCAGTACACCCAGGGCTCGCAGTTCGTCCGTTCGATCGTGGACCAAATTGGGTTGGACGACTTCAACGTCGTGTGGTCATCGCCCTCGACGTTGCCGACCAAGGCCGAGATCACCGCGCCGGGGGATTGGATCAAACGGGTGCACGGCTGAGTCGGTCACGGCCTCAGACCACCGGCAGTCCGGCTGATTCCCAGGCGTTCATACCGCCGAGCAGATTCAACGCGTCCCATCCGGCGCGGTTGAGGGCGTCGGCGACCACTGCAGAACGCCCACCCACATGACAGACGCAGATAATCGTCTGATCGGTCGGGATCTCGGCCGTGCGTCCGGCGAGTTCGGACATCGGAATATGCACAGCCTGCGGCGCATGACCGGCTTGCCACTCGTCGGCCTCCCGGACATCGAGGAGGAACGCGCCTGTTTCGACCCGCGCCAGGGCGTCGATCGCGGTGATGTCCGGCGGGGCGTTCTGGCCAGGATGCATGGATCCACGTTATCCCGCGCCGAGATCCGCGCGACAGACGCGTGCTGCCAGGATGAACGTATGGGCCCGCATCCCGCCGTCGCCGCCGTACGACTGGCGGTTCGCCGTTCGCTGAGCGGTTACGACGTCGACCGGCCCGCGGTGGTGGCCTGTTCCGGTGGCGCCGACTCACTGGCCCTGGCCGCGGCCAGCGCGTTCGAGTGTCGGGCCGCCGGCCGCCCGGCGGCCCTCGTTACGGTCGACCACGGGCTGCAGGACGGTTCAGACCTGCAGGCCAGCCGGGTCGCCGCCATCGGTTTCGAACTGGGCTTCGATCCGGTCACTGTGCTGCGGGTCGACGTCGCTTCTGCTGGCGGCCCGGAGGCAGCGGCACGGACGGCCCGGTACGCGGCCTTGGAACGGGCCAGATTCGCGGCCGGTGGCGCGCAGGCGCTCGTGTTACTCGGGCACACCGCCGATGACCAGGCCGAGACCGTGCTGCTGGGCCTCGGGCGTGGGTCGGGACCGCGGTCGATTGCGGGTATGCGCGCCGATGCCGAGGGCTATCTACGGCCACTGCTCGGATTGCGTCGGGCCATTGCGGTCCAGGCATGCGCCGCCCTCGATCTGCCGGTCTGGGACGACCCGCACAACGACGATCCGCGCTTTCGACGGGTGCGGCTCCGCCGGGAGGTGCTGCCGTTGCTCGAGGACGTCCTGGCCGGTGGTGTGGTCGAGGCGTTGGCTCGGACCGCGAGCCAACTGGCCGACGACCTGGACGCACTGGACGGAATCGCCGCGACCCTGGTGCGGGAGGCGACCGTGCTCGCAGCCGACGAGCTCGCGGCCGACGAGCCCGCAGCCGGTGCGAACTCGGGCAGGCTGGCGGTGGCGGTCCTGGCCGAGCAGCCGCAGGCTCTTCGGGCCAGGGTGCTCAAGCTGTGGGCCGAAGGGCACGGAACGCAACCGCTCGCCGCGAGCCACCTGCGCGAATTGTCCAGGCTGATCTCGGACTGGCGTGGTCAAGGTCCCATCGACCTGCCGGGTGGTTATCGCGTGCAACGGGCGTCTGGCAGTCTGGAATTCATCTGAACCAGCCGGCACCCCAACCCAGGAGACAAGCGTGTCCGTCCTCGACGACGACATCCAGGCCACCCTGATCACAGCGGATGACATCTCCACCAAGATCGTTGAACTGGCGGCCCAGATCGACGCCGATTACGCCGACCGCGAACCCCTGTTGGTGGGCGTGCTCAAGGGCGCGGTCATCTTCATGTCCGACCTGGCCCGCGCCCTGTCCCGTCCATCAGCCATGGAATTCATGGCGTGCAGCTCATACGGATCCTCGACCACCTCGTCCGGCGTGGTGCGGATCCTCAAGGACCTCGATCGAGATGTGACCGGCCGCGACATCCTGATCGTCGAGGACATCATCGATTCCGGGCTGACCTTGTCGTGGCTGCTCAAGAATCTGCAGGCCCGCAATCCGGCGACCGTAGAGGTCGTGGCCCTGTTGCGCAAGCCGGACGCGATCAAGGTTCAGGTGCCGGTCAAGTACATCGGCTTCGATATCCCTAACGAGTTCGTGGTCGGTTATGGCCTGGACTACGCCGAGCGGTATCGCGATCTGCCCTACATCGGGCTGCTCAAACCCTCCGTCTACAGCTGAGCCCACCTGAACTCGCGGGCACTGTGCGGCCCGAAACGTCGGCGTCCCATGGACCTAAGTGGCGTAAACCGACTTTTCCGGGCGGACACTGCCGAGCCTGACCGGCTCTAAACTGTGGATTGGCTGTTTCTAGGCCGGTGATCAGGAACTACCGGCCCATCCGTAGCGTTCCAATGCAGGGACAGCTTGCCCCGTGTACCGTCCGACACAGCATTTCTCAGCCCTGATCAGGAGGAAACGTCCGGTCACCCCCGTGACTGGACGGACGCATTATGGATCGTAAGCGCCTCATTCGCTCTCCGATACTGTGGATCGCCATCGCAGTTCTCCTCGTTCTGGTGTTACCCACAGCCCTGCGCTCGGGCAGTGACTACAAATCGGTGAAGACCTCTGAGGCCTTGTCCCAGATCACCGCAAACAACGTCACGACGGCGACAATTCATGACAAAGAACAGACCGTCGACCTTACTCTGAAGACGCCGTACAACGGCAAGACGAAGATCACCACCTCTTACCCATCGAACTTCACGCAGACCCTGACCGAAGACCTCATCAATTCCAAGGGCGCGACGTTCACCACCGAGATCAGTCACCAGAGCGTCCTGGTCAGTCTGCTGTTCAACTTTCTGCCGATCATCCTCATCGGGCTCGTCCTTTTCTGGGTGATGTCCAACATGCAGGGCGGCGGCTCCAAGGTGATGAGCTTCGGCCGCTCCAAGGCCAAGTTGGTGAGCAAGGACACTCCGAAGACGACCTTCGCCGATGTGGCGGGTGCGGACGAGGCGATCGAAGAGCTCCACGAGATCAAGGAGTTCCTGTCCAACCCGGCGCGTTACCAGGCCATCGGGGCCAAGATCCCGAAGGGTGTCCTGCTCTACGGACCGCCCGGCACCGGTAAGACGCTGCTGGCCCGGGCTGTGGCCGGTGAGGCCGGTGTGCCGTTCTACTCGATCTCAGGCTCGGACTTCGTCGAGATGTTCGTCGGCGTCGGCGCCAGCCGGGTCCGGGACCTGTTCGAGCAGGCCAAGGCCAACGCACCCGCGATCGTGTTCGTCGACGAGATCGATGCCGTCGGGCGCCACCGCGGCGCTGGCATGGGCGGTGGCCACGACGAACGTGAGCAGACCCTCAACCAGTTGCTGGTCGAGATGGACGGCTTCGACGTCAAGGGCACCGTGATCCTGATCGCGGCCACCAACCGGCCGGACATCCTGGACCCGGCGCTGCTACGTCCCGGCCGTTTCGACCGCCAGATCGCCGTCTCACCGCCCGACATCATCGGCCGCAAGGCCGTCCTGCAGGTGCACGCCAAGGGCAAGCCCTTCGCCCCGGACGTCGACCTGGACACCATTGCGCGTCGTACCCCCGGCTTCACCGGCGCAGATCTGGCCAACGTGATCAACGAGGCGGCCCTGTTGACTGCCCGTCACAACGGCCGGCTGATCACCAACGTCGCCCTCGAGGAGGCCATCGACCGGGTCATCGCCGGTCCGGAGCGCAAGACCCGGGCCATGAGCGACAAGGAGAAGCGGGTCACCGCCTATCACGAGGGTGGTCACGCGCTGGCCGCGTGGGCGATGCCCAACCTGGATCCGGTGCACAAGGTGACCATCCTGCCCCGGGGCCGCTCGCTCGGCCACACCCTGGTGCTGCCGCTGGAAGACCGCTACACCCAGACCCGCGCCGAGATCCTGGACCAGCTGGTCTACGCCCTCGGTGGCCGGGCCGCGGAGGAACTTGTCTTCCACGAGCCCACCACCGGCGCCTCGAACGACATCGAGAAGGCGACCGCGCTGGCCCGGGCCATGGTCACCGAATACGGCATGAGTTCACGCCTGGGTGCGGTCAAGTACGGCACCTCGGACTCCGAGCCCTTCATGGGTCGTGACTACGGCCACCAGCGGGACTACTCGGAGGAGATCGCGTCCTGGATCGACGAGGAGGTCCGCGGCCTGATCGAGGGTGCGCACGACGAGGCCTGGGAGATCCTGGTCCAGTACCGCGATGTGCTCGACGCCCTGGTCTTCGAACTGGCCGAGCGGGAGACCCTGAACAAGGAAGACCTCGATCGGATCCTGTCGCCGGTGCGCAAGCGCGCTCCGCACAACACCTTCGCCGGGTTCGGTAAGCGCACGCCGTCCGACCGCCCGCCGATCGAGATCCCCGCGACGGTTCGGCAGCCACCGGTCAATTACGGCCAGAACGGTTCGCCCAATGGCACGCCCGTCCCGTCAGTGCCGGGCGCGGCCAACGGCGCGCCCTACGGTCCCGGCCAGCCGGCACCCGACCGGGTGCCTGAGTCGGTGACGATGCCCGGCGGCGGGTCGTATCCGCCGGCACCGCCGGCGGCCCAGTACCCGCCGAATCAGGTTCCGTCAGGGCAGTACCCGCCGCCACATAATCCGTCCGGGCAATACCCATCGGCTCATAACCCGTCCGGGCAGTACCAGCCACCACCACCGCC
>JAVEEN010000114.1 GCA_030840445.1 Pseudonocardiales bacterium
TGGTCCTGGTTATCGCACTCGTGTTTGCCATGGGACCGGGAACCACCAGCATCTACGCGGCGATCACGCTGGTCGGCTGGGTCGCCTACTGCCGGATCGTGCGCGCCCAGGTCCTGCTCGCCAAGGAGCAGGAGTACGCGATGGCCGCCAGGGCCAGCGGGCTGCCGACCTGGCGGATCCTGCTGCGTCATCTGCTGCCCAACGTCGTCCTGCAGGCGATCGTGTTTTCCATGAGCGACATAGTGCTCACCCTGCTGGCCATCGTCACCCTCGGCTTCCTCGGCCTGGGCGTCGCGCCACCGACACCGGACTGGGGGACCATGATCCAGGAGGGTCAGCAATTCATCCTGACCAAGTGGTATATGTCCACGATCCCCGGTCTTGCGGTCGTACTGGTCGGCTTGGCCCTGGCTTTGATCGCAGACGGAATCGTCGAGAAGGCCAACTCATGACCGCGCCGATGCTCGAAGTCCGCGATCTCAACGTCGATATCCCACTACCGCATGGCCGGCTGCACGCCGTGCGCGGCATCTCGTTGTCGGTAGGGACCGGCGAGTCGGTCGGGCTGGTCGGCGAGTCCGGATCCGGTAAGAGTCTGGCGCTGCGGGCCCTGCTCGGCCTGCTGCCGCATCCGGCGCGGATCATGTCCGGGACGGTGCTCATCGATGGCGAGGACCTCACCGGGATGGCACCACAGCAGTTGCACCGCCGGCTCACCGACACGATGAGCATGATCTTCCAGGATTCCCTCACGGCGCTGAACCCGGTCAAACGGGTCGGTGATCAGATCGCTGAGGCACCACGCCGCAAACTGGGCAAGTCCCGGAGTGAGGCCCGCGCTATCGCAGTCGATCTGATGTCCAGGGTCGGCATTGCCGACGCAGAGCGGCGTTACGAGCTCTACCCGCATCAGCTGTCCGGCGGTATGCGGCAACGAATCTGCATCGCTATCGCGCTGTCCACCAAGCCGAGGCTGATCCTGGCCGACGAGCCGACGACGGCTCTCGACGTTACGATCCAAGCCCAGGTGCTCGGCGTGCTGAGCAAGCTCAAACACGACGAGAACGTGGGGCTGTTGCTCGTCAGCCACGACCTCGCAGTGGTGAGTCAGACCTGCTCGCGGCTGTATGTGATGTATGCGGGCAAGCTAGTAGAGTCCGGTGATCTGCTCGACCTGGTGCAGTCGCCGAAGCACCCGTACACCTTTTCGCTGCTTCGTTCGGTGCCCGACCCCGATCGACGGGTTCATCGGCTGCTCACGATCGAGGGTCAACCGCCGGACCTGAGCCAGCCGATCGTCGGATGCTCCTTCGCGCCCCGCTGCCCGTTCGCCGTCGACCTGTGCGCCAGGCAGGAACCGCCACTCGAACCGGTGGTTGTGGTTGACGGCCGATCCGTAGCATCCCAAACAGAGCCTGGGCCGCCGCGCAAGAGCGCCTGCTGGAAGGTGGACACCGCGCCGATGTGGCCCTCGTTGATCTCGGATGAAATGGCGGTGCGGCGCTGATGGCCGGAAAGGAAATTCTCTCGGTCAGCGGGCTCGCACACCACTTCACCTCACCGGTGGCTGTGACCGACCGCCTGTTCGGAAAGAAGCCCCGCGTCAACCGGGCGGTCGACGGCGTCGACCTCGTGCTGCACCGGGGCGAAACGCTCGGTCTGGTCGGGGAATCCGGCTGTGGCAAGTCCACGCTGGCACGCTGCATTGTGGGCCTGTACCGGCCGACCAGTGGCGTGATCCGCTACGACGGCGAGGCCGTCGGCCCGACACCGACCCGTGCTCAGCGTCGCGCCATGCAGATGGTCTTCCAGGATCCCTACAGCTCCCTCAACCCGAGGATGGCTGTCGGCCAGGTCCTGTCCGAACTGCTGCGCTATCACAAGCTGGTACCGCGCAACAAGATCGACGAACGAAACCGGGAACTGATGAACCTGGTGGGACTTCCCGAACGTGCGCTGACCCAGCGGCCTCGGCAGTTCTCCGGCGGTCAGCGTCAACGAATCGGGATCGCCCGTGCGCTGGCCCTCGAACCCAAGGTCCTGATCGCCGACGAGCCGGTTTCGGCGCTGGACGTCTCCGTGCAGGCCAACATCATCAATCTGCTCACAGATCTCAAGGAGACGCTGGAGCTGTCGATGATCTTCGTCTCGCACAACATGGCCGTCGTGCGGCAGGTCAGCGACCGTACCGCCGTGATGTACGGCGGACGGATAGTGGAGACCGGTGAGACGGAGACGTTGTTCGACGACCCGGTACACCCCTACACCTCGTTGCTCATCGGTTCCGTGCCGAGACTCATCGGTACCGGCGTCGGACTCGAAGAAGACCTTGGTGCCCAGCCTGACAATGCGCAGGTCAGGGAGGAGGTCGCCCGACAGGCGGAAGTGGGCGGCAAGACGCCCTGTCGCTATGCCGACCGATGTCCTGCGGTCGTTTCCGCCTGCGTGGACGAGCCATTGCTGATACCCGACCCCCGCAACGGCAGCCGCTCGGCTGCCTGTGTCCACGTACCCGAACGCTCGACAGGAGTCTTAGCATGACAGCGCCAGTGATTATCGGCAGCGAACGTAGTGAAGTCGGCCTCCCCGCCGCGATGGCGATTCTCGCCGCCGGAGGTTCGGCACTGGATGCGGTCGAGGCGGCGCTACGCCGATGCGAGGACAACCTGTCCGACCACTACGTCGGCACCGGTGGTCTGCCTAACGCGCAGGGCGTGGTCGAACTCGACGCCTCGGTGATGATCGGCTCGTCCCGTGCCTTCGCCGCGGTCGGCGCCGTGAAGGGCTTCCCGAACCCGATCTCGATCGCCCGGGCAGTGTTGGAGAAACTTCCGCAGCACAGCCTCCTCGTCGGCGCCGGCGCCGAACTCTTCGCGGAGGAAAACGGGTTCGAGCGGGCCGAACTGCTCACTGAGGAATCGAAGAAGCTGTTCTTCAGCGCGCTGGAGCCGTCTGAGGAATCGGTCGAAGGGGAGCGGACAACGTCGCTTCCCGGTGACGAGCGCTACCGGGAGACGGCCTTGGCGCTGGTCAACCGATTCGCTCCACACGATGGGCCTTGGGGCACCATCAACGTCCTTGCCCTCGACGCCTCGGGTGAACTTGTCGTCGGGGTCTCGACGAGCGGTTACCCGTGGAAATATCCTGGTCGCATCGGAGACTCCGCAATACCCGGCGCGGGCAACTACGCCGACCTGCGTTTCGGAGGAGCTGCCTGCACCGGCCGGGGTGAGCTGAGCATGCGTGCGACCGGAGCGCGCAACATCGTCGCGGATCTTGCTCGCGGACTGGACCCCGCCGAAGCTTGTCTGGCCATGTTGACCGACGCCGCGACCCTGCCCGATGAGTTCCGCGCCGAACTCCGCTGTCTCGCGCTGACCCCGGACGGCCGCCATGGTGCCGCCGCCGGTCAGAGCGGTGCTGTCTACGCCGTGATGACGGCATCCTCGACCGAGCCAGAAATGCACCCCCGGAGGGTTCTGTGAAGATCTTCATCTCTTCCGACATGGAAGGCACCGCTGGGGTCGTTGACTGGGAGCAGTGTATGAGTGGGGGACCGCAATACCCTTACTACACCGACCTCTTGACCCGCGAGATCAACGCCGCCATCGAGGGCGCCATACAGGCCGGCGCTAGCGAGTTCCTGGTCAACGACGCCCACTCGAAGATGGCCAACCTGCAGCCGGACGCCCTGGCTGGTAGTGCGAGTTACCTCTCCGGCCGGTACAAGCCGATGTACATGATGCAGGGACTGGACAGCAGCTTCGACGCCATCTTCCTGGTTTCCTACCACGGTTCGATGGGCAGTGACGGTTCGGTCCTGTCGCACACCTACTTCCCGACGGCCTTCGCCGAGGTCACCATCAACGGGGTCGTCGCGGGCGAGGCCGGCATCAATACGCTGGCGGCCAGCGCGTACGGCGTGCCGATCGTGCTGGTGACCGGTGACGATACGACGGCCGAAGAGACGGAGCGCTTCTGTCCGGGCATCAAGGCCGCCGTCGTCAAGAAATCGGTCACCCGCTTCTCGGCGGAGGCGCTGCATCCCACTGCCGCGCAGGACTTGATCCGCCAGCAGGCGCGGCTAGCCATCGAGGAACTCTCGACGGCTCCGAAAGCCGCGATCAGCAGACCGGTCACGTTGGGTATCTCCTTCCGCAGCAGCGATTACTGCGAGCTCGCCGGTCGGGTCGCTGGAGTGGACCGCACGGGTACCCTCACCGCCAGCATCACCGGCGATGACCCGCTGGAGGTCTATCGGAGCTTCATCACCGTCGTCCTGCTGTGCCGTGGGCTCGTCGAGTGAAGATCGCCGATGTCCGCACGGTCGCGGTCGCTACCGGCTTCTTCGCTGATGATCAGGCCGCCATCCGGGCCGGCGCGGTGCCCGACGGATTCGGCTACCTAGGACTGCCGATCACGCCCGGCTTCACCTCGATCCGGCAAGTGGGCGAGGCGCTGTCGGTGCTGCTGTTCTTGGAGGACGGCTCGATCGCCTATGGTGACTGCGCGGCTGTGCAGTACAGCGGGGCCGGCGGCAGGGACCAGATCTTCTCGGCAGCTACCGCGGCCCGCGAGATCGATGAGCACCTGCGTCCGGTGCTGATCGGCGCGGAGCTGACCTCGTTTCGTGAGGTCGCCCACGAGGTCGACTCGACCCGTGACACAACTGGCGCCCTGCTGCACTCGGCTACCCGGTATGGGGTCACCCAGGCTGTGCTCGACGCCGTAGCCCAGAGCGGTCGTCGGACTATGGCAGAGGTGGTTCGCGACGAATACTCCACGGGCACGGAGCTGAAGCCGGTCCCGATGTTCGCCCAGACCGGCGATGACAGATACCGCAATGCCGAAAAGATGATTCTCAAGCGGGTACCTGTCCTTCCGCACGGTTTGTTCAACCAACTCGAGACCAAACTCGGCCGACACGGCGAGCTCTTCGAGCAGTACCTGACCTGGCTTGTCGACAGAATCGCCGAACTCCGGGACGACGAGGATTACCGACCACACCTGTACTTCGACACTTACGGCACCATCGGCCAAGCCTTCGACCAGGACGTCGGCGCGGTGGCGGACTACCTCGCCGCCCTCGGACGCCGCGCCGCGCCGTACCAGTTGACGATCGAACACCCCATCGATGCCGGCAGCCGGGACGCTCAGGTCGAGGTCTACACGCGCCTTCGTGCCGAGCTGCGCCGGCGGGACAGTGAGGTACGGATCGCCGTCGACGAGTGGTGCAACACCCTGGAGGACATCGAGCTGTTCGTCAAACGGGAAGCCGCGGACGTGATACACGTCAAGACTCCCGACCTCGGAGGGATCAACAACACCATCGAGGCCTTGCTTCTCGTGCGCGAGCGAGGTCTCGTCGCCTACTGCGGCGGCACCTGCAATGAGACGGACAGGTCGGCTCAGATCACTGCCCACCTCGCGATGGCCTGCGGTGCCGGACAGGTCCTCGCCAAACCGGGCATGGGCGTGGACGAGGGCCTGATGATCATGGGCAACGAGATGGCCCGAGTGAGCGCCATCGCCGCAGCACGACCGCCTGCAGGACTCTGAGGGACATCTTCCTCGGCGCAAGCTGTACACCGCGCGATCGCTGACCACCCGGCGTTCGTGCATGAAACAAGGAGAAGGGCTGCAACATGACAGCGGGAATTTCGACGTCAACCCAAAGCCGGGTTGCCGTCGTGACAGGAACGGCTCAGGGGATCGGGGCGGCCATCGCCGCCGCGTTGGAGGACAGCGGTCACAAGGTGTACGGCATCGACAAGGACTCGGTCGATGTGACTGATTCGGCTGCCGTGAACGCTTTCTTCGCCGAGATCGGTGAGGTCGACATCCTGGTGAACAATGCCGGCGGGGTACTGGGCCAGGTCTACCACCCGGTCGAGGAAGTCCGCGACGAGGACTGGGCCGCCATTGTGGCGGTGAATCTGACCGGCTCGTTCAACTGCACGCGGGCGGCCGTATCCGGAATGAAACGCAAGGGCTGGGGCCGGATCGTCAATATCTCTTCAGGCGCGGGCCGCAGCGTGAGCCTCACCGGAATCCAGGCTTACGCCAGCGCGAAGGCCGGCCAGATCGGTTTCACGCGCCAGATGGCACACGAATTAGGGCAGTTCGGTATCACGGTGAACTGCATTGCCCCGGGATTCGTGTTGTCGAACCCCACCACCATCAAGCAATGGGAAAGCTACGACGAGGACTTTCAGGCTCGGTTGCTCGGCGATATCGCGGTCCGGCGGCTCGGCTCGCCGGATGATATCGCCTGTGGCGTGACCTTCTTCGCTTGCGAGACGTCCTCCTGGATCACCGGGCAGACCATATCGATCGACGGCGGCCATGCTCTCATTTGATACCGACGACTCGGCGTATATCGCCGAGCTGGCCGACTATGTCGCGATTCCAAGCGTCAGCCGTGACGCCTCGCCGGAGACGATGCTCGCGGCGGCCGAGTGGCTCGCCGCGCAACTCAGCTTTGCCGGCGGACGCATCGAGGCCACCGCCGGACATCCGGTGGTGCGAGCGGACTGGCTCAACAAGCCCGATGCGCCCACGATCCTGGTGTACGGGCATTACGACGTGCAGCCGACCGGTGATCTGAGTGAGTGGGAAACGCCGCCGTACGAACTCACGATCGACGGTGAGGTGATGCGGGGACGGGGAGCAAGCGACGACAAGGGTCCCGTCTACATCGTGCTGAAGGTGGCGCAGGCGTTCATCGAGCAGGAGGGCGGCCTGCCGCTCAACATCAAGTTCCTGTTCGAGGGTGAGGAGGAGATCGGCAGCCCGCATTTCCCGGCGTACCTCCGGGAGCACGCTGACGAGCTGGCCGCTGACCTGGTGATTTCGGCCGACGGCGCGATGTGGCGGCCGAGCGAACCATCGCTGTCGGTGGCCTCGAAGGGTCTGGTGACCCTCGACATCGCGGTGAGCGGCGCGGATGGCGATTTGCACTCAGGGCGTTACGGAGGAACCGTTGCCAATCCGCTCCACGCGCTCGCGGAGATTCTGGCCGGCCTGCACACCAGCGAGGGGCGGGTCGCGGTGGACGGTTTCTACGACGGTATCCCGCTGCTGCATTCGGACCGGCGTGCCGAGATCGCCCGGGTGGACTTCGACGAGGAGCAGTACCGCGCCGGCCTGGGCGTCGACACGGTTTTCGGAGAGGCCGGTTACACCACGCTGGAGCGTCTCTGGGAACGTCCGACTCTCGAGATCAACGGAGTCAGCGCCGGTGGCAAGTACACCGTCATACCGCATACCGCGACCGGGCACATCTCCTGCCGGCTGGTTCCCGGTCAGCAGCCGGACGCCGTGCTCGCAGCCATCACCGATCACGTGCTGGCCAAGCAGATTCCAGGAGTGCGCATCACGGTCCACCCGGACGCCGGGGCGGTGCCCGCGTACACGATCGCCAATGACCACCCGGCGATCCGGGCCGCCACCGCGGCGTTGGAACAGGTGTACCCAGGGCGGGACGTGCTGCTCGCCGTGATCGCCGGAACCCTCCCCGCCACCGCTCTGTTCGAAGAAGTGCTCGGCGCGAAAACGCTCTTCTTCTCCTTCTCCACGTCGGACGAGAAGTTACATGCACCGAACGAGTTCATGCGGATTCCGCGACTGCGCGAAGGCATGCGGGCCTGGGAGCACCTTTGGCGCTTGCTGGCCGAGGGTCCACATCGATTAGCCGCCGTAGCGGCTGGCGGAGGTTGAATAGACATGATTGATGACCCCTACGAATCGTACGGCTATCTCGAACCCGGCGAGCTTGCGGAGTTCGTTCTCGCGCCGGAGTTCGATCGAGTCCCACGCTATGAAGCGGAACTGACGGCGGATCAGCAGCAGCGCGCGGACCGGTTGCTCAGCGACAACATCGTCATCAGCCTGCACGACCATCCAGTTCGGTTTCCCGACGATATGCGGCACACCCCGGAGTACAACCGAACGGGCCGCCAACACACCGCGTTCCGGGGACTGGCCTCGTCTCAGATGACCGTGGTGTTCGACAACATGATGGACGGCACGGCCTGCGTCACGGGCAACGCACCGTGGCGTTGGTCCGACATCATCACCGACCTCGGGATGCGGCAGGCCGACCTCGCCCACCAGAGCGAGGTAGCGGTGGTGCGGACGGTCGCCGATATCCACCGGGTGCACACCGAAGGCAAGGTCGGGCTGGTGTTCGGGCTCGAGGCGGCTACCCCCATCGAGAACGAACTCGACCGGCTCGACGTGCTCTACGGACTCGGTCTGCGACAGATAGGAATCGCCTACTCCGAAGCCAATGCGCTCGGGTGCGGCCTCAACGAGTCCTTCGACGGTGGGCTGACCGCATTCGGGCGACGTGCGATCCAGCGGATGAACGCGCTGGGTCTGGCGATTGACGTGTCCCATTCATCGAACCGCACCGGTATCGAGACCTGTGAAGCCAGTGAGCGGCCGGTGTTCATGACGCACGCCGGCGCGAAAGGCGTGTGGGACACGCCGCGGATGAAGTCCGACGACGTGCTTCGCGCGGTTGCGGAATCGGGCGGCGTGATCGGCATGTCAGCGGCGCCGCACACCACGCTCTCCCATGAACATCCGCGGCACACGATCTTGTCGGTGATGGACCATTTCCGCTACTGCGTCGACCTGGTTGGGATCGAGCACGTCGCGTTCGGTCCAGATACCCTCTACGGCGATCATGTCGGCCTGCACACGGTGTTCGGCCACCTACTCAAGCTTGGCGCGGCCGCGCCCGGCGGCCCGGCCTTCGAGAAGGTCGAGTACGTGGACGGCCTCGAGAACCCAACCGAGAATTTCGGCAACATCTGTGGCTGGCTCGTCAGCGAGGGGTTCTCCGACAAGGAGATCGCGGCGGTTCTCGGCGGGAATATCCTGCGCGCGCTGGAAAGCATCTGGGTATGAACATCGAGCCCAATCTCGAGTTGGCTCGACTGAGCGCCGACTTCTTCCAGGTGCAGCACACCGCGGATCCGTTCAGTGCGACCCTGCTGGGTGTATCGGGTTTCGACCATCTGGTTCCAGACCCGAGCCGGGAGGGCTCTGCCGCCAACATCGATCGGTTCGCCGCGGTCGAGGACAGGCTGGCGGCAATCGATCCGTCCGCCTTGAATGAGGCAGACGCCATCAATCACGCCGTACTGGGCCGGCTGGCATGGGGCGCGCGATCGGATCTGCAGCACGCGTTGTGGGAAACCAACGCTTCGGCCGATTCCTACTCGTCACCGCAGGCGATGATGTTCATGTCGGTACCGACGGCGACGCTCGGGGACGCGGCTGCCGTAGACGGCTACCTCGCGCGGCTATCCGGCCTGCCGGCATTCATCGACGCGATCGGAGATCGCTATCGGCAAGCCAAGGCCGAGGGGCGCCTACCGACACAAGTCGGTGTCGGCCAGGCCATGGAACAGCTGAGCGGTTACCTCGCGGTGGAGATAACCGATGACGCCATGGTGGCGCCGCTGCGACCTGATGTCACACACACGCGCGGGGCCAGGGTCGCGGCAATGCGCGTCGTCGAAGGCTCCATCCGTCCGGCCCTGCGACGTCTGCTCGCCGCTCTCGGGGAGGAACTGCTACCGGTGGCTCGTCCGGACGAGCAGGTGGGAATCCGCTTTGTACCAGGCGGTGAAGACGGTTATCGTGCCGCCGTCCGGCGGCACACCACCACGGAACTCTCGCCGCAGGAGATCCACGAGATCGGGCTGCAATGTGTGGCCGAGCTCCGCCAGGAGTGGGCGGAACTCGGCCAACGGGCGCTGGGTACCAGCGACGTGCCCGAGATCCTCTCGCGGTTGCGCAACGACCCGGAATTGCGGTTCAAGGATCGGTCCCAGATCGTCGCGACGGTGACCGACGCGCTGAGGCGAGCCGAGGACGTGCGCAACGACTGGTTCCCCGATCTTGATATCGCCGACTGCGTTATCGAGGAGATCAACCCGATCGAAGCGGGCAATGCCGCGTTGGCGTACTACCGCCCACCGGCCGGAGATGGTTCTCGTCCCGGTGCGCACTGCGTGCTCACCGCCCAACCGGAAGATCGATTCGTCTACGAATACGAGGCTCTGGCGTTTCACGAGAGCACTCCAGGACACCACCTGCAGATCGCATCGGCACAGAACCTCAAGGAGCTACCCGATTTCAGGAGGTTCCTCGACGCCGAAGTCTGCGGATACGTCGAGGGCTGGGGGCTGTACAGCGAGCGTCTCGCCGATGAGATGGGCCTGTATACCTCGGACCTTTCTCGCCTCGGCATGCTTTCTTTCGACTCCCTGCGGGCCTGCCGCCTGGTAGTCGACACCGGCATGCACCATCTCGGGTGGTCCCGTCAGCAGGCGATGCACTACATGTGGGAGAACACCGCTACCACGCAGGCCAATGTCCGCAACGAGATCGACCGCTACATCTCCTGGCCGGGCCAGGCGCTGGCGTACATGATCGGCCGGCGCGAGATCAGCCGCCTCCGCGGTGTGGCCGAGCAGCGGCTGGGTTCGCGCTTCGACCTCCGCGCCTTCCATGCCGTGGTCCTCGGCAACGGCGCGGTCCCGCTCGGTGTATTGGAACAGATCGTGCTCAGCTGGATCGACGTCTCGGCCAACTGACGGCCCCGGCGCACTGCCTTCTCGCCCCTTCCCACCAGGAGTTGTTGTGTTCATCGAAATCAATGGTGCCAAGCTCAACATCGAGGTCTACGGACCCGAGGACGGCCCCGTCCTGATAGCTCATCACGGCGGTGGCGGGATCGGCTCGTTGGCCGAGCCGAAATCCACCTTCGGTCCGCTGGCCGACATGTTCCGGGTCGTCGTCTTCGATGCCAGGGGGTGCGGCCTGAGCGAGGCCGTTCCGCCCTATTCGCACGCCCAATGGGCCGCCGACGTGGACGGTATCCGCGAGTGGATCGGGGCGGAGCAGATCGTAGTGACCGGTGGCTCCTATGGCGGGTTTATCGCGATGGAATACGCCATCGCGTACCCCGACCGGGTTCGCGCCATGATCCTGCGCGATACCTCCGCCGACCGCGTCAACCTCGCGATCGCCCGGGAAAACGCACGCAACCAGACCCGCGTAGCGGTGAACTGGGAAAACTTCGACCGTTACTGGAGCGGGAACATCCGCGACG
>JAVEEN010000388.1 GCA_030840445.1 Pseudonocardiales bacterium
CATGAAAAGCCCGTTCAAGCGGCTGGCAGCCACGGCCGCGCTGCTGATAGCTGTTTCGGCTGCCGCACCCTTGGAGACTTCCGCGACCGCCGCACCGACGGCCGACGCCTCGACCGCCACGCCGATCAAGCACTTCGTCTTCATGATGCAGGGCGACCGATCCTTCGACAATTATTTCGGAATGTATCCCGGCGCCGACGGCATCCCAGCCAAAGCCTGCCAGCGATACATCGTGACCGGACCCGCCGCGGACTGTGTGGCACCGTTCCCCCTGCACGGGAGCGCCCCGCAGTCTCCCGGCGGCGGAACGGTCGCGGTGCGGAACCAGTATGACGGCGGTCGGATGGACGGCTTCGTCGCTGCCTATCAGAACGAAGGCCGCGACGGAAAGACCACCATGGGTTACTACGATCGCCGAGACCTTGCCACCTACTGGGATCTGGCCGACCAGTACACCCTTTTCGACCGCTTCTTCTCCTCGACCATGACCGGGCAGCGAGCGAACCGCAACTACTGGGTGGCCGGCGCGGCGGCGCCGACCGGCACACCGCAAGCAATCGCGGCTGCCTACGCAAAGCAGGTGACGATCTTCGATCGCCTGCAGGCGAGCGGGGTCAGCTGGAAGTTCTACGTTCAGGGCTACGACCCGGCCCAGAACTACCGGACGGTTTCCAAGAGCAATCCCAGCAGCCAGCCGCTACGGGTGCCGCTGCTCAACATCGACCGGTTCCTCGACGACCCGGCGCTAAGTTCCCACATCGTCGACATGTCGCAGTACTACCGCGACCTCGTTGGGGGCAACCTGCCGGCGGTGTCCTATATCTCGAGCTCGGGCCCCACGGAGCGTTCGGCACACGCCATTGCCGGTGGCCAGAAGCTGGTCAACAACCTGATCGGCAACCTGATGGTCAGCAAGTATTGGGACTCGTCGGCGTTCATGCTCTCCTACGACGGTTCCGGTGGATGGTTCGACCATGTCCGGCCACCGCAGGTCGATCGGAACGGCTACGGGTTACGGGTGCCGGCATTGCTGGTCAGCCCGTACGTTCCTGCTGGCAAGGTGAACCACACGGTCATGGACTACACCAGCGCCTTGGCGTTCATCGAGCACAACTGGCAGGTCGCCCCGCTGGCCTCGCGGGACAAGAGTGCCAAATCGCTGGCCGCCGCCTTCGATTTCACCAGCAAACCACGAGAACCGCAGCTCCAGATCGGTCAGCCGCAAGCGACACATGCACCGCTGGTCAGCGTCGGCATCGTGTACTGGTGCTACGGCCTGGCCGCGGTCGCCGTACTCGGTGCGGTCGCCTTCGCCGCGCTGCGCTCGCGCCGCAGACGGCCGGCGCCGCCAACAGAAGACCATCCCGTGCGGGAACCCGCACAAACTGTGGGAGCTGACTCATGAGGGTGAAGTCGACGCTCAGAGCGTTCGCTGTCGTGGCGATCGCAACTGCAGTGATAGCTCCCAGCGGAACCAGCTCAGCGGCTCCGCTGTCCGGCGGGCTCGTCGGCGGCCTTCGGCCCGTCGATGCGTCGCTGTCTGCCATGCTGGCCGGACTGCCAGCCGACATATCGCTGCCGCCGACGATTACCACAGACCCGCCGATCACCACGCCGGCGCTCACCACGGATCCGCCGACGACGCCGCCGACTACGCCGCCACTCACCACGGATCCGCCGACGACGCCGCCGATCACCACGGACCCGCCGACCACAACCACCGCCCCCGTCCCGTCACCCGGCACGAGCACTCCCAAACCCCCGGCCGGCGGCCAAAATCCGTCGAGCGTCCCGGGCATCGTCGCTTCCCCGCCGAAGCATCGGACCCCCCGACCACATCCACATAAGAGTCTGCGGGCACCGACCAATATTGCTCGCCAACCAGGGATCATCCGACCGCATCCGCACCGCAAGCCATGGCCCATCACCTTGACGATCAAGACAGCGCCGCCCCTGGCGGGCGTGCAGTTCAGCTTCGACGGGCACAACGTCGTGACCGACGGCAACGGTGTGGCGCGTTACGTCGCCCAACACGACTTCGCCCGGCACACGCTCACCCTGGTCAAGACGTCGGTGTCGACACCTACGCAGCGTTACCAGTTCAGCCGCTGGGGCGGTCAGCGCGATCCGGATCAAGCCTTTACGAAGTCGGTCAAAGGCTTGCCCCTGCGGGCCGATTACGCTGTGACGGCCGCGTTCTCCCTGCAACAGCACGTTCAGCCCACCGTCGTTCGGCAGGATGGCACCGCGGTTAACCCGGGTGAGGTGTCCGCCATCACCGTGAAGAGTGACTTCGGTCAACTGATGACCATGTCGCCCACCAGCCCGACCTGGCTGGACGTCGTCCGTCCGGCGTATCACCACAGCGTGCTGTCAGCCGTGGCGGTCAAGTACTCGCTGCAATCCGTCATCGTGCGGGGAACAAACGTTGTCGATGCCGGTCGTCAGGTATTCCTGCCGAGCACGCCGAATCCGCGGTTTGTCACCCAGTTCTACAACCTTACGGTGACCGCGCATGACGCGCTTTTCCCCACGTCACGTGGCAAGTCCATCGTCGTCACGTATCCCGACGGCGCCACCGAGTCGGTGCCCTTCGACGCCCAGCACCGAGCGGTGCTCAACGACCTGCCGCGCGGCACCTACAGGCTCCAGATCAAAGCCGGCCTTGCGTTGGTGACGTCGAGTCAATTCACCTTGTCACGCGACAAAACGTCCGACCTGACGGTGATCAGCCTGCTCGATCTTTCAGTGCTCGGTGGACTCGGCCTGCTCCTGGCGTTGGGCCTGATTGCGGTCGGTCGCTATCTGCAAAGCAGAAGGCCCGCTGAGAGCGTGCGGCCGTGGACGCCGAACGCTCCGGCGTATGGAGCGTCGAAGGAACAGGTTCTGACATGACGCGGCGGCCCGGCGCACTTCTTCTGTGCCTGGCGACATTCCTCATGCTGTCGGCGTGGCAGCCAAGTGCGGCGCCGGCTGCCACGGCATCGAACTCGGCGGCGCCGAGCCGCTCGGCGGCGCCGGGTCGCTCGGCGGGGACCGGCTCGGCGGCGACCACGCCGACCTCGGGCAACCACGCCTCTCCGGTGCCGATCTTCGCGTTCTACTACCAGTGGTTCGACCCCAGCTCGTGGAACCGCGCGAAGATCGACTACCCCGCGGCCGGAAGGTATTCCAGCGATGACCCAAGGATCATGAGGCAGCAGATCCGACTTGCCAAAGGCGCCGGTATCGATGGTTTCATAGTGAGCTGGAAGGACACAGCCACGAACACCCGTCGGCTGCGCGCCTTGGTCGAGGTAGCTGCTGCCGAACACTTCTATCTCGCGATGATCTATCAAGGACTGGATTTCAACCGTAGGCCGTTGCCGGTGTCCAAGGTGGCGGACGACTTCAGGATGTTCCAGTTGACGTTCGCGAACAACCCGGTGTTCTATCGGCTTGGTGGCAAGCCGCTCACCATCTGGAGCGGCACATGGGCGTTTTCTTATGCCGACGTCCAGAAGGTGACCAGCACGGTCCGGCCCGGAATGCTGGTGCTGTCAACCGAAAAGAGTCTGGACGGCTACCGCCGGATCGCCGACCTGACCGACGGCGACGCCTACTACTGGTCCTCGGTGAATCCCCAGACGAACAAGAACTACGCCTCCAGATTGACCGACATCAGCTCGGCCATCCACGCTGACGGAAAGTACTGGATCGCCCCGTTCGCTCCCGGCTTCGATGCCCGCCTCGTCGGTGGCAGCAAATCGGTGCCGCGCAACGACGGTGCGACCTTGCGCGCCGAGTACGGCACCGCCCTGCGGACGTCGCCGGACATGTTGGGTCTGATCAGCTGGAATGAGTTCAGCGAGAACACCTATGTAGAACCCTCGGTGAAGTTCGGCCGTCGCTATCTCGATGTGCTCGCAGACCTGACCGGCGCGCACGCTCCGACGCCGTCGACCGCGGCCGACTCCAGCTATTCGCCACCCCGAGCAGGCCAGGCGCCGAGGCTGCCGAACCTCGCGGTTCTGATCGGGCTGCCCGCACTGCTGCTGGGCGTGGTCACCCTGATCGGCTGGCGCCGCAGGAGACGCCAACGGCTAGGTCGAGCTGTCAACAGATCAACGTCACCGGGAGACGCGGCCGGCCACCGCGCGGCGCACATCCTGCGCGAGGAGCGACGGCAAGGCACTGGCGCCGGTGGAGTCCGCTGACCACTCCGCCAAGTCGCAGAGGGAGGTGACTGACTGCAGAACTGACTGAAGATCCAGTATCTCGTCGGCCTGTTGGTCGACAAGGCGGCGCAGGTCATCAGCCGCGCCAGCTGATCGCTCCAGGCGCTGATTGAGATGCTCGGTGAAGGACAGTTGCTTGCGTAAGGAGCTGATCTCCTCGATGGCACGGTCGATGAAGGTCTGGACGTCGCGCTCTTCCGCCCGCAAGCTGTCGCCGACGGTCAGAAGATCGTCGGCGTCTCTCGCGCCCTCTGTCATATGGGTCCCTTTCAGATACGACTGGTCCGTGCGAAGTATGGACGATGGTACGAGTGGATCATGTGCGCGACCCGCACGCCCGTCGACCGGAAGGCCAACGTCCGGCGAACGTCCGGCTCCGTCCCATCGACCATCGGCCCACGTTCCTTAGGTCCCCAGCATTATGGCGCCATTGTCTGATAAGACCCCCGCCGGTGCACCTCAGAATCCTGGCCAGAGCGCCGATGTTTATCTCGACTCGACATCCGAGGCGGTAACCTGTGCAAGCTCGACAGATAATGGCAGCCCTCGCGATGCTGCGGTGGCCTCGACCCCTGATCCATTCCGACACGCACGAGCGTGCATCGGTACTGAGCGTCAATGCTGCCCAAGTAGTTCCAGAAGTCCCCGGCCATCATGTCCATGCGCCCATTTCGGAGACCCAGTGACACGTCACCATTACCCTGCAGGCCGGCACTTCCGCCTACTGGCCTTGCCACTTGGCGTCGCCGCTTTGGCTGCCCTGCTGGTGCTCCCGGCACACCCGAAGCCCTCGAGCGCCACCCCAGCCGCGACCGCGACCGCCAAGCCGCGGGTGTTCGCCTACTACTATCTCTGGTGGAGCGCGGACCATTGGCGATCCTCGTTGGGCAAGAACTTTCCGACTTCGGCCAACCCGTTGCCGCTACCGGCAACCCTTGGCGCCAGCGGCTGCGGCACGGCGAGCAGGTACACCGGCAACCACCTCACAGACGTGCCACGCCAGATCTACAGCCAGGACGACCCGGGTCTCATCGAATCCGATGTTCGGCAGGCCGCGGGGGCCGGATTGACCGGTTTCGTGGTGAACTGGGTCGGAACCGGCGCAGCGACCCAATCGACGACGAGCAATCCCTACAGCCGTCGCCTTCAGGTGCTGGTGGACGCGGTGCACAAGGTCAACGCTGCAGGAATTCCGTTCAAGCTATGGCTCAGCTACAAGGCATCGGCCCGGGTGCTTAGCCCGGCACAGATCCAGAATGACTGGAAGTACTTCGTCAGCAAGTACGGTTCCGATAAGGCGTTCGACAGGGTGCAGTCGGCCAAGCCGACGGTCATCTGGCAGGGCAGCCGCAAGTATTCGGTCACGACCCTGAAGGCGCTCAGTACAAGGTTCCGATCGTCCCTGCGGATCCTTGGCGACGAGACCAACTGGTCGGCCGCCAGGAACCCATACCTTGACGGCGACGCCTACTACTGGTCCTCGCAGAACCCTTACACGAACCCCCAGTCTTTCGGTCAGCTGGCCGCCCTGGCCAAGAACGTCCGGGCCGGCGGCAAGAATCCCGACGGCAGCAACAAGGTCTGGGTCGCTCCGATCACACCCGGCTACAACAAGCAGATCGCGGGCGGGTCAGCATGTGTGCCGCGCAAGGGCGGCGCCACCCTTCGCACGCTGTTCGCCCGTAACGGCGCTACCAAACCCGATGACTTCGGTCTCATCAGCTGGAACGAGATCACCGAAGGCACCTACGTGGATCCGATGACCCGCTACGGCTCCGAAGAACTGTCCGTCCTGAAGTTACTGCTCAGGTAGCAGCGTGATCAGGTAGCAGTGATCGGGTCGCAGTGATCAGGCCTGCGGGAACTCGGCTCGTTCAATGGGTACCGGACACCGCATCGGATCATCGGCTGTACCGGTGGTTTCACACCCGCCGCCATCGGCGACTGACCCCGATGGTCCGCGCCTTCACCCGGCTCGGCAGCACCTCGGTCGTGTGCTGTCTCGTCGTAGTTGCAGTTCCCGTCGCGGCGGAAAGGGATGGGGCTGACGCCCGAGGGCTGGTTGAAGGACTTTCGGCTCTCCGTACCGTGCTCCTCGGTATCACGGTG
>JAVEEN010000396.1 GCA_030840445.1 Pseudonocardiales bacterium
GGCGGTGGCTGCTGTGACCGTGATGGCGACGGCGGTGACCCCGCTGGTCGGTATTGTGCCCCGTCCGGTGAGTTGCAGGGTCAGGCTGGCACCGGCGCGGACGGGTCCGCGGGCGCCGTTCCCGGTGCGGGAATCGAGTATCCGCTGCGGTGAAGTTGAATGACTGGGCTGCATCGACAGTGGGGAGAGGCAGCGTTGCCGACTTGAGGGTGCCGAAGAAGTGGCTGAGGTCCGGCGTGCCGTTTGTCTGGAACTGTATGTGGCGGTAGAGGGCACCGCGCGTGCGTGGCCGCTGCTGCAGGAACGGTGACGGGTAACGGGGTGGGTTTGGTCGCGTTGGGCCAGTCAGGCCAGTAAGACGTGCCATCGAAGTCGAGGTCGCCCTCGGAGTCGAAATTCGCGCAGCCTCTGACCAGGCTAGGTGCCGTGCGGCGGCCTTGCGGGTCGCCCTTGGGGAAGCACGGGGCATCGGTGGGTTCCTCCGTCAGCGCGGAGGCTTTCGCTGCCTTTTCATATAGTCCGGTGCAGTTTTGCCATACGGTGTCGGTGCCCAAACCCTCATCAGACACGATACGACGACGGATCACCGAGCCAATACCTTTGCCTGGCGAGGTCATACCGGCTTCATGCTGGCCACATTCGCCCATGACGCCGTGCTGTCGATGAACGACAACAGCGACACGTCAGCGCCCGGCGCCGCCATCACCCTTGCGCTGTGCGAAAGTTGGACGCATGAGTCACCCTGCCCTCTTGCCGCCCACCACAACGATGCCGTCCGCGGTGTCGGAGCTGAGGTGCGCTTGCGAATCCTGTTCGCAACCGAGCCGGCCAGCGAAGAAGACGTCCCTCAGCGCATCAGCGCCGCTCTGACCCGTGGACGGCTGACCGGCCCGGACAGCCTCACCAGCACCTGGCAGCTGCGGACCAGCAGTCGCAGCGAGGTCGCCGACGAAGAGCGCCGGCACACGGACCGCCTCGCGAGGGGCTGAACCCCGTCCGGCGCGGCCACCCGAACCGCCGCGCCGAGCCGCCTTCGCCAGTCAGCGCAGGCCGGCGAAGAGGTCGTCCTCGGGCAGCGCAGCGCCGGTCGTGTCGTGGACGCGCACGAAGGTCTCCATGCCCATCAGCTGGGCGAACCTCTCTTTGCCCATACGTAGAAAGAAGATGTTCTCGCTTTGACTCGCGTGCGCGGCGAGTGCGTCAAACTTCTGGCTACCGAAATCGGTGGTGTCCACCCAGGTAGTTATGTCAGCGTCGGGAAGTCCGATTTCCGGTTCCGCCCCGTCGGTTGACGACTCCGTCTCATCCCAGTCCGCGCCGTACTCGCGCATGACTTGCATGAACTCCTGCATCTTAGAGCGCGGCGCGGTCGTCCAGTACACCTTCGCCGGCAGGCCCGTCGAGGCCACAGCAGCCATCGTGATCCGGTGTGCCTGGATGTGGTCAGGGTGGCCGTAGAAGCCGTTCTCGTCGTAGGTGACGACGACATCGGGCTGGTAGCGCTGCATCAACTCGCCCAGCCTGGCCGCCGCATCGTCCACCGGGGTTGTCCAGAACGAGCCCGGCGCATCGTTGGCCGGCCAGCCCATCATCCCGGAGTCGGAGTAGCCAAGCAGTTCCAGATGGCTGACCTTCAAGACCGCACAACTCGCTTCGAGCTCAGCGCGGCGCATGGCGATCACTGCGGCTGGATCATGCCCGGGCTCATTCGGCTTCACCCCTCCAGGCCCATCCCCGCAGCCCCCGTCGGTGCAGGTGACGAGCACGGTCTGAATCCCTTCCGCGGCGCAGCGCGCCAGGATGCCACCTGTCCCCGTCGCCTCATCATCCGGGTGAGCGTGCACCGCCATGAGTGTCAGGGGTCGATCGGCCATGATCGCACCCTACGGCCCGCTGAGATCAGCTGGAGATCGGCTCGCGCGCCGAGTGCCGTTTGTCTCCCGATCCGGGTTTACCAGGCCAGCTGCCGGGGCGCCAGAATCGAACCGCCGACCGTGACTGCTGTTGATCGTGCTCGTACGGCGGCCATCGGCGCGGCGAAGGGCACGACATCCTGTTCGCAGATCGTGCCCCGCGGTGGAGGTCGGGAAGTGACGAGATACCGACTGATCGCGGAGGTGGCGCAGCTGGAACGGAACAGTGATGTGTGTCCCCAGCCGTGCACGGTCAGCAGTCTCGAGTTCGGCAACAGCTTTGCTACGGTCGTGGCACCTTGATACGGCGTGGCTGGGTCGAAGATGTTGCCCACTACGAGCACCGGGTTCTTGGTTCGGTGATTGAACGGGCCGAGGTAGCGGTCAGCGTCATGGCCGGGCCACTTCGCACAGTTGCTCGAAACCCATGCCCAGAGAGGCCCGAACAGGCCATCTGTGCGCGCTGAACTCGAAGCCGCTCGGGTCCAGGCCGAGTAATTGGTCGGGTTGATGCCATCAGAGCAGAACACCGCAGGGCCGGCTTCGACGAAGTTGTCGTAGGGCAACGGCTGCAGATGCTGCCTCTGTCGTGATAGCCCTGGCGACAGTCCGGCTGCCAGCTCGCGAGCGGCCACGCGCTTCTCCAGGTCCGCCAGGATGGTCGCGAGGTCGGGCCAGCTCGCGGAGTCATACATCGCGCCCAGCGTCCCGGCGATCAGGAACGACTCGTCTACGTTCAGAGATGTCCCGTCCGGGAAGGTAATCGGGAGCGGGTCCTCCTTGAGTTCGTGCAACAGCGTGGCGTAGCGGCGCGCTGCGTGCGGTGCGAAGGGACAGTTGGCGCCACCGGCGTCGCACAGCCGGAAGAATTCCTTGAGTGTTGCCTGGGCTCCCACCGCACTCCTCAGGCGAGTGGAGAAGGGAACCTCGCGGCCCTGATCGCCACGTCCGGTAGTCCAGGAGATCGGATCGAGCACGCCGTCAATGACCACCGATCGCACTCTGCCGGGGAACAGGTTTGCGTACATGTTGCCGAGGAAGCTGCCGTAGGACAGGCCGTAGTAATTCAAGCCTGCGTCACCGACCGCGGCGCGAAGCACATCGAGGTCGCGGGCGACGTTCGCCGTGCTCATATGGTTCAGCATCGCACCGCCGTTCCTTGCGCAGGCGGCGTCGAGCTTGTTGTTGTCGGTAATCCAGATCTTCGTCTCAGATGCGTTGGTGGGATACGGGAATGGCGGAAGTACGTTCAGCGCTTCCTGCTGGGTGGCAAAGCAGGTGAGCGGAGTGCTTCGGGCGATCCCACGCGGGTCGAAACCGATCAGGTCGAATCGGGCTCGGACCTCGTTCGTCAGGAGAAAACTGCCAACCCCTTGGACGAAGTCCACTCCGGATCCACCCGGGCCGCCCGGGTTGATGAACAGCGAGCCGATCCGGTGCGCCGGATCAGTGGCCGGCAGCTTGGTCAGGGCCAGCGATATCTGCGTGCCCGTCGGGTGGTCGTAGTCCAATGGCACCCGCGCCGAGGCGCATAGAAAGCCAGCTTCACACGGCGACCAATGAATGGTGGTCCGGACCGGGTGCGACGCTGACGGCGCGGCTTGTGCCGGAGCCATGACAACCGTCACCGACAGCAGCCCGGTCAACATCGCCACTAATGCCGCCATGCCCGGCCGAATCGGCAGCGTTCGCTCAAAGACCGACATAGCGACTCCCCGGGTATCACGAATGACCAGCAGGGCCAGTCCTACACCCGCCCCCGTTCGTTCAGCATGAGACGATCCCCCCGGCCGCGGGCCGGTCTCAGGTGCAACGGCGCCGTTGGGCACAACTGAAGGAAACCCGAGACCCGTACGCCAATCAGACACATCAAGACGCACTATGTACCCGTCGACGGGTAGACAGAAGAAGTCGAGTCGACGATCTGCTAAACGGGGGAAGTTGCCTTATGTCCCAGGCCGCTAAAAATCGCCTTCTTGGCGTCATCTTCATCGGGGTACTCGTACTGACGATCGCTTCCTGCGGTCGGGCCGGGGCGAATGATTCCAGCGGACCAGCTGCCAGCACAACAAGACCGTCGCCGGCAGGCCTGTTACCAGGGCCGACCAGTACGTCGTCCGACACTTCGCAAAGGGCGTGGGCGCCGGCCGCAGCCCCCGGTGCGGCGGCCGCCGCTTCCACCATGCCGGGCGCGGACCCGGCGATTCAGAAATGGTTCCTGTCGGTGGAGAAGGCGAAAATTACCTTCAATCAGGCGCTGTTCCAAGCGCAGCGGGGTATCAAGGCGAATTCGGCCGCCGCGTGCCAGCCGCTCAGGCGGGCCGCGAGCGCTATCCAGGCGGAGTTGGCCAGACTTCATAGTGTGTCCTCGCCGGCCGGAGCCAAGATCGCTGACGCGGTCGCGCCGCTCATGGTGACGATGACGTCGATCGCTGACGCCTGCATCAAGGGTGACTATCCCGCAGCGCAGAAGCTGATGGACTCGACGGGCGTTCCGCAACAGGCGGACACCCAGGCCCTCATCGACGAGATTCTTGACGGTGGCAAATGACTAGGTCTACCGCTCGTGGCGGTGCTACCGGCCGCACGACGAAGATCCTGAGGCGAAGCCTGGCGCTGGCCGCCTTGGCGGGACTGTCTGCCCTGGCCGGCGTGTTGGTAGCCATGCCCGCGCAGTCGGCCTCCTCGACCACTGCGTTCACACCGATAGCGGACACCTACGTCGATTCCTCCAAGGCCACTACCAACTTTGGCACTGCGCCGCTCCTGCAGCAGGACGCCGCGACCACCTCGCAGATGGTCAGCTATCTCACCTTCACGGTGTCTGGACTGTCGGCACCGCCAACTTCAGTCCTCCTGCAAGTCACCAGTGAAGTCACTGGGTCGCTGCCGATCAAAGTCCTGACCGTCCCCAGTACGACCTGGTCGGAGACCGGGATCACCTGGAACGACAGACCCGCGACCGGGGCGCAAATCGGCCAAACCGGAACTCTGACACCTGGAATTGCCACCACTGCCGACGTCACTAGCGCCATCAAGGCCGACGGCACGTACTCCTTTGCGCTCATCAGCAGCGCTACGGCTGTGCGCAAGGTTGACAGCCGAGAGGCTGGCGAGCCCAAATGGCCGAAGCTGCTCGTGACTGGGGACACGACGCCCACTACGACGGCGCCTACTACGACGGCGCCTACTACGACGGCGCCTACTACGACGGCGCCCACTACGACGGCGCCCACTACGACGGCGCCCACTACGACGCCACCGGCAGCGGCCGATCCAGTGATCGTGGTTG
>JAVEEN010000021.1 GCA_030840445.1 Pseudonocardiales bacterium
GAAGAAAGTCCTGTGGCTCGGGGATTCCGTCGCCGAAGTAGAATCCCATCCCTTAAGAGCGGCGATGGAGGCCAACGGCGTGACGTTTGAAAGCGCAGCCAGCGATGGTGGTGGCAACATTGTTGAAGGGGATATCAACTCACCGGACAGGCTCGTGAAAGGTGTCTCTACTATCGCAAAGGAGACATGGAAGACGTTGCCGGCGAAGATTGACTCTTTCCACCCGAACGTGATCGCCTACAAGATCGCCACCTACGATTGGGGAACATCCGAGCAGCAGAGATCCTCGTATCAGAAACTTGTGAACACAGCTAAACAAGCTGGGGCTGAACTCGTTATTGTTCCTGCTGACCCGTTCAAGATCGACGATTTTTATAAGCCCGGTGAAGCTGGGATCAGAAGCGCACCAAAGGTGGCTAAAGAGGTCGCTGACAGCAACAAAGAAACCGTGCATTTTTTTGATTCTGAAGCCCTTTGGGGCACAGACTGGAGTGCCTCCAAAGCCCTGCGGTCCAAGGACGGGATACACACCTGCCAGCAGGGTGCCGCCGCCTACGCGAAATGGTTCACCGAACGCCTCGGAGAACAATACGGATTCACCCCTGTGGACGCGAGTAAATGGGCCACCGGGTCGTGGACATCGGATAAGGTTTTCGCCAAAAATGACTGCAAGTAAATGCGTTTGCGTCCCGGTCTTCGTACCGCTGCTTTCGTGAATTTCCGCAGCCCCGCTACCCGATTAGACCGGTCACATCTAGCTCCACTTGATGGGCTGCGCGGATTCGCGGTGGTTGCCGTGCTCTTGTTCCACACGGGGCTCCTGCGCGGTGGGTTTCTCGGTGTCGACTTGTTCTTTGTATTATCGGGTTTCCTGATTACTGGGCTGCTGCTACACGAGAAAGCGAAACTAAGTCGAATCAATTTGGTTGCTTTCTGGTCGCGGCGCGCACGCCGTCTGCTGCCAGCACTGATCGTGATGGTTGTTGGGACCCTGCTGCTGGCCTGGTCGATAGGGACACCTTCTCAACAGTTCTTCGCTATCGAGGACACCCCGTGGGTTGGAGTGCAAGGGGTGAACTGGCATTTCATTGCTGATCAGGTTGGGTACTGGAGAGGCGCAGATAGTCACCTGTTCGCTCACTTGTGGAGCATCGGGGTCGAATGGCAATTCTACTTGGTGTGGCCGTTGCTGGTCGCGATTGTTGCTCGCGGCCAAGGAGGTGGGTGGCAGGTCGCTGTCCTCGCCGCCGGGGGTGCGCTTGCCTCACTTGCATTGATGATCTACTTCTTCAATCCGGTGGATTCGACGCGTGTCTACGAAGGTACCGACACACGAGCTTTCTCGCTGCTGCTCGGTGCTCTGGTCGCCACGTCGCCTGTGCGGAGATGCTTCGCCGGTATTCCGAGGTTAGTTGCGGATGCACTGGGTGCACTGTTGATCTCCCTTCTGACCCTATCTTGGGTGCTAACTAAGGGTGAGAACGCTCCTGGCCTCTTCCACGGCGTTATGTTTATGCACTCACTGGGTGCCGCAGCGTTAATTGGGGTTCTGAGTACAGTGCCGAACGGACATGTCGGACGCATAATCGGGAGCGCCATTCCAGGTAGGCTCGGAAAATGCTCGTACAGCCTCTACCTATGGCACTGGCCGATCATCTTGCTGATGCCCCGGAACATTTTTGGACTCAATATTTGGGGCCACGCCGTAATAGTGATCGGTTTGGCGATAGCAGCAGCTACGCTTTCAACAACTCTCGTAGAGGACCCAATCCGTTACCAGACTCAGTCCTGGAATAGGGGGAACCGTGGCTTCATCGCACTCGCTACCGCGACCATAGTGGCAGCCGGAATATGGGCCATCATCCCGCAACCGCAACTGGGGGCCGGAACGGTCAACGTGGACCAGTTATTATCTCAGTGACACGAACAATCAGAGCGCTGAGTTTTTCAAGATTAGGGAATGGCTGCTACACAAGGTAATCGTGACGGCTGCGCCAGGGCGCCGCTGAGCCCTGGAGACAGCGCCAGCCCTGCACGCATTCTCGGTCAACTTCAGCGACCGGTTCCCGGCAGCTGAGTAACCGCCGGAGACACCGTCAGCGGGCTACCACCCCGCCGGCGCAGGCGGCACCACCACGTGCGGACGGTCGTCGCACGTGATGGTGTTCGGCAGCTCCCACGGAGCGAGCCAGCCGCCGTCATTGCCGCCGAGGTCCATTAGCGAGAACTCCGAGCCGGCCGAGGTGAAATGGAACGATCCGCAGTTGTTGACGCCGACCGCGCCGACGTTGCGAGCATCGACGTTGTCGAAGGATGCGGATCCGGCGGCACGGGCACTGACCACCGAGGTGCCGGTGCCGTCGACCTTGACGTCCTTGAAGTGGATATTCGTTATCGAGTACAGGTCCTTCACCGGAAAGTCACTGACCAGCATGATCGCGTTGTAGGTGTTGTCGAGGAAGTTGTCCCCTACCACTTCGACGTCGGCGTCGATGTTCTTCTCCAGCGCATAGAACCAGATCGCCCCGAGACCGATATTCCAGTTCAGCTCGAAGGTGCCGGCGCGGACCGTGGTGTTGTTGGTAATCCACACCTGTCCGGTGAACGCCTCAGCGCCGAAGCGGGATCCGATCTGAATACCGCTGCCCTCACGGACAGGGTCCGCGACGAGGTTGTTCGAGATCGCGTTGTCCGTGCCGCCGTAAAGGGCAATGCCATTGGCAAGCACCGGCGTCTGCACAGTGTTGTGGTCGAATGTGTCATTGGCGTTCTGGGTCTTCTCGGACCACATGGCGAGGCCGTCGTCACCGGTGTTACGGATGAAGTTGTTCGACACGACCGAGTGCGTGACGCCGGTGTGGAAGTTGACGCCATCCGCGATCTGGTCGGCGATGACACTGTTCGAGATACGCACGTTGGTCATCGGTCCGTCGAGCCAGATGCCCACCTTGGTGTGCTGGATGTACAGGCCGTCGATGGTGGAGTTGTTCAATGCTCCGCCGATGCCGTTCACCTGGTCGGTGTCGATGCGTTCGCGGACGTCGCCCTCGATCGCGAACCCGGACAGGTGGACGTTGGTGCTGCCGCCTACGGACGAGTCCTTACCGTAGAAGCCGACGCCCGTGTGCACCGAACCGTCGGTGGCCGGCGTGCTGAGCGTGACCTCGTGACCCTTGATGATGGTGTACCAACTGCCGGCACCCTCGATGGTCACGTTGTCGACGATGATGTGACGGTTGATCTGGTACGTGCCCGGCGGGACATACACGCTGACGTGCTCGCGCTTGGCAAAGGTGATCGCCTTGTCGAACGCCTTAACGGAGTCGCGCCGGCCCGAGGGGTCGGCTCCGAACAGCAGCACATTCGCCGCGGTCCGCTCGACCTGCGGCCTGTCCACGAGCTGCGAGTCAAGCAGGTCGATGGTCGTCTGTGCGGGGCCGCCGGCCGGAGCCGTGAGCCGCACCTTGCTTCCTGCCGGATAGCTGCGGCCGAGCAACAGTCGCTGCTCGTCGTAGAAGTGATTCGGGCGGAACGGCGTCGTGATCGCAGGGGTTGGCGTCGTCGCCGCCGGCACGCAGGAACACTCGGTGATCCACCAATCGGGATGCAGGAGTCCGGCGCTCGGGTCGTTGGAGAATGGATACTGGTTGTATAGCCACGCGTATTGCGACGTGAGGGTCATGGTCTTCCGGTGGCCGCCGTTGACCGTGACGTCGAGCGGGGCGGTGATGCCGCCGCCATTGGGAGCGTCCGGGATGCTGTAGCGGACGGTGATCGCGTTCGCCGTGCTGGGCAAGGTGAATTCGACGTACTGCCCCGGCGCCAATGTGACCGCCTTACGGCCGGACGCCTCCGCCGGCAACGTGTACGCCGAACGGTCCGGGCCGATGACCGCGCCGTTCGTCGCGGCGTTCTCCGCCTCCTGCTCAGCGAAGTCCACCGTGGCGCCTCGACCGGCGACGAGCGAGGGAGCCAGGGCGGCGCGGGTCACCGACGGGAGAGCGAGGCCGTGCCTGGCGGCATCAGCCGACGCCGTGTTCGCGCCGGCGGCGAGACTTGCACCGACGAGGACCACCGCCATCAAGGCGGACGCCGCGATGCACCGAGACGAGCCGGCTAAGCGCCTGCCGTCGGATCCAAGGATGCTGCGTGGCATTCGATGACCTCGCTTCTTCCCGAAATGGAGGGTCCCCGCCGGTTGCTCGGCCGAGCAACCCATAGAAACGGTGAGGTGAACTTAGGACGTCTGTAGACGTTTCGCAAGGGTCTGCCATCAATATTCAGAGACATAGTTCAAAATTGCGTGCTCTAGTTGAAAGTTTGCGATTGGTGCTAGCAAAGCTGGTACCGGGTCATACGGTCTTCGTCGCCCACAATGCGACGGCGACTTGTTGCCGCACGTGTCTACAACGTCGGCACGGCATCGCCAAGGGTGCCGATCTCGATGCCGCGGAACGCAGCTATGTGGTTGAGGTGATCACGCGTTGGATCCGACGCGAGACCGCGGGAGAGGACGCTCGCTCAACGCCGTGACCGTCACAACTGCGCGTCCGGCCAACCCTGCCTCGGTGAAGGCGATGTCGTCAGCAGCCGTCTGAATTCGGAGAGGGGAGGATGTCCGCGGCCTGGTCCTGGGCGGCTCTGGCCAGGATGGCTGCGGTGGCGGCAGTGAACGGCGCGGAGTAGGACGTGTCCGGCGAACACCCTCCTTGGTGCAGGCCGCCGATGACCGCGGCCAGGACGGGGGTTCCGGTAGCGCCGTTCGTAATCCAGGGGCCACCACTGGTGCCGCCGGCAAACCCGGCACAGTCGAAGCTTGGGTAGGCGCCCGTTAGATAGACGTCGGCGGTACAGGAAACCGCTACGTCGTCGCCGGCCACATAGCCGCTGACTCGCACCTGATCATCTGCACCGGGCGCACTCGCCAACGAGTAACCACCGACCACGGCTTGCACGGTTGCCGCCGACGGATTGGCGGCCGCCGCGCTTACGGTGAGGAAGGCCACGTCGTCCTCGGGGTTCTGGTTGTCCAGCCAGCCGGCGGAGACATAGGCGTGCTGCACAACCCAGGTGCCGTACGGCGCCGTACCTGCCTGATAGCCGGGAGCGAACACCAGGCCGGCGCCGGTGCCGGCCACACAATGCGCCGCGGTCACGATGACCTCGCCACTCGAACTGGTCACGACCGCCGCGGTGCAGCTGTGAGCCTGAAGCTCGCCCGCCGGTGACAGCACTCCGATCGTGGACACGCTGGGTGGCACTGCGGCGGAAGTTCCCGCTGGGGCGGCCGATGCCGTCGCGGGCGCCGGGGAGGCGGATTGCGCGCCCCGCTCCGTCGCGACCGCCCAAGCAGCCACCATCACGGTGAGCAAAGCAACGCCGAGACCCCTGGCCCACAGACGTCGGCGCAGTCCCGCCACGCCGGCACCCGGCCTCACGACGGCTGCGCGGTTCTCGCCATGTTTCCATGGCAGCAAGACATCCTGTGAGCATGCTGCCTGGCGTATGAGAAGAACCCGTATGCCACCCTAGGTATCCCTGGGGACCGGTCGGTGACGAGGAGGCGAGAAGTTCTCGCGCTCGCCCATGTCAGGTGATCGACAACCAGTTGGTCGATCAGCCTGACCAGGGCGGCCAGATCAATCGGCGTTTGCATCGTCCCTATGCCGCCGGCTCGGCAGTCTCATCGACCACTGGCGACAGTCAGAGCGGGCGAGGCTCGGTCCGAGCAGGACCTGCATCAGGTCGCAGCCCGAAAATCCTTCATCCGCGCTAGCGGATATAGAGATCTTGGCGTTGCTGCAGCCACAAGTTGAACTCGTTGGCCGGGAGCGGCTTGCCGATGAAGAAGCCTTGGGCCAGGTCACAGCCCAGGTGGTAGAGCTTCTCGAGGGCAGCTGCGGTCTCGATGCCTTCCGCGACGACCGTCAGGCCGAGGTTGTGACCGAGATCGATGACCGATCGCACGATGGCGTCGTCGGTGTGTTCGCCGAGATTGGTGATGAAACTGCGGTCGATCTTCAGCTCGGTCACGGGCAGGTTCTTCAGGTAGGCCAACGAGCTGTAACCGGTGCCGAAGTCGTCGATCGACAGCGTTACCCCTGCCCGCCGTAGCCGATACAGCGCGTTCCTGGCATATACGGAATCGATCATGATCGTGCTTTCGGTCAACTCCAGCGTCAACAGTCGAGCGGGCAGACCCCGCTCGGCCAGCAACTGTTCGACCATCGCGGGGAACGCCCGGTCCTGCAGGCAGCGGGCCGACACGTTCACGGCCACCGGCACCTCCCGGCCAGCGGCGAGCCACGCTCGTTGCTGGTCCAGGGCCAATTGCAGCACCCGGCGGGTCAACGGACCGATAATGCCGCTCTCCTCAGCCGACTGGATGAAATCGCCGGGCGGGATGAAGCCACGCTGCGGGTGGCGCCAGCGCAGCAGCGCCTCGACCCCATACAGCGTCCCGTCCTCGACGCTCACCTTCGGCTGGTAATGCAGGACGAGCTCATCGGTCCTGGACAGGGCGGTGCGCAGGTCAGCCAGCAAGGACAGGCGCGCGGGCGTAGTGGTGTTGTCGCCGGGCCGGTAGATCAGGAAGGGCTGCTGCGCTCGCCTGGCTCCATACATCGCTATATCGGCGCTCTGGAGCATCTGCTCGGCCGAGGAGTGGTCACTGGCCATTGCGATCCCGATCGTCGCCTCGACCGCAAAACTGACCCCCTCCAGCAGACACGGGTTCTGCAGCGCCTGGCCCAGGCGCTCGGCGGTCCGGGTTGCTGCTGCGACGTCGACGCCGGGCAACAGGAGAGCGAATTCGTCTCCATTGAGCCGGGCCAGCGTGACCTCGGGTGGCAGAGCCGCCGTGAGCGTCCCGGCAACGTGAATCAGCAGCTGATCGCCGTAGCGATGCCCGAGAGTCGCGTTAACCTGCCTGAACCGGTCCAAGTTCAACAGCAGCACTGCGCAGCCGCCGGACGAACGCCGGTGCTGCAGTTCGGTTTCGATGCACGGGATCAGGTAGCCGCGGTTGGGCAGGCCGGTGAGCGCATCGTGGGTTGTGTGATGTTCCAGCCGCCGTAGCGCGTCGCCCACCGTGCGCAGCAACGCCTGGTTCTCCCTTAGCGATGAAACTTGCCGAACGAGAACCAGTAGCGCGATCCCGACGCAAACCAGCCTGGTGGGCTGGGTCGGCGGGGCGCCCGTGAAGACCTTGAACAGCATGAAGACGAACACCACGATCGCTGGGCCGTAAGGCAGCGCCAGGCCCATCCAGTGCGGCCCGACGTCCCGCGACAATGACTCTTGGTCAGGTGTCGGTAGCAGCGCCTCGCGGCGGGCCCGCCGAGCCGAGACCATGATCAGACAAAGGGCCGCCGGCAAACCGATGTCCAACCACACCCACCGCGGATGTCCGCCGGCCCCGGTCAAATATGAATACCCACTGTCGGACATGGCCAACGCCAGCATCGCGACAGCGAGCGGGCCAAGCACTCGCCGTCCCGGCCGGGACTGGCGCGACAGCAGCAGCAACGCGGCTGTAGCCAGCGCGATATCACTGGCCGGATAGGCCAACGACAGCCCCATCGGCAGCCCCTGGCCGCGGGCCGCGATCACGTGGCCGAGGTCGGTTTGCAGTGACAGCACGACGAGCGAACTGGCGATGATCAACCCGTCGAACACGAACCGGGTCCGTGCCTGGCGGCTGTCGTCGTAGGGCACGATAAGTAGCGTCAGCAGCGCTGCCAGGGGCAGCATCAGGAACCCGAGCTCTGCGAGTTCGGGAAACGCCACTTCCCGGTTTCGCAGCACCTCGTCGTAACACGTCAGCAGCTGACCCATCGACCACCCGGCCAGCCCAACGGAAAACGCCAACCAGCCCAGCCGGCGCGAACCGCTGCGATGCCGCGCGGTGACCGCGCACGTCACCGCCACGGTCGCAGCGCTCAGCAGCTCCACGACGTTGTCGAGCGCATCGGAGAGCCGCTCACCACCCCAGCCGCGCCACAACCACACGGCATACAGAACGAGCAGGCTCACACCCGCCAGCCACGACCAGACCGCACGCCGCTCGTAGCCGCCGGAGCGCGGCACGAACTCCCGGGGTTCGCCCGGGAGGGCCCTGCGCTGGGTACGCTGGGGAGCTTGCAGCAACATCATCGGTCTCCAGTCCTGGTTTACGTCCCGATGGCATCAGGCGCGACCCGCTCCCCCGCGCAGATTGAGTGTAGTTCATGTTAGCTTTTACGGGAACTAAACACGCGCGTTTTCGGCGTAACGATTTCGCTATGGAAAGCCAGCGCAGAGAAGCCACCGCAGACCAGAGTCGTCAAGATCGATTGAGCCTCAGCTGGGCTCGCGCCGTCTCGCGACCGGAGTTGTCGGTGACTCTCGCGTGTACTGCGAGGCCGCCCGTCTCGCCGGCGCCGTCGAGCTCAGCCAGCACGTGCATCCCCTGATCTTCATACAGCGGCGCGACGAGCCGGTATTCGAAGGTGCAAGCTCCCAGCGCCGCATTCCCCACAGCGCGCAACGCGTCAGCCGCGGTCTCCGCCATGAGCAGCGCTTGCAGGGGTCCGTGCACCACGAGGCCGGGGTGGCCCTCAACCTCCCGGGCGTAGGAGCGGTCGTAATGGATTCGATGCGCGTTGTACGTCAACGCCGAGAATCGAAACAGCAACGTTGTATCGATGGTCACGGTACGAGCCGCGGACGCGGAGGCAAACGCCGCTCCGAGCACGTTCGAGTCGACCGCGGACGCCGAATTCGTCGCAGGCGTCGGACTGGCGGAAGCAGCCGGCGTCGGACTGGAAACCGCGGGAAGGTAGACGATGTCTCGCTCGTCCAGCAAGACATCGAGGCCTGCCGTGGAAATCGTGCTGCGAGTAGTCACGAACTGCATGGGGCCGGACCGACCACTTCGGACTCGCTCCCCAGTGACCTCGGTGAGGATGCGCGCCTGCTCGCCGATCCGCGGGCCCGCGGTTGGTGTCGAGTCACTGCTCGGCCGAGGCAGTAGCGTGACCCGGCCGCCGGCAAACATGCGGCGCATGCCGGGTTGCGGCGAGGCCGGAATTCCGTGCTTCGGGTGTCCGTCCTCCCCGATGTCGCGCTGGGCCGGTCGGGCCAGGAAATAGCAAAAGTGCCACGCCAATGGCAGCGGTTCGCCGGCGATCAGGTCGACAGTTCGTCGATCCAGCAGCTGAGCGATGGCGTGGGCACGGTCTGCATCGAAGCAATCGTCAGCGGTCATCACAGCGCTCGTGGTGCTCTCGGCCCGAGACATCCAGTCGCCTTCCTGGTGGTGTTAGCTCGCGGACGACCTTACGGGCGGCCCTGAATCAGCGCGGATTGCGGCGCAGCGTCACCCGATACGAGTAGTGCTCCGGCAAGAAGTGACTGATCGCGAGCTCGACGGCATTCCCCGCTTCGTCCTTGTAAAGACGATCCACCCGAAGCACCGCACCCCTCGCCGAGGCACCGAGGTGCAGGCGTACGTCCTTGGGGGCGGTAACCGCGGTGATCACCTGCTCAGCCGTAGTGATCGGCCTTGCCATCCGCTGGTCCAGCAGACCGATCACTGTGTCGGTCGTACGCGCACCACGGGTCTTCAAGACCCGGACGTCCTTGAGTAGATTTCCGACCCCGACCGGCAGGTAGACGCTGGTCAGGCAGAAGATGGTGCCCTCATGCTCGCGCGTGAACCGTAGCGTCGAGACGACCGGCCCAGCAGTGCTCAAACGCTCAGCTGCGGACTCGTCGGTGCAGGTCTGCATGGGCTCAACGACCTGCAGCTGGGTGTCCTGCGACAGCCCCATCAGGTCCGTTACCGATCCGATGTGCCTCATGTACGGGCCCGGCTCATCGACGGCGAAGGTGCCCCTGCCTGCGACACGGTAGATGACTCCGTCAGCGACCAATTCCTGCATTGCCCGCCGCACGGTCTGCCTGGAAACACCGTGCGAATCCGCAAGCTCGAGCTCCGTTGGCAACGCCTGGCCCTCGGCGAAGCGCCCCTGCCGCAACGACTGGCGCAGCGCGTCAGCAAGTTCGCGGTACGCGACGGCACGTGCCGGCATGTCGCCTCCTTTGGACCTCAACTCACCTCGATGGTGTCGCAACCTCGGACGGTACTACGACGGATTTGCCTTGTGTTACAGCACAAAGTCGGCCTGTCAGGTGGCCGCCGGACCAGGGAACCGGCCCAGGATGCGGCGGGCCCGCTCAATCACGGGTTTGTCGATCAGCTGGCCGCCGGCCGCGCTCGCGCCTGCACCCGACTGTTGAGCTTTGAGCAGGATGTCCCGGGCCCACTCGATCTGCTCGGCGCTGGGTTGAAAGGCGGCCGCGACCGGAGCGAGCTGCGCCGGGTGCACACAGAGCTTGCCGCCGAAGCCGAGCTCTCGCGCTCGATTGGCCGCCGCGGCGAGTACGACGGGGTCATCCAGTGTGGTGGTGACTCCGTCGACGGGAGCCGGTTTGTCCGCCACTCTGGAGGCCATGACCAGGGTAGAACGGGCGAACAGCAGGCTGCTGTCGGTTTCCTCGGCGCCGATATCGCCGGCGAAATCGATCGAACCGAAGGCCAACCGGTCCACGCTGTCACAGTCGGCAATGTCGTAGGCACGGTGCACGCCACGAGCGGTTTCGATCAGGGCGACGAGGCCACGGCCCTCGCCCAACCGCCGGCCGAGAGACTGCAGGGCGGCAGGGACCTCCGCCTTCGGCACGACGAATCCGCGCAGCCCGGCCAGCTTGGACAGCGTGCTGACATCGTGGTCGTACCACTCGGTGTCGATGCCGTTGATGCGTACCCAGGCCACGCCGCCGTGGGACAGCCACCACTTGACGTCTGAACGCGCCCGGCTCTTGTGCTCGGGATCGACAGCGTCCTCGAGATCGCAGATCACCTGATCGGCTCCGCTGGCTCGTGCCTTCTCGAAGCGTTCGGGTCGGTTGCCGGGGACGAACAACCAGGTGCGGGCGTCGGCGACCCCGGTTGGCTCCGATGGTGTCAGCGGGTCGGTGGTGGTCTCGGGGTAGTTGTCCCGCTGCCTGGCGGCAGCACCGTCCGACTGCTCTGCCAACTTCGTACCTCTTACTGTCGAGTTCGGCCCCAATATGTACGGCCATTTACGCACGCCGCGGCGGCAGAGTCAAGTGAAGCCACCACGGGCAATAAGCTCATCGGCGGATCCCGCAGCGAGGGCGCCGGGCGCTCGACCACACAATTCAGCCGCACGACAGACTATGGACCAGGTGAGCCGGTGTGACGCAGAGCGAGAAGGGGCTTACCCAGTGGGTGGCCCAGCCCGCAACCGATCTCAGAGCCGAGCACGCCGAGGGGCCCTGTTGGGATCCTCGACTCGATGCCCTGCTGTGGGTGGACCAGTTCGACGGCATCGTTTACCTTGCCGACTTTGACAAAGCCGACCGGCTGCTGCAGATTTGTCACCGCTATCAGGTGGGATCGCCCATTGGTGCGGTCGTTCCGTGCGCCGCCGAGGGGTCAGGTTGGCTCGTGGCCTGTGCGGGGGGCTTCGCTCACCTCACCGAGACCGGGGGCCTGACCCTCCTCGGGCAACCGGAGGCTGGCCGCGAGCAGACCATCCGGATGAACGACGGCAAATGCGACCCCCAGGGCAGGTTCTGGGCAGGAAGTATGGCTTGGAGCAAGGAGGCCAAGGCCGGCTCGCTGTACCGGCTCGACGAACGACTCGACGTGCGCACCATGCTGGCCGGGACGACGATCTCCAACGGCCTGGCCTGGGCTGCCGACGGCGCCACCATGTACTACATCGACACCCCGACGCGCCGGGTGGATCGTTTCGGCTTTACCGCAAGCGGGGAACTACTGGAACGCCGAGTTGCCGTGGCGATTCCTCCGGGCGACGGCGAGCCGGACGGTATGTGCATAGACGAACGGGGCAATCTGTGGATCGCTCTGTGGGGTGGCTCCTCAGTGCGTTGTTACTCCCCCGATGGCGTTCTGCTCGCTGTGGTAGCCGTCGACGCGCCGCAGGTCAGCAGTTGTGCCTTCGGCGGCCCGACGAATCGCACGCTGTTCATCACAACCTCCCAGGAAGGCATGGGCGAGGTAACCCGGCGGACCTACCCGCAATCGGGCAAGGTTTTCTGCGTCGACGTGAATGTGGCCGGCCCTCCTACGTCGACTTTCACCCCTAACTTGCCTGGACGCGAGGCCTAAGCTTGGTGGCGGCAGCCGAACAGTCGAGCGACGCCATTGTTGCGAGGGGCCTGCGATGATTGAATTTCCCGACGATGTCGGTGCCCGCGATGCCCAGCGCGGTGGCGATACCCGCGCTTGCGATGCAGGAGGGGATGCGTCGGCAATGGCCAGCGGCATGGGCACCGGCAACGACGAAGGCGCGCCTGGCGAGGAGCTCTCCGAAGGCCTGATGTCGGCGGAGGACAAGAAGCTGCTGTCGGAGCTCGAGACCTCTGGTGAGGGTGAGGTCCTCGACGAGGAAGCGACCCCGGTGGAGGAATCCGCGGCGATGAGCCGAGCGGTGGACGACGACGCGCCGCTGCCTGGTACGCCGACGCCGCCGGGTTCCGACCCCGACACCCCTCGATTCAGCTCCGGCAGCGCCTGAGGGACAACGCCTGACGGGACAGCGGGGTATTACAACCCGATCGGTCTGAGCAGGAAGTAGATCAATGCGGCCGCCGCCGCCGATGCCGGGATGGTCAGCACCCAAGCGCCGACAATGTTGCCGACCACTCCCCAGCGCACCGCCGACAGTCGCCGGGTTGCTCCCACGCCCATGATGGAGCCGCTGATGACGTGGGTGGTCGAGATCGGCAGTCCCAATTGAGACGCTCCCAGCATCACACCACTCGCCACGGTCTGGGCTGCGAACCCACTGACCGGGGTCAAGGCGTAGATACGCCGACCGATTGTGCGCATGATGCGCCAGCCTCCGGAGTAGGTTCCCGCCGAAATCGCGGCGGCCGCAGCGAGAATCACCCAGAGCGGTATGCCCTCGGAAGGGCTCAGATGCCCGGACACCACCAACGTCAGCGCGATAACACCCATCGTTTTCTGGGCATCCTGCGTTCCATGAGCAAAGGCCATGGCGGCAGCACTGATGATCTGAGCCGAGTGAAAGCCGCGCTGTGCGCGGCGGAAATTCGCCCTGCGAAAGGTCCACAGGATGGCGATCATGAACAGGTAGCCCAGCACGATCCCGCTCAGCGGGGATATCACCATAGGCAGGACGACTTTCTCGAGCACGGCGGTCCACTTGACACCCTTGGCCCCGGCCAAGGCGCCGCCGATGAGGCCGCCGATCAGAGCATGTGACGACGAGGAGGGCAGGCCCAACCACCAGGTGCCGACGTTCCACAACACGGCGCCCAGCAGGGCCGCGAGGACGATTCGTAGGCCGTCACGGCCAGCCGGGCTTTCGATGATCCCTGACCCGATCGTCGCGGCAACCTTGGTCGAGATCAGCGCTCCGAGCACGTTCATCACCGCGGCCATGGCCAGCGCGACCCTCGGGGCAAGGGCACGGGTCGAGACGGTGGTGGCGATCGCGTTGGCCGAGTCGTGGAATCCGTTCGTGTAGTCGAAGCCCAGCGCAATCAGGATGATGATGACTGCCAGGGCCGTTTCGCTCATCCGGTGACCCTGCGGGGTCGCGCGTCGGCCACCGGCATTCTCGTCACGATTCCTTGACGGCGATCGTCTCCACCGCATGCGCCACATGCTCGAGCGCATCGGCGGCTTCCTCGAGCTGATCCGCGACCTCGCGCAGTTTCAGCATCCGCAGCAGGTCGTATTCACCGCTGAAGAACTGCGAAAGCAGCTTGCGATACACCTGATCTGCTTCGTTCTCGAGCCGGTTGACCTCGATCCAGTAAGGTTCCAGATCCTGCAGTGTGCTCAACCGGCCCATAGCTTCGGCAGTTTCGCCACAGGCGCGTTGAAGTAGCCGGATCTGATCGTTCACCAACAGCGGCAACCGCCCCACCTCTGCAACCACCAGGAAATCGGTGGCCTCGTCCAGCG
>JAVEEN010000004.1 GCA_030840445.1 Pseudonocardiales bacterium
TCGGAGTCTGCGCCGGGGAACCACCCGATCCGGGCAGGGACGCGGCCTTCACCATGCCGCCGCCACCACTCGCGCCGGACCCGCCTGCCAACGGGTGGTTGGAGAACGCGGCGAAGGGGCTCGCGCCGCCCAGTCCCCCGCCCGAGCCGCCCTTACCCCCGAACATCGAAGTGAGCTGCTGCAGCGGTTGTGTCACCTGCTGCATCAGCTGCTGCGGAGCCTGCGTCACCATTTGGCCGAGCTGCTGCGGGAGCTGCATCGCCATCTGGCCCATCTGCATCATCATCTGCATCGCCTGCTCCGAACCCTTGCCCGCGGCCTGTCCCGCCTGCGCCGTGCCAGGAGGGGCGCCAGCACTGGGCATGCTCGGCGGCACCCCGAGCCCGTTGGCCATCTCGGCCGCGCCTTCGCTGACGTAGGCGATGTTCTGCGACAGGCCCATCTTGATGCGGCTCTGGATCAGCTCCTCGGTGTTGCTGACCAACGCGGACGCCGCCTGAAGCGCCATGCATTCCTGCTGGACCTCTTCGGCCGTGGCGTTGACGAGCGCCTTCGTCTTCGCCACGCTCACCTCCATGGTCTGCAGCTTGAGCGCGATCGCCGCCGCGTGGGCAGCGTTGGCCTCGTGACCTGCGATGATCGAGGTAGCCTCGCCCGCTGCGGCGACGGAACCGGCACCGGTCCACTGCGCGGCGAGCGCCTGCAGTTGGCTCTGCTGCAACGGCACGACGGAGCCCGTCAGCTTCGTCGCGAACGCCGAGTATTCGGCCGCGGCGGAGGCGAGCTGCTCTTCCTCGACGTTCGGCCAACCAGGACCCGTCACGGTCTGCGACCCATACGGGCTAACGTCGCGCGGCAAACCCACGACACGGCTCCCCTCACAGCGCGGCCAGCAATCTGAATCGAGATTACCGCCGCCGCGGAGGGTCGGGGCGCACTAACTGAGGACGAGCCCCGACGTCGGCACGCCAGTGCCTGCCGTGACGAGCACTCGACGTCGGGCACCGGGTTGACCGAGGTGGGGCCGCAGGCCAGGCTCGCCGCGAATTCTGTTGACCCTCAATGCTGGCGCACTTGTAGGAGGCGCATGTACTGCGTGTATAACTCTTCCCAGATGTCCTCCTGCCGAAACTCCCGCAGCACCCGTTCCCGCCCCGCCCGGCCGTGCCGGCGCCGCAGCTCCGGATCGAGTAGGTAGCAGCGGATCGCCTCCGTCAACGCGGCCGCGTCGCGCGGTGGCACCAGCGTTCCCGTCACGCTGTCCTGAACGGCGTCCACGCAGCCGGGCACTTCAGTGGCGACCACGGGCAGCTCCATCGCGGCAGCCTCGATGGCGACGATGCCGAACCCTTCGCGGTACGTCGGCAGCACAACCACATCCATCGCCGCGTACAACGGCGGTGTGTCCCAGTCAATTCCGGTCAAGTGAACGCGCGGGTCGGTCCGTAGCAGCTTCTCGACCTCTGGAGGCAACGGGTCTTGTGGCTCGAAGGGGCCGACCACCAACAGGTGAAGCTCGGGATGTTCCGCACGAAGCGTCTGCCACGCCTCGACCAGCTCAACAAGCCCCTTGTCACGGACCACGCGGCCCACGAAACCCATCACCTCGGCATCGAGTGGAATGCCATAGCGTGCCCGCGTGGTGGCCCGCACCGTGCCGCCGACATGCGCCGGGTTGAACGCCGTTTCGGCAGCGACGCCGTTGATGCTGCCGTGGTGGAGGACCGCAATCTTGTCCGGCCGGCACAACCCCTCCGCCACCGCGGCCTCACGGAGCGAGACACTGACACAGAAGACCTGGTGCGCGAGCAGGCACGACACCATTTCGGCCCACCGCAGCAGCCGCCGCTTCAGCCCCGTGGCCGTCATGAGCGGCAGCCCGTGCATGTGGTACACCCGCACCGGCACGCGCGCAAGCCACGCCGCCACCATGCCGAGCAGGCCGCCCTTCGGCGTGTGGGCGTTGACGATGTCCGGGCGCACGTCGCGCAGCCAGCGCCACAGCCGGGCCGTCGTGGCCAGGTCGCGCAGCGGCGTGATGCGCCGCGGCATCTCCAGGCCGTGAACCGCGATGCCCTCGCGCGCGGCAAACTGTTCGAGCAGCTCGCCCGGCGAGGAGAGCGCCCACACGTCCATTCCCCGGGCCTTCAGGTAGCCGACCTGCCCGTGGAAGAACGTGAGCGACCCCGGCACCGTGGTGACGTGAACCAGACGAACCATGTTGAGACCCCCCGGATTCCGTGCTGTCGCGCAGATACCGCAAAAAAAATGTGACGCGCACTCGCCGCAGCAACTCCTCGTGACGCAGCCGGGCCACCACCAGCTTGCGGGCGGACATTCTCGGCTGCGCACCGGTATCGCGTTCGGGCAGTGTAGGACAGTTTCAACGTCGTAGACATAGATTCGTCGGCCCACGCACGCGGCCTACGAACCCAACCCGGTTGAAGCGGGAAACGTGGCGCAATCCCGACTGGTCTGACACACCATTGCCGCTTTCCTGCGAGAGGAAGCCGGATGGCCCGGCCAATTTTTATCGCAAAGTTCAGTCAGTGAGCAGTAATCGCAATCCCATGTCGGGACGCGCGCCGCCGGAGCAGCTGACGTGATCGGCACATAGTGCGCAGGCAAATGCCCCGACGCGCCTGACATAAAGAATTAGTGATCCGCCGTGAACCATTGTGCAGCGGGTGACTGTCAAATTTGCTAGACGACCGCCGTGGCAAGCGCGTACAATTTTTCCCGACGAACGGCAACAAATCCGAGGGGGGAATCATGCCCACCACACTCACTTCGAATGGTTGTGTCATCGACCAGGACGCGACCAAGTTCGGGCGGCTGCGGGAATCGAGCGAACACGCCGCCGACGGCACCGTGCTGCGCGAGCGCCTGAGCGCGGACGGGTACGTCTTCCTCCGAGACGTGCTCGACAAACAGGTGCTGCTGCAGGTGCAGGGTCTTATCGCCGACGAGCTGCACCGCCTCGACGCGATCGATCCCGACGGCGACCGCTCCGCGCACCTCTTCCCCGCGCGACCCGGCCTTTCGCTCTACAAGGTGGCCGACAACATCAGCCACGAGGAACGCCGCGCGCTCACGGGCCAACCCGCGCTGCATGCGATCTTCCACGCCATCTTCGGGGAGGAGGCGAAGTCGCTCGATTACAGCTGGCCGCGCATCGTTGGCCCGGGCCGCAGCGAGCAGCCACATTGCGACTGGGTGTTCATGCGGCGCGGGACGCCGCGCCTATACACAGCGTGGATTCCGCTGATGGACCTGCCGCTGTCGCACGGACCGCTGATGGTTCTCGAGAACTCGCATCACGACAATCCGCACACCCGTCGCTACCTGCGCATGGACGCCGACAAGCTCGGCTACTTCGACGCCGCGCGCTTCAAGCACGGCGCGTTCGTGCACGGCGGGTGCTACAGCCGTCGGCCCAACCGCGTGTGCGAGGAATTCGGCACGCGCTGGCTCAGCACCGACTACCGACTGGGCGACGTGATCATCTTCAGCATGCGCGCCCTGCACGCGACGCTCGACAACCGCAGTATGGGCATCCGCACGTCGATCGACGCGCGCTTCCAGCCCGCGCGCGACGTCACGGATCCGCGTTTCGTGGGCCCTCATCCGATCGCGCACAGCGCACGCGACACGAACATTTTCGGGCACGCGAAACAAGTGACGGGACGGCAGGCAGATGGGCTGACCGCGTTGCGTGACAAGTGGGGTTCGCAGGTTCAGAACGGGGTGCTGCGATACCTTGGTCGGCGGCGTCCTTGCGGGGCCGACGGGGCTCATCTCGCGCCGTAGCACGTTCACCAGGGCGGGAAACTCAACGAGGCGCTCCGACGATAGATCGGAAAGAAGTCGGTCTCGGCTGGGATCGGATCGACGTTCGCTAGGCAGCTGAGCTCCCGATACTGCGTTTCGTCGGCGATCACGCGCAAGGTGCGGAATCGCCAGCGCAGTGGGGAGAATCCAGCCTTGAACGCAAACACACCGTCGGCGCGCGCGCCAACGCCGCCGCCGAGGTGCAGCCAGCGGTTCCTCCGCGCATGCGCCCAATCGATCGCCTCTGCGATCATGAGCTTGGTCGCGTGCGTCGCGGCATGCGCCGGGTTCATCGCAGAGAGGTGGTACTGCACGATGCCACTTTCCTCGAAGAACATCGAGGCGGCGGCGAGCTCGCCACGCTGCGTGCGCGCGAGGAATAGGTGGCAGTTGACCGGCAGGTCGTCGCGCAGCTTCTCGAAGTACGCGCGGTCGAACCTGTACGCGCTCACCGCACCGACGCGGTGCATGGTCGCATCGTAGAGCGCGATGAATTCGTCGAGATGCTTGCAGGCGGGGTCACGCTCGACGACAACGCCTTTGCGCACCGCCTGAGCGATCTCGTTGCGATGCGTTTGACGCATGCGCGCGCGGATCGTCGTCATGTCGTCGTCGAGATCGATCGGAACGGTCTCGCCGTGATCGACAAGCAGACCGAATTCTTTCAGCGGAAGCGTCGACGCGTTGAGCAGCGGATGCAGCCGCATCAAGAACGACACGATCGATTCAGCTGCGAGCACTTCGCGAAACGCAGCGGCGACCTCGCGACGCTGCTCCGGCGCTGGGAGCTCGTTACGCCGCCACAGCGCGCCCGAGTATCCGTAGGGACTGATCGCGTCGAATAGATCCGATTTGCCGGGCACGGGCCGGCGCAACAGCGGCACGAGCAAGCCGCAGCCCGCGACCTCGAGCCATACGGCCAGCGCCTGCTCCTGCGGGCCCGCGTCGGCGCATGCGTATTCGGGACAGTGATAGATGTCGTGCTCTGTTTCGGCGAGCACCCGACGCCACCATGGATCATCAGCAGACAGCAGGCGCGCCGTCACCGCGACGCGTGTCCCAGGTCCGCTGTTGACGCGCGTGCTCGTCGATCGCGTGGGCCGGGCAGGTATACCGACGGCAATCGTGTGCGGTGGAATGTCGTGGGCGACGAGCCCGCCGCCGCCGACGATCGAATACTCGCCGATCTTCGTGCCGGGCAGCATCGTCGCGCCGATGCCGAGCTGAGCGAACGGACCAACCACACAGTTACCGCCGAGCGTCGCGCTCGGCGAAATATGCGCAAACGCCCCGACCACGCAGTCGTGCTCGACCACCGCGGACGTGTTGACGATCGCGCCGCGCCCGACAACACCATCGGGATTGACCACCGCGAGCGCCATGATCACCGCGCCCTCCTCGACGACCGCGGATTCCGCGATCACTGCACTCGGATGAATCGCGGTAACCAGCTCGGCCTGCTTGGCGAGACACAGCTCGGCGGTGCGAGCGCGCACGATGTTGTTCCCCACGCCGAGCGCAACGCGCACATTCGGATTCACGTCGAGCCAATCCGACGAGCCGAGCACCGGTAGGCCGAGTACTTTCATGCTCTCGGACTTGGTGTCGTCGAGAAAGCCGGTCACCTGCTCGCCGCTCGCGATCAGGATATTCGCCACGACTTTGCCGTGCCCCCCGGCGCCGTACACGATCAGCGGCCCCGCGTTCATGCCTTGCCTCGCATCAGACGCTGAAATTCGTCGTGCGAGCGCCTCCCTGATCTGCCCTTGGCGAAACATCCGCGCGACCCGTTCATGTGCCGCACGGCCATGCTGTCTACGCAACGACGGGTAGTCGACATAGCGCCTCAACGCGGCAACGAGCGTGCCGAGGTCGCGCGGTGGGACGCGCAACCCCGTCATACCGTCCTCGATCCCATCGGTACAGCCGGCGACGTCGGACGCGACGCCCCGGATGGCCGACGCGGCGGCGGCCACGACCGGCCACACCGCCAACAGCACCACCCCCGCCACCTCGACGTCGGACGCCCTCGACGCGATCTCCGACGTCGGCGTCCCTCGTCGGCCGCTTTGCTGGCATCTCGGTTCACAGCCCACATTCAGGATCATCCCGCGTCCTGGCACGGCGCGCTACCGTATCGCTCGCAGTGGCGACACGCGCCGGGTCCGCCCGGGATGCCGAGGCGGTCCGCGTGGGAGAAACTGGCCTGATGCCCGGGATCCTGGCGAGGGTGACGCGGCGCAGCTGCTGGTGCGATGCGCCCCCCAACCGTCCATCTGGACTGGCGAGCCCTTGACGACCCTTGCCGACGTCCTTCCGTGGTTCCTACCCGGGCTGGCCGTCACGACCGTGATCGCACTCGCGGTCGTTGGCGGTGTCGCACGGCGCCTGCGCACCGAAAGCCGGATCGCGTTCCTCCTCCTCATGAGCGTGGGGGCGGTGCTTGCGGCGACGATCACACCCGACGCAGATGGGTTCAGTGGCCAATCTTGGACACCAGGCCGGTGCGATTTCGGCCGCATCGGACTGGCGCCGCTCTCCCAATACCTCCACCATGGCGACACCAGCCTCAACGTCATCCTGTTTGTACCGCTCGGCCTGGCGATCGGGCTCCTCGGTCGATCCCCGGCCACGGCCCGGGTGCTGGTGGCTGCCGTTGCCTTACCGCTGGCCATCGAAGCCATCCAATCGCTGCTGCCGATTCTTGGACGCGGATGCCAGAGTCAAGATGTCGTCGACAACCTCCTCGGCCTTGGCATCGGCCTCGCTCTTGGCGTGTTGCCGTCAGTCGTTCGAACAGTCCGGACCAGGAGCTGCAGCCGTCGAGGTGCCTCAGGAGAACCTGGCGCACGAGGTCGGCGCCCACGCCTCCGGCGACCTCCTGGGTCGTGACTGGCAACGCGACGAAGAGGTCTAGAGTTTTCCGGCCTGCCCGCGTTCGACCTGCTAGCGTATGGTCCCACGTGGCCTGTTGTCGTCGGCCGCGTGACGTTGGAGCAACACATCGACCACATCAAGGGATGAAGGTGCGACGGTGCGTAGCCAGGACTTGCGGAGTATCGATCATCTGACGCCAGGGGCGGGCGATGGCGGACAGCCCCGTTCGGCACGACCAGAGGACGGCGACTTCACCGATCCGAACGTGGTCCCCACGATCTGGCCCGTCCACTGATGTGATGCCGGCGCCGTCCGTCAACCTCATCGATCCCACCGACGAGCGGTGGGCGTCAGCGCTCGCGCGCGTGAAGCACGATGTCTACGCCACGCCGGCCTACGTCACTGCCGAGGCGCTCCGCCTGCAGGCGGAGCCGGTGGGCTGCCTGGTCGACGACGGTGGCCGGCTGTTCCTGCTCCCCCTCCTGCTCCGGCGCGTCTGCAGCGGAGAGGGATCGACTAAGGACGCGATCTCGCCCTACGGCTACCCCGGCATCGTGCTCAACGAGGACGGCGCCGCAACCGAGGACTTCCCGGATGTCTGCCTCACAGCCTGCCTCGACGTGCTCCGCGATGCGGACGTGTGCGCCGCGTTCGTCCGATTACACCCAATGCTGAACGCACCGTTGGGCCAGCAGCTCACGCAGCACCCGGTCACCGAGAACGGCCTCACGGTGTCCATCGATCTGACGGTGCCGACCGACCGTGCATGGGCGGAATTGAGCAAGGGGCACGCCAACGCCATCAACCGAGCCACCCGGGCGGGCTTCCGCGTCGAGATCTCCCCAGCCAGCCAACAGGTCGACGAGTTCACGGCGGTGTACGCCGAAACCCTGCAGCGCCTCGGCGCGGCCGAGACCTACCACTTCAGCGACGAGTCCCTCGCCCGGCTCGCCGCGCTTAACGAAGCCTCCGTCGCGGTCGCCTACTCCGACGATGCGGTGGCGGGTGCGTACCTGTTCTTCGAGAGCCACGGCATCGTCCAGATGCACCTCGGCGGCCCCCGCACCGAGTTCCGCAAACCATCCCCGTCGCACCTGATGATCCACGCCATCGCGCAGTGGGCCCGGGAGCGAGGGAACTCGGTCGTCCATCTCGGCGGAGGCGTCGGCGGGGCGATCGACGACTCATTGTTCACCTTCAAGGCCGGCTTCTCGCACCGCCGGCACGCCTATCGGACGTTGCGGCTGGTCGCCGACCAGGAGCGCTACGACGCCTTGATCCAGGAACGAGCCCGCCGTGTCGGTTCGTCCACCGAGGAGCTCCTGAGCTCGGGCTTCTTCCCCGCCTACCGCGCCACACCGGACCCCAGCGCCTGATCGGGAATTTCGGGCTGGATGGGCTGGTAAAGGAATCCCCATCGGTCTGCGATCAGCTCCCCGGTTGCATCGCGTACATGTGGACGCCGAATGGTGGAATGGTCGCGTCGACGACCACCTCGCCGGCAGCGACCGAGCTCTGCACCGGTGTGTCCTTCGTCCACTCCTGGACGGACGCGGATGCGGCATCGGTCCGAAAGCGCAACCGGCCGCGCCACGTGGAGCCGCCGTCATCGGTATTGATCAAGGTCACGACGGTGCTTGTGCCGACCTTGTTCACTAGATACTGCAGCGGTGGCCCGTCCACGGTCACCGTCGCGACAGCGGCGTACAACTGGTCGAGGAGCCGCTGGCCGGACGTGAGCACACCCTCTCCCTCGGCGTCGAGCAGGCGGTCTGCAGTTGTCAGATAGACCGAGCCGGCGCCGAGCTTGTGGCGGATGATGGC
>JAVEEN010000005.1 GCA_030840445.1 Pseudonocardiales bacterium
TTCATCCTTCGCAGGAAGGCGTCGACGTCTGGCTCCTTTTCCAGGTCGATCCACTTGTGGGGCAAGCGGTTTCGGGTAGCGAAGTCCAGCAGTCTGCGGGCGTCGGCGTCATAGCACGAGCCGACGATCCGCATACCCGCTCCGTGCTCGATCAGTCGCGAACGGCGAATCAGAAAGGCCCGCAGGATCGTCTCGCCCAGTACCGAGTCCTGCAATGCGACCTCACTGAGGTGAGCAGTGGGCACCGCCAGGATCTCCGCGTCTTGCACTACCCGTGCGCTGAACAGGGCCGGTTGCCCCTCAAGCATGCCCAACTCGCCGAGTATCTCTCCTTGCCGTTGGACCTCAACCACCCGGTCACCGTCGGGATTACTCTCCACGATGCCGACACTCCCGCTCAGCACCACCAACAGCTCGCTGACGCGCTCTCCTGCCCTGTACACAACGTCGCGTACCTCGGCGGTTCTTCGCTGCCCCCAGGCCTGCAGAACCGCCAGCTGGTCGGCGGTCAAGCGCGGGAAAGCCTCATGGCTGTCCCGTGTTTCGGCGGGAGCGAGTCCGGCCTCGATGTCGTCAGAAGACATGCGCTGACTGTAGGCTCGGGCGCCGTTGCCACCGTGGCGATTTCCCGAGCATCATTTCGCCGGCGCCCATGGCCGAGTTTCATGGAATCGGTGACTGAGCACGCCGGCCTCGACACCACTGTTCCGCCCAGCGGTCCGGGCTGTGTGGAGTGCGAACAGCAGTGCGGGTGGTGGTTTCATCCGCGCCGGTGTGCTCAGTGCGGACACATCGGCTGTTGCGATAACTCGCCGGGCCAGCACGCCACGGCCCACGCTGAAGCGACCGGACATCCCGTGCTCACCAGTTACGAGCCGGCGGAGCATTGGTTCTACGACTACCGCGACCAACCGTTCTACGACGACGGCCCGGAGCTCGCCCCACCGGAACATCACCCACTGGATCAGCCGACGCCGGGACCGGCCGGACGTGTGCCGGCCAACTGGCAAGAGCTGCTGCGGTGAGCCCCCGACATCAGTCGACGGCAGCTGTTTCTCAGGCCGGCGAGGGTCATTCACGACGAGCCGGTTCGACCGGCTGCCTCTCCGCCAGGTGGAGGGTCCGCTCGACACCGTCGTGCCAGGCGGCGACACCGCGAGCTCGTTCAGCCTGGCCCATGTGAGGCTGCCAGCGGCGGGTGATGGTGTAATTCGCGCGCAGCTCGTCGAGATCTGACCAGAATTTGGTTGCCAGCCCCGCGGCATACGCGGCGCCGGTGGCGGTCATCTGGGGGTTGGCGGGGGCCGCCACGGGAGAGCCGAGAATGTCGGCTTGGAACTGCATCAGCAGATCGTTTTGCGTCATGCCCCCGTCCACGTGCAGCTCCCCGAGCTGTGCGAGTCCTGTGTCGGTGAGCATGGCCTGCGCCAGGTCATATGTCTGGTAGGCCGCGGCCTCCAGCGCTGCCCGCGCAATGTGTCCCTTGGTGGAGAAGCGCGTCAGGCCGACGATCACACCGCGCGCGTCGTCACGCCAGTACGGTGCGAACAAGCCGGAGAACGCCGGAACGAAGACCACGCCTTGTGAGCCGTCGACCGAGCGTGCGAGGGCCTCGACTTCGCCTGCGTCGTCGATGATTCCGAGGTTGTCACGCAGCCATTGGACAAGTGCGCCGGCGACCGCGACCGAGCCTTCGAGCGCGTAGACCGGGTCCGCATCGCCGAGCTTCCATGCGACCGTCGTGACCAAGCCGTGCTCGGACATCACCGGTTCGTTGCCGAGCGTGAAGAGCAGGAAGGCGCCGGTGCCATAGGTGTTCTTCATGTCGCCGTGGTCGAAACATGTGTGACCGAACAGCGATGCCTGCTGGTCGCCGAGGATGCCCGCGACAGGCACCCCGGCGAAATCGCCGACCCCCATGCCGTACACCTCGCTAGACGAGCGGATCTCCGGAAGCACCTGACGCGGGATATCCATCAAGCCGAGGAGTTCTTCGTCCCATTGGAGCGTCTGCAGGTTCATCAGCAGCGTGCGGCTTGCGTTCGTTGGATCGGTGGCGTGCACCCCTCCCGCGGGACCCCCGGTGAGGTTCCAGAGCAGCCAGGAATCCGGCGTGCCGAAGAGCAGGTCGCCGCGTCTGGCCGCCTCCCGCCTGGCCGGGTCTTGGTCGAGCAGCCACCGAAGCTTCAGTGCAGACGAATACGTCGAGATCGGCAGGCCGGTCCGGTGCTGGAACCGATGGATGCCCCCGTCGGCCGCGAGCGCGTCGGCCACGGCGGCTGTGCGAGTGTCCTGCCATGTGATCGACCGCGCAACCGGGTGTCCGGTCCGTCGATCCCACAGCACGACGCTCTCGCGCTCGTTCGTGATCCCGATGCCCGCCACGTCCGCCGACGAGGCGCCCGCCGAGCCGAGCGCCTCATGAATGCACTCCTGGGTTCCCCGCCAGACCTCGTCCATGTCGAGCTCGACCCACCCGGGCTGCGGGTAGTACATGGTTTGGGCTCGTTGGGCCGTCGCGACCGGCTGACCCTTTCCGTCGAAAAGCATGCAGCGCGTGCTGGTGGTGCCGTGGTCGATCGCTGCCACGAACTTGGCGGCCATCGCTCAGGCACCCGTCTTAGTCAGATTCCGGGCCGGTGCGGCTTGGGCCGCGTCGTCGTTCGCCGTCGGTGCCGCCGCAGAGGGTGCCTCCGATTCCAGTCGCATCTTCACGGCCTGCAGGTCGCGGAGTGCGCTGTCGTCGAGGGTTGGGTAGTGCGGGTCGATATCGATCAGCGCATCGGCAATCACTGCGGCGGCCGCGATGCGCGCAAACCACTTGCGGTCAGCAGGGATCACGTACCACGGCGCCCACGCCGTGCTGGTTTGACTGAACATCTCCGAGAACGCCTCCTGGTAGCTATCCCAAAACTGGCGCTCCTCCACGTCGTGCGAGGAGAACTTCCAATTGTGATCGGGCAGCTCGATGCGCCGAAGAAAGCGCAGCCGCTGCTCCTCCTTCGAGAGGTTCAGAAAGAGTTTGACGATCCGGAACCCGTTCTCGGACAGATACTGCTCCCAGTCGTTGATCGCTTCGTACCTGCGTTTCCAGACATGATGTTCGCGCGTCTTGGCCGGCAGCTGTTGGCGGAGAAGGATTTCCGGGTGGACCCGCACGACCAGCACCTCCTCGTAATGCGACCGGTTGAAGATCCCGATCTCCCCACGCGAGGGCAGCCGTTCCTGGTAGCGGCGCAGG
>JAVEEN010000092.1 GCA_030840445.1 Pseudonocardiales bacterium
CGAGATGGTGGTCCTCGGTGCGGTGCGGAAATATCCACTCTTCGACATGCGCACCTCGCACTTCCTCACGGTCACCTTTGCGGTCTATGCCGCAGTCGGTGTGGCCGGATTATGTTTCCTCATCGCCAGAAGGCAAGTGCTGGTTGGTGGGCTCGTTGCGGCGTTGGCTGCCGGCTTGTTCCTGAACAATGTCCGACACGACTTTCGCAAGGCGACCATTCCGCAGGAGGATGTTCGAACTGCCACGGCCTACGTCGCGGCCCACCGCAAGGCTATCGACATCATCATCGTGAGCGCGTCGGCGAGCGAGGGCTTCAGTTACTACTGGCCGATCGGCACACCGGCCTGGCATCCGAGCCACGCGACTGCTACCGGGTTTCAGACCAGTTTCCCCGATCAGCCCCACATCGTCGTCGCCCCCGACCACCTCGCGCAGGGCGTCAAGGCGGCCATGATCAACGCGACGACGCTGGCGAGGCGAACTCCCGGCGCCAGGATTTGGCTGGTACGGATGCACCTCGGCGTGCCGGAGATGCGACTGTGGAACGGCGCGCTATCGACTTACCGCGTCCACGCGACGCAGGTGATCCCATGTTCTTTGCTCCTGCTTACCCCACTCGCACCCGGCAGCAACAGTGGCTTCTCCGGGTCGCAGCGAACTGGCTGTTGAGCTACCCGCGGGATTTGCTTCAACCTTATCCGCTGGGAAGCGTCCAGAGCCTCTCGGCGGTAGCCTCATCCGTGTTGCAGGAACACCCACCGGCGAAACGACCAGAACCGCCAACTCGTCGCCAGTGCCAGGCCGATCACGTTCGCGGAGACGTTGTCCGCAAGCCTGGAGGTCAGGTCGAGCCCATAGTGTGAGATGAGCAGACACGCTTCGGTGATGCCGAGCGCGATAGCCGACATGGCGAGGAAGATGGTCAGCTCTCGACGCGTCCCACTGCGCGCGCGATGCCGCCAAGTCCAGTGCCGGTTCATGAAATAGGACGACGTCGCCGCTATTGCCGACGATGCTGCCTTCGCCTCGATCGGCAGATGATCGAAGAGCGTGAACAGCAGCAGGTTGAACACCAGGAGGTCCAGAGCAAAATTAGCCGCACCGACAGTGCCAAACTTGCCGAATTCGACGGCGAGGCGCTGCCACCGGGGCGCTGCATCAACACGAGTCACGTCAGCGAGACTACGTGGTGCGGGCCCCATTTCACGATAGGTGACGTTATCAGTCGAGGGGAAGGAAGGTAGAGCGGGCTCCGCGCCATTCCGGGTCCTGTGATTCAGCCCAGCACATATCGCATCAATCGATTGCGGCTTAGGATGGCACGATGATCGCCCACCTCGTCGTGTTCACCTTCAACCCTGGCGTCGCCCGAACTCAGGCCGATGAGGCCGCTGCTGCCCTGCGCGAGCTCACGGCCGACATGCCGTATGTCGTCCGCTACGAATGCGGCCCAGCGCTCGGCATCCGCCAGGGTGCGGACTTCGGCGTGCTGGCGATCGTGCGTACACCCGAGGACGTCGAGACCTACCTCGATGACCCGCGGCACGTGGCGATCGTGCGCGAGCGGATCACGCCGATCGTTGCGACGCGCAGCGCGGTGCAGCTCGAGCTCACGGGCTCCTACGGCGACTGAAGCCATCGTCACGCCGGATCAGATCAGGATCTGCAGCGGATGCTCGATAAGCGACACCAATGCAGCCATCCATCTTGCCGCAAGGGCGCCGTCGATCGCCCGGTGGTCGACCGAGAGGGTGAGCGCCATGGTGGTCGCGACGGCTGGTGCGCCGTCGCGGACCACTACGCCCGGGCGCGCCGCGCCGACCGCGAGGATCGCCGACTGCGGCGGGTTGATGATCGCCGAGAACTCTGCGGTGCCGAACATGCCGAGGTTGGTGACGGTGATCGTGCCGCCGTCGAGGTCGCTAGGCGCCAGCCGGCCCTGATCAGCATTCGCCACGAATTCCCGCACGATGCTGGCGATCGCTGTCACCGGCAGCCGGTCGACACCCCGCAGCACCGGGGTCACCAGACCCCGCTGTGAGGCGATTGCCACGGCGACATCGACGTGTTCGTAGCGACGCATCGCCGACTCGGTATAAACCACGTTCATCTCGGGCACCGCGCGGTGGGCCGCGGCGACCGCCTTGACAATGAGGTCGTTGACCGAGATCTTCACTGCGCCGTTTGCGTTTGCCTCGGCGCGAAGCGCCATGAGCCCGTCGACCTCGCAGACCGCCTTGAGGTAGAAATGCGGGATCGTGTTCTTGCTCTGCGTGAGCCGCTCTGCCACCGCTCGGCGGATCCGCGAGTGCGGCTCCTCGAGGTAGTCCTGCGACGCCGCCCGGCGCGCCGCGCCGTTCGGCGACGTGATCGGCGGCGGTGCGCTCGCCGAGCCACGCTTTCCGGCCTGGCGCGCCGTCTCGATCGCCGCCTCGACGTCGCGGCGCACAACCCGCCCGCCCGGCCCCGAGCCGCGGCCGGTCAGATCGGCCAGCTGCAGGTCGGCGTCGCGCGCCAGCCGCCGTGCGAGCGGACTGGAGAAGATTCGGCCATGCTCCGGTGTCGCGTCGGTCGCCACACCGGATGCGGCCTGCGGGCCTGACCCCGCACCGGCCGCGCTCCGGCCTTCGGCCGGCGGCTCCGGCACGTCTCGCCGCTCGGCCGGTCGCGACGGTGTCCGTTCCTCGACGCCGAGCTCCGCGAGCATGGCCGCCATGTCCGCGACGACCTCGCCCGGTTCTCCGAGCACCGCGATCGGCGCCCCTACCTCGACCGACGCCCCGGGCGTGACAAGCAGCTTCAGGACGACGCCGTCGGCCTCGGCCTCGATCTCGACGGCGGCCTTGTCGGTCTCGATGACGGCGAGGGAATCGTCCGTCACGAACGGCTCTAACTCCGCGAGCGACCACTCGCCCAGCACCGCCTCGGCGGCGTTCGCCGAGACCTCGGGCATGCGCAACAGGTGGGCCATCGATCAGCCTCCCGTGATCTCGCGCAGCTTCGCGCGGACTTCGTCGGCCTGTGCGATGGCCGCCCGTTCCAGCACCTTGCTGATGCTCGGCGACGCCTCGCCGCCGGTGACCCGCTGCACCGGCTGGTCCAGCCAGTCGAAGTAGCGCCGCTGGATCTCGTCGGCGAGCCAGCTGCCGTAGGACGTGCCGAGCGCGGCCTGCTCGGCGATGAGGACGTTGTTCGTCTTGCGGATGCTCGCGCCGATCGTCTCCCAGTCGATGCTTGCCCGGTCGAGCCAGCGTAGATCGACAACCTCGGCGTCCACGCCCGAGCCCTCGACCGCTTCGAGTACGTAGTTCGTCATCGCGAGGTAGCTGAGGACGGTGACCTCCGCGCCGGGTCGACGGATCGCGGCCCGGCCGACCGGCAGCACGTAGTCGAGGTCGTCGACCGGCCCGAGGCCGGTGGAGGTGTAGAGGTCGACGTGTTCGAGCACGACGACCGGATCGTTGCACCGGATCGCGGCGTTCATCAGTCCGACGTAGTCGAACGGTGTGGACGGTGCGACGATGCGCCACCCCGCCGAGGTTGCGAAGATTCCAGCGGGGTCCATCGAGTGTTGGGAGCCGTATCCGGTGCCGATCGCGACCTTGCTGCGCAGCACGAACGGCACGTCGTTGTCGCCGCCGAACATGTGCCGCGCCTTGCCGATCTGGTTGAACAGCTGGTCGGCGGCGACCCACATGAAGTCGGCGTACATGAATTCGACGATCGGCCGGAACCGACCGTCAAGGGCGACGCCCCCGCCGAGACCGGCGAACGCATTCTCGCTGATCGGCGTGCCAAGGACGCGGTCCGGGAACTTCGCGGCCAACCCACGGGTGGCGCCGTTCGTGCCTCCGTTGAGCCGGTGGATGTCCTCGCCCATGACGACCACCCGGTCGTCGTCCTCGAGACGGCGGCTCAGCGTTTCCGCGATGACCTCGATGAACTTGCGCTGCTCGGTGGCGCCGGCGAAGATTGCCTCGTCGACCGAGTCGATGCCGTCGAACTCGCTGAGGTCCCCCCGCACGCCGACGTCCACGAAGGCTGGATCGGGCCACTCGGCCGGTTTGATCCGGCGCTGACCGGGCTTGCCGCCGGGTAGCGGTTCCAGGATCTCGTCGCCGAGTTCGGCCATCAGGTGCTGCGCGCGCTTGGTGGCGAGATCCGCCTGCACCTCGTCGAGCAAACCGCGCCGCTCCAGCTGGGCCGACATCAGGGCGATCGGGTCACGTGCGCGCCAGGCGCGCTCCTCCTCCTTGGTGCGGTAACCGAATGCACTGCCCGGGAATCCGCCGTTCTGGTGGAAGTAGCGGTAGACGTCGGCCTCGACGAGGGTCGGACCGTTGCCGGCCCGCATGTACGCCACCGCCTCACGCATCGCGAGGTGCACGGCCAGCGGATTCATGCCGTCGACCTTCCAGCTCGCGATGTGGAATCCCGGCCCGCGAGCCGAGAGTCGAGGCTCACCGGTCGCCTCGGCGACGTTCGTCGAGACCGCGTAGCCGTTGTTCTCGATGAAGAAGCACAACGGCAGGTGCCACGCGGCGGCGAGGTTGAAGGTCTCGAGGGTCGACCCGATGTTTGCCGCACCGTCACCGAAGTAGGTGACGGCGACGGCGTCGGTACCGGCGTGGCGGTGGGCCCAGGCCGAACCGGCCGCGAGCGGGACCCCGCCGCCGACGATGGCGTTGGTGCCGATGGCGCCGGCTTCAATCCACTGCAGGTGCATCGACCCGCCCCTGCCGCGACAGAAACCGCGGGCGAGTCCGCAGATTTCGGCGAGGCTCTTCAGCAGGACGTCGCGCACGTCCGAGGTCGGCGCGGCGAACAGGTCGATGCCTTCCGGGGCGACGTGTTGCAGGGCCTTGGCCAGGAACTGGTGGTGCCCGCGGTGCGATCCGTTGACGGTGTCGCGCGAATTGAGCGCGAGCACCGAGCCGACGGCACCGCCCTCCTGCCCGATGCTGGAGTGAGCGGGGCCATGGATGAGCCCGGCACCCGAGAGCTCGAGGACGTACTCCTCAAACGCCCGGATGACTACGAGCTGAGCAAACATCGCAGCCAGCAGCTGCGGGTCGGCTGCGTCCCAGTCATCGTCGGTGACCTGGAACTCGACCCACGGAACCTCGGGATGCAGAGGGACGGTACCGCTCACGTAGATCTCCAGGTTGACAAGGTATGGATCCATTTCAGGGAATACTCCGAACACGATGCCACGGATATAGGCAAGTTTCAAGGGTTGGCTTACCTTGTTGGATCCATTTATGCTGGCCACATGGGACTACCCGGGCTGACACGCCTCGATCACATCGGTTTCACCGTGCCGGACCTCCAGCAGGCGCACGAGTTCCTTCTCGACGTACTGGGGTGCGAGTACATGTACACGCTCGGGCCGTACTCGTCCGATCAGAATTGGATGGCCGAGCACCTGAACGTGCACCCACGCGCGGTCATGCAGCAGTTGCACTTCTACCGGTGCGGCGACGCCGCCGTGTTCGAGGTTTTCCAGTACAGCGCACCCGACCAGGGCACCGAGCAGCCGCGCAACAGCGACGTGGGCGGCCACCACGTCGCGCTTTACGTCACCGACCTCGATGCGGCGGTCGGCTACCTGCAGCGCGCCGGCGTTACCGTCCTCGGCGAGCCGACGGCCAGCAAGGGACCCAGCGAGGGCCAGCGCTGGGTGTACTTCCTCAGCCCATGGGGAATGCAGTTCGAGTTGGTGTCCTACCCGAACGGCAAGGCGTTCGACAACGACCGGACCGAAATGCCTGAAGCCCGCCCGCAGTGAGTAGGTTGCTCTACTGTGTCCGGACCCAGCACTGCAAGCGACGCCATTGGCGCCGCAAACTCGGTAGCGAGCGCGCGCGTAGCCGAACACTTGCGTACCGCGATCCTGCGCGGCGACATCCAGCCGGGCGAGCGAATCCGGCAAGAGGAGGTCGCCGAGCGGCTCGGATCGAGCCGGCTGCCGGTACGCGAGGCCCTTCGCATCCTCGAAGCTGAAGGTCTCACCGAGAGCCAGGCCAATCGGGGCGCGCGGGTGCCGCAGTTGTCCATGCACGAGGCCGACGTCATCTACCGCATGCGTGAACGGTTGGACACCCTGGCACTGGTCGAGAGCCTCCCCCACCTGGCCGACGCAGATGTGGAGCACCTGCGCGCGCTGCAGGACCGCATCGAGGACAACGGCAACGTCCTCGAGTTCATCGCCCTCGACCGGGAGTTCCACCTGCACTCCTACTCGGCCTGCCCGATCGACGCACTGCTCGGCACCGTGCAACGGCTGTGGAACACGACCCAGTACTACCGCCGGGCCTTCGTCTCGCTGGCCGGTGCCGGCCGGATGTGGGTGGTCAACGCTGAGCACCGGCTGATCCTCGACGCCATCGACCGCCGCGACCCGGTCGACGCCGAGCGCTACCTGGGGGGTCACATCCGCCGGACGCGCATCGAGCTGGCACAACATCCGGAGGTCTTTGCAGCGAGGCGCTAGACGGGCCACGGTTCTGCATTCGTTTGCCCTGTCGAGCGTTTGCTTGGCCCCTTGGAATGTAGGGAGTTTCTCCGGATGTGGCCGCTGGGTCATCTTTCGCCTGGAATACCTTGCAGTGTGTTTGCAGTGAGCGCCAGCCGCCCGTCGCCCGTGAATCCGACGTAGCCCGATGCCCGCTTGACCGTTTGACATAGCACGATTAGATATCTAACGTTCTACCCGGGCCAACAGCACCCACGGGAGAACCTCATGTCACTGTCACGGTTGGGCAGCCCGGCCATGAACCTGCTGTCGGCACAGCGACCGATCGAGCGGGCTTGCTACGTCGTCGGCGCGGTGCTGATCGCGTCCGGACTGCTTCATCTGGGCATGTTCGCCCTCGACCCACGGCCCTGGCTAGGTCCATTGTCGTGGCGCAAGCCGGTGACCTTCGGGCTGTCGTTCGGCCTCACGCTCATCTCGATCACCTGGATCGCGTCCTACCTAGGGCTGACCGACCAGGCGCGTAACTGGCTGCTCGGCCTATTTGCCGCCGACTGCGTTGTGGAAGTATCCGGCATCACCCTGCAGGCGTGGCGGCACGTCCCATCGCACTTCAACACCTCGACACCGACGAACTCCGTCGTGGCATTCAGCCTCGCCGCCGGCGGCGCGCTGCTGATTCTCACGCTCGGTTTGCTGGGTGTCACGGCCTTCCGAAGGCGCATCGACGGACCACCGAGTATGGAACTGGCGTTACGCGCAGGATTCGCGCTGCTGATCGCGGGTCTCGGCTCAGGTGTCGCCATGATCGTGCGCGGGACAACACTCACCCGATCAGGACACGTCACCGCCGCCTACGACACCGGTGGCTACCTCAAGTTGTTCCACGCAGTAACGCTGCACGCTGTCCTCGTACTTCCGCTCCTCGCCTGGTGGCTCAGCCGGACCGACGCAACGGAGTCCCGACGCACCACGATCGTCGCAGTCGCCACGACCGGCTACGTAGTGGCAGCTGCGGGCGCCCTCGCGGTGTCACTACTCACCAGCTGAGCGACGCACAATTCGGGCGGTGTGGATCCGGGCTCTGCGGTCGCGATCACTGCTACTGCATCCAGAGGTATTCGACCTCGGGGCGGCCGCTGCCACCGTGGCGCTGCCTACGGATCAAAACACCCGCGTCCGTAAGGTGCTCCAGGTATCTGCGGGCGGTTACCCGGGAAAGCCCGCTGCGTTCTGCCACCTCCAATGCCGAAAGAGCTGGACCATCTCGCAAGACATGAATGACGCGATCCCGAGTTTGGTCTGTGAGCCCGGATGGCAATGTCGCGGTGTTAGCCCCGCGCAACGCGGTGAAGGCCCGGTCGATGTCGGACTGCTCACCCGACGGCTCGGACAACGTCTGTACTCGATACTGCTGGTAGCGCTGCAGTTTGTCCTGCAACGCCTGCCAGGTAAAGGGTTTCAGCAGGTACTGCACGACGCCGAGCGACACCGCTGCGCGAACGGCCGACAGATCCCGAGTGGAGGTGACCGCGATGATGTCGACGTCAAAGCGAGCACCACGCAGGGTCCGGCACAGGTCCAAACCGTGAATGTCGGGCAGGTTGAAGTCGAGCAGGATCAGGTCGACCCCAGTCGTCTTGAGCAGTTGCATGGCCTCTTGCCCGCCGTGCGAGATGCCCACAAGGGTGAAGCCGTCGACGCGCTCGACGTAAACGCCATGCGCCTCAGCGATGAGCGGATCGTCCTCGACCACAAGGACCCGTATCGGCTGGGTCACGATCGAACGCGATCGGGGATCGATAGCCGCACGGTGAACGTGGTCCCGCCGGTTTCTCGGGCCTCGGCGTGGACCGTTCCTTCATAGCGTTGCGCCACCTGCCTCACCAGCGCCAGACCCAGGCCGCGGCCACCGACGTCCGTGGACGCCTTGGTCGACCACCCCCGGGTGAACGCGGATGGGACCAGCTCCGCGGGCAGCCCCGGCCCCGAATCGCTCACCTGCACGACGAGGTCCGTGCCATCCAGCCGCACGCTGACGCCCACCTGCCGAGGCGGTGGCGCGTCCGCTGCGGCGTCGATGGCGTTGTCGATCAGGTTGCCCACCACGGTCACCAGATCCGGGCCGGCGACGATGCCGGACGGCACACCGCTGTCCTCGGTCACCGCCACTTCGACGCCCCGTTCGCGCCCCTGAGCCGCCTTGCCCAGCAGCAAGGCAGCCAGCACCGGCTCCTCGACCGCGGCCACCACCCGATCGGTCAGCCGCTGCGACAGCGCCAGCTCCTGGGTCGCGTACCGAACAGCGTCTTCGGCACGGCCGGTCTCGACGAGAACTACCATGGTGTGCAGGCGGTTGGCAGCTTCGTGGGTCTGTGAACGCAGCGCCTCTGCGAACGCTTTGGTGCGATCGAGCTCGCCGGTCAGCGCCTCCATCTCGGTCCGATCGCGCAACGTCACTACCGTGCCCAACGTCGTCCCTTCCCACTCGACCGGTGCCTGATTCACCACGAGAACTCGATCGTCGGTCAGATGCAACTCGTCATGGACGAGACGTCCGTCGATGAGCGTTTGCTTGATCGAGTCGGGCAGCGCGACATCGGCAACACGAGCGCCGACTACCTCGGGTCCGAGCGCGAGCAGGCTGCGTGCCTGATCGTTGACCATCCCGATTCGCTTCGCGCGGTCGACGACAAGGAGCCCTTCGCGGAGCGAGTGCAGCACAGCCTGGTAGGAGGAATACATCTGGCTGATCGAGTCCGCGTCCAAGCCACGGGTCTGCCGCCGCAGCCTGCGCGAGACCAGGGCCGCACCGGCGAACGCAATCAGCAGCAGCACCAGCAGGCCGGCGACCAGGTAGGGAAGTTGCCGCAGGAACTCGTCCCGCACCGCCCGCACGGTGACGCCGACGGCAACCAGGGCGATCACGCGGCCATCGGTCGTGCGAACCGGCGTCACCGCCCGGATCGACGCTCCCAAGGTGCCGGTGTACGTCTCTGTGAACGTATGCCCCTGCAACGCTCGAGCGACATTGCCGATGAATGGCCGGCCGATCTGCGCGGCGTCGGGGTGGGTGAAGCGAGTGCGATCGGGCGCCATGATCACCACGAAGTCGGTGTGGCTGGCCAAGCGCACCTTCTCGGCGTAGGGCTGCAACGCCGAGCTCGGATGCGCGGTGCCGACCTGTTGCACTACGAACGGGTTGAGGGCGACCGTCTGAGCTATCGCGGTCACCCGGTCACGGGCCTCGGTGTCATCGCGCCGAGTCGTGATCAGGACTGCCGAGGTCGCGGCGACCAGCAGCACGACGACCAGTAGGACGACCTGCAGTGCGAGCAGCTGCCGCGCGATCGGCCATCGTTTCCGTGCCATGACGACAGTCTGTCGCACGCGTGAACAGTATGAACAGAAGCGAGACCGCAGCCGATGTCCACCGGAGAGTGAATCCACCGGTGGCGGCGAGTGCGCCGCGCCACATAGGAGTGGAGAGTGACCATGACGCAGACAACGACGCGGGCGGTGCCGATCAGGCGTGACCGCACGCATTGGCTGTATCTGACCGTGATAGCTGCGGTCGCAGCAGGGATCATCGTCGGCCTCACGGCCCCGGGTACGGCCGTCCAGCTCAAACCCCTCGGTGACACGTTCGTGAGTCTGGTCAAGATGATGATCAGCCCGGTTATCTTCTGCACGATCGTCCTCGGCGTCGGCTCGGTGCGCCAAGCGGCGAAGGTGGGACGAGTCGGCGCGGTGGCGCTCGGCTACTTCCTCGCGATGTCGACCGTCGCTCTCGGGATCGGACTCGTCGTCGGCAACCTCATCCACCCCGGATCTGGCCTGCACCTGACCTCCAAGGCCGCCGCTGCCGGAGCCAAGGCTGCCGGCTCCGCCGGTTCCACCGGCTTCTGGGGCTTCGTGCAGGAGATGGTCCCAACGACCCTCCTCTCCTCGCTCACCAGCGGGCAGGTCCTGCAGACGCTGCTCATCGGGTTGCTCGCAGGCTTCGCCATCCAGGCTCTCGGCCCTGCCGGAGAGCCGGTGCTCCGCGGTGTCGGCAGCATTCAGAAGGTCGTGTTCAAGATCCTCTCGATGATCATGTGGCTGGCCCCGCTGGGTGCCTTCGGGGCGATGGCCGCCGTCGTCGGCGCGACCGGGTTCAACGCGCTGAAGTCCCTGGCCGTGCTCATGCTCGCCTTCTACCTGACCTGCGCGATCTTCGTCTTCGGCGTCCTCGGCAGCATCCTCCGAGTCGCCGCCGGCGTGAACATCTTCAGCCTGTTCCGCTACCTTGCGCGGGAATTCCTGCTCATCCTGTCGACGTCGTCTTCGGAAACAGCATTACCTCGATTGATCGCCAAGATGGAGCACCTGGGTGTGTCTCGCCCTGTCGTCGGCATCGTCGTTCCGACCGGCTATTCCTTCAACCTGGATGGGACGGCGATCTACCTGACGATGGCGTCACTGTTCGTCGCCGACGCGGTGGGCAACCCCCTGAGCGTCGGAGCGCAGATATCCCTGCTGCTCTTCATGATGCTTGCCTCGAAGGGCGCCGCCGGGGTGACCGGCGCGGGACTTGCGACCCTTGCCGGAGGCCTGCAGTCACATCGCCCGGATCTCGTGAACGGCGTCGGGCTGATCGTCGGCATCGACCGGTTCATGTCCGAGGCCCGCGCCTTGACGAACTTCGCGGGCAACGCGGTCGCGACCGTTCTGGTGGGAACCTGGACCCATGAGCTGGATCAAGTTCAGCTGCGCCAAGTCCTGTCCGGACAGGCTCCGTTCCATGAAGCGGACGCAGCAGCGGAGTCAACCGCCCACGCGCCCGCTCAGGCTACGACTGGAGCCGGTCAATCCAGCGGGACCACGATGGATACACCGGTTTCCTCGCCATTGGACAGGGAGCTATCCACGAGCGGACAGCCATTCACGCACTAAGAAGTGCCCGCTTGATCACCTCGGCAAACGGCCGCACCTCACGGCCTCCGCCGATCGGATAAGCAGATCCACCGGCGACGATGTCCTTCGACACTGGCGACGTGAAGCACTGATGTGGCCTGGTTGTTGCACGCGGGCAGACCCGGTGTCGGGTGCGGTCCATGGCGATGTCCTCGAGCGGGCCCGTCGATGGCAGGTCGTGGGACATGGTGGCCAGTCCGTCGACGGCCTGCTTGCACGTCTACCCGACGGGCTAGCTCTGAGCCACCCCCACAGGTTTCAGAGCAGACTCGCGGTCAGGCCACCGTCGACATGCAGTGCGGTGCCGGTGATCCACGATGAGTCTTGCCCGCTGGCCAGGAATACTGCGGCTCGGGCAACGTCCTGAGCCGTGCCGAATCGGCCCTGTTTTTGAGCCATCATGGCGTCGAAGGAGCCTGCGGGCAGGCCGAGTAGCTCGTCGCATGCTGGGCCGAGGCCGTCGCCCATGTCGGTGCCCGCTACCAGGCCGGGCACCAGAGCGTTGACTCGCACGCCGTGGTCGCGCAACTCCAGTGCGGCGGTTTTGGTCAGACTCAGAATCGCGGCCTTTGCCGCTGCATAGTGGGCCATCAGAGGTACCCCCCCGGTTCCTGCGACCGAGGACATCATCACGATTGACCCGCCACCGGATGCAATAATCGCCGGCGCAGCGTGATGCAAACTGAGAAACGCGGCATCGAGATTTACCGACATCAACGCCCGCCAGTGAGCGAAGCCCATCCCGAGCAGCGGATACGGGCTGAGTATGCCTGCGTTGGGAACCATCACGTGCACAGCACCGAACCGCTCGACGGTGGCGTCGATCAGACTCTTCACCTGGTCCTCCTCGCGCACATCACACTCGATGCCAATTGCGCCGGGAATGGTCTTGGCGGCGTTGTCAGCACCTTGTTGGCTTGTGCTGGCCACGACAACGCGGGCTCCCTCAGCGGCGAATGCTGTCGCGATCGCCAGACCCAGCCCGCGGCTCCCGCCGGTGACGATAGCGACCCTGTCCTTCAATGAATCCGACACGCTCTCCTCCTCCGATAAACATCCCAGCGCTGAACAAATAGATATGTCTAGAAGAAACACAAGTGCAGCGGCCAACGTTCGACCGAAGGGCCTCCAGCACGGCCCACATCATTTCGGGCATCGCCATGTGGGGCGCCGTGCATTCAACGTCATTCTCGATCACGAATGACTCGCGAGTGTCGGCCAGATCACTGTTGTGGCACCCCAGGTCAGTCCGCCTCCGAACGCGGCCATAAGCACTTTGTGCCCCGGCTTAAGGCGACCGTCGGTCGCACAATCATCGAGCAGCAATCGAATGGACGCGGCGCTCGCGTTTCCCGCCTGTGCGAATGTTGGAAAGCTTCCGGTCACTGGATAGTCCCAATCGATGGAGGACGAAACCTACGATGCGCAAGTTAGCCTGGTGAGCCGCGAACCGGTCCACGTCGCCGATGTCCCCCTGAGCCGAGGCGATAGCCAGCACGCCGGAGAGCCAGTTGCGGCATCCCTGGCGGCAGATTGACCGCCTCCGGGGCCACATTCGGCGCGGCGAGTGTCATCTCGCGGACCGACCCAAACCTATGCGCAGTCGCGGCGTTGTCCACCTCATCGAGCACCAGGTGGATCTCGGCGCGGAGGGCCGCATCCTCCCGGTGCAACTTCGACAAGACGCCGGTCGGGTCGTTTCCCTTGCCGGGGACAAAAACACGACGGTCTCGGAACGGTGATTGCTCAGCGCCTTCATGATTATCCCTTGGAGCTATGCGGTGACCGCCTGTCACGACGCACATCTACTCTTACCGGCCCAATATGCCTCGCAGAGAAAGCGGCACGAAGTTTGGTCCTCTGGTTGGTCCTCCCGACATGTTTTGCCGACCGCCAGCGTGTCGAACGTTGTCCACAAAGCTGCGCGGCGCCGCGGGTTGAGCATCATGCATGACTAGCTCCTGCGATACGTATGCAGCAACGAACGGCCGTGATTGCTGCATCGATACGTTCAAGTCACGGCGGTAGGCGCGTAAGTAGCGAGCCTCCACCATCTCGCCCCAGGAGATTGTGGATACGCCTGTGGATTCGGGGCCCAGGATTGGTTCGTAGCGCCGATCCCCGCGTACGCCACCCTCAAGCCAATGCGTCAAGGTCGCAGGCGGCATACGCAACTGTCGAGCCGCCTCGCGGGCGCTCATTACAGGTACGTCGAGCGTGACTGGTTCGCCCATCGCTGACCTCCTAGGGTGGGGTACTCACGCGGATCGCAGCTGAGTGTGACCAGGCGTGTCCGCAGGCCAGGCGACAAAGGGCGTCTGACTCTGTGACCATTGTGGCCGCCTCACTGACAACGGATTCCCATCGGCCTACGACTGGGTGACCATGACGTGACCAAACGCAACGCAGCCCAGCGTTTACGGGGGCCGCACCGATGGAACCTGATACCTAATCAGCTCGCTGTTCAGGCCGAGCTTGGCCGTCGTCTTGACCTCGCTGGCGAACGCATCGTTGGAACTGGTGGAACTGGTGGAACTGGTGCCGGACTGGAAGGCGCCGATGAGGTCGGTCACGCTGGTGTACTTCGCGTCATCCATTCCGCCGGACAGGTTGCCGGTAACGGTCGTCTGTAGTTGCTTGCTGGCGGCCTGCAGATTGGCCAGGGCCGTCTTGATGCACGACCGCTGGCTCCTGCACAACACCCTTGAGCTGGAAGGCGTCGTTCACGGCCCGCGACAGAGCCGCCATCGCCGACTTGGCCTCGCCAATCTGGCCCTTGATGATCGTGGCGATGCCGTACGCCGAGCCCGCCGTAGCGATAATGCCATGCGGAACCTGCTTCACGGTCGCGCCGACGGCACCGGCAGCGTAGGCGGGGACGGAGGGCCCTTGTGGCAGCACGTTCTTCGACTGCTCTGCGAGAAGATCTGAACCTGGTTGCCCTGCTTGCGTACGAGCTCCCAACCACGCTCACCAACCGTGAAGTCACCTTCAGGGGCGCCGCCGCCAGTCGCGCGAGCGGGAGGGACGTTGACCGATCGTCCCGAGCCACCCGCGGCGGCATTGGTCTTCGGCGCCGTAGTGACCGTGTCGATGTAGGTGGTCACGCCTCGCTGCCGTCGCCGCTGAGCTCGACGGCCGTCCACGCAAAACCCTCGACTGGGAAACCCCAGCCGAGCGCCTCGCCGCTTTGCTTCAGTTTTAAGGCCCGCGTGTTGCGAGGATCCCTGGAAACCGCCAATCCGGGACCTGCACTGGAGCCGCCTTAGGGAATCGAACCCTAGACCTTCTCATTACGAG
>JAVEEN010000105.1 GCA_030840445.1 Pseudonocardiales bacterium
ACGGAGGCTGCGATTGACGTGACGCTGCTGGGCCGCTATTACGAGCGTTACGCCGACCATGCGGTCTCGGTTGCGCGTCGCACCATCTTCATTGTCACCGGAGCCCGGCCTCCCGCTCCGAGTTAGCCAGACGGGCCCCACGGGCTCCTACGCGAAGGCCACGTCATACCGATTGCGGTCCGACGCGCTTGAGGCGCACGTGACGCGTCCAGTGTGATCGACAGTCGGTTCCGCGGGCGGATGCCAGACCTTGACTGCCTCGAGTTCATTGGCTTTGCTGGACGTACTAGCCGCGACACCAAGGAACCGCGATGTCCGAGTCGAACCAGAGCGGCGAGGCCGCCCTCGAGGGTTGGGTCAATGACTTGGCTGACAGGCTTGGTGTCGACCGAGATTTGGTCGACGTCACTCTGCTGCTGGCCGTTGCCCGGGACGCGGCGCGCCACGTCACCAAGACAGCGGCGCCGATCGCCACGTTCCTCGTTGGCGTGGCAGTCGCTCAGCGCGGCGGGAGTCAGGAAGACGTCGCCGAGGCGGCACGACAGGCGCAGGAACTCGCGTCCGCGTTCGACGCCAAGAATGGGACCTCGGCGGAGCCGTAACAGCTCAGCCTGACCAGCCCTCTCTACCTGGCCAAACCGTCAAGTTGCGTGATGTGGAGTTTCGCTGCGCGCTGCCACGCTCAGACCTCAGCAAACCCGCGTGGAAAGGCAGAGCCGTGGCTGATGAACTCCACCCTGAGGCCGAGATGCTTGGCGGATCGCCGACGCAACCTGCCGCGGGACGCGGACCACTCAACTCCGAACCGTTCAGCCAAGAGAACTATCACCATCCCGCGGCCGGATGGGGAGCAGCGCGCAGCGTCGCGAAGGTCTTGGCTCGGACCCACGAACCCGTGGAGGGTCCGCGCGCGTTGCTGACGATGAACCACGAACGCACCGGGTTCGACTGCCCGGGTTGCGCGTGGCCCGACGCCACCAACGGACTTCACCTCGACATCTGCGAGAACGGCATCAAACACGTCACCTGGGAAATGACACCTAAGCGCACAGACCGCGCCTTCTTCGCTGCACACACCGTCTCCGAGCTTGCCGGCTGGGACGACTACTCCCTCGAGGACCAGGGCCGCCTGACCGAGCCGATGCGCTACGACGCCGCGACCGACAAGTATGTGCCGATCTCGTGGACCGAAGCGTTCGAGATCGTCGGTGACGCCATGCAGAGCCTCACAAATCCCGACCAGGCCGCGTTCTACACATCCGGCAGGCTAGGCAACGAGCCGACCTTCCTCTATCAGCTCTGGGCCCGCGAGTTCGGCACGAACAACCTGCCGGACTGCTCGAACATGTGCCATGAGGCGAGCGGCCGCGCGATGACAGCAGCCATCGGCTCGGGCAAGGGGACGGTGGACCTGGACGACTGGGAGCACGCCGAGGCCATCTTTGTGGTCGGTGTGAACGCGGCTTCCAATGCACCCCGCATGCTCACCTCGCTGGCCGAGGCCTACCGGCGTGGGGCGCAGATCGTGCACATCAACCCGCTCGTCGAGTCAGCCTCACGCAACACCATCGTGCCGCACGAGATCATGTCGATGGCGACGTTCCATCCGACCCGCACGGGAACGATGAACATCCAACCGCGTATCGCCGGCGACATGGCGTTGATGAGGGGTGTCGCCAAGGCAACGATCGAGGCCTCGGCTACCAATCCAAGGGCCATCGATCGGGAGTTCATCGAGCGGCATACCCAGGGATTCGAGGCATACGTTGCGCTGTGCGCCGAAACGACATGGGCCGAACTCGAGCGGATCTCCGGAGTCAGCGAGCGAGTCATGCGACGGCTGGCGGGCGTCTACGAGAAATCGAGTCGCACGATCATCAGCTGGTGTCTCGGCATTACGCAGCAAGAACATGGCGTCGACACTGTTCGGGAGATCATGAACTTGCTTCTGTTGCGCGGCAACATCGGTCGAGAAGGTGCAGGGCCCTGCCCGATACGCGGGCACAGCAACGTCCAGGGCAACCGAACCTGCGGGATAGATCACCGCCCGAAGCCGGCATTCCTGGATCGTCTCGCCGCTGCGTGCGGCATCGACCCGCCGCGCGAGTTCGGCCTCGACACAGTCGCCACGATCGAGGCGATGCACCGGGGTGCGGTCACCGTGTTCATCGGAATGGGTGGCAACTTCGTCATGGCCGCTCCGGACACCCGATTCACATTCGAGGCAATGCGCAACTGTGACTTGACCGTTCAGGTCAGCACCAAGCTCAATCGAAGTCACCTTGTCCACGGCAAGGCGGCGCTCATTCTGCCGTGTATCGGACGCACGGAGAAGGACGAGCAACGCGGAGGTGTGCAAGCCACGAGCGTCGAGGACTCGATGAGCATGGTGCACCTGTCTCGCGGAATGAAACGACCAGCCGCACGCACACTGCGGTCCGAGGTCGCCATCATCGCGGGAATGGCAGCGGCCAGCCTGCCTGCGACGGCCACTCCCTGGCAGCACTATGTCGATGACTACGACAACATCCGCGACAAGATGGCCGAGGTACTGGACGGCTTCGAAGACTTCAACCGGCGGGTCCGGACCAAATTCGGCTTCCGGATTCGTCAGCCTGCCCGCGAGCTTGTGTTTCTCACCGATTCCGGAGCAGCGGAGTTCTCGCACGCACCACTCAACGACGACGTGCCGGCCGCCGGCTACCTGACCCTGGGCACGATGCGCTCCCACGACCAGTGGAACACGACGATCTACTCCAACGACGACCGGTACCGCGGCGTGAAGAACCTACGGACGTTGGTCTTCATGAACGAACGTGATATGTCCGAGCGCGGGCTGACCAACTTCGACTTCGTTGACATCACGAGCTTCGCAAAGGACGGATCGACGAGGCAGGTCTACGGCTACCGGGCTATCGCGTACGACATCCCGGCAGGCAACGCGGCTGGATACATGCCGGAACTGAATGTGTTGTGCCCGATCGGCGACTTCAGCGCACAGAGTGACCAGCCGCTGATGAAGCATCTCAAGGTGCGCATCGTCGCGAGCACGACCATGAAACAGGATCCAGCAGGTCAGACGATCCGCTGACCTGCGTGCGAGTCCAATCCCACCCGGAAGGGTTTCGTCATGGCCGCGTTCGCTCAATCGCTGCTAGCGGCGTCCGCAGGTGGTGTCGGGCCCGCCAGAGTGCAGATGGGCTCGACGCTGGGGTTCCACATCGTGCTGGCGTGCATCGGTATTGCCATGCCGACCATCGTGCTGTTGGCCGAGTTCATCGGGTTGAAGTTCGCCAACCCGGTCGCGTTGCTGCTTGCTCGGCGATGGTCTCAGGTGCTCGGCGTCCTCGTCGCCGTTGGCGCAGTGACCGGCACGGTCCTGTCCTTTGAGATGGGGCTGCTGTGGCCGGGCCTGATGCGTCAGTACGGTTCCGTACTCGGGCTGCCATTCGGGTTCGAAGGCGTCTTCTTTCTGCTGGAAGCCATCTTCACCGCCATCTACATATACGGCTGGCGACGCCTGGGTGGCTGGAAGCACTTCTGGACCGGGGTGCCTATCGCGATCAGCGGGATAGGTGGCGCGATGTCGGTGGTGGCCGTCAATAGCTGGATGAATCAGCCGGGAGGCTTCACGCTCGCCAACGGCCAGATCGTTCAGGTGAAGCCATGGCAGGTGTTCTTCAACCATGCATTTGCGTACGAGACACCACACATGATCGTGGCCGCATACATGGTGGCCGGTTTCCTTACCGCGTCCGTCTACGCAGTCGGGTACCTGCGCGGCAGACGCGATCGCTATCACCGACTCGGCTTCGCGATCCCCTTCGCGATCGCCGCGTGCTTGGCACCTGTTCAGGTACTCATCGGCGACACCGCGGCGCGATCGGTTGCCGCCGACCAGCCGGTCAAATTCGCGGCGATGGAGTACGTGAGTCATACATCAACCCACGTGCCGGAATACCTCGGCGGCATCTATCTCAATGGTCGTGTCTACGGCGGACTTCCCATACCGAGCATGGATTCCATCCTCGTCGGATTCTCGCCGAACACGAGGGTGATCGGTTTGGATAGTGTGCCGGCCGACCTCCGACCACCAGCACCGACCCTGATCCACCTGTGCTTCGACGCAATGGTCGGACTCGGAACACTCATGCTCCTACCAGGCCTGTGGTGGCTGTTCTCCTACTGGCGACGGCGCGGACTTCCGAGGTCCAGGATCTTCTGGCTGCTCGGGTTCGTATGCGGACCCGCCGCGGTGATCGCGATGGAGTCCGGCTGGATCGTCACGGAGGTGGGGCGGCAACCGTGGGTCGTCTATCACCACCTGACCACGGCCGACGCGGCCACCACGAACAACGTCGTACCGACGCTGACAGCGATCGTCGTCCTGTACACGATTCTGGGCGTCGCGACCATCGCAATGCTGCGCATCATGTCGCGACGCTGGCGAGTGATCGATGCCCGCAACGCACCAGGCGGACGTGATCGATCAGCGACCCGTCCCGTTCCAACCGAAGCGCAACGCTCATGATCGCCGCGCTGGTGGGCTGTGTTCTCTTGGCGGTGATCACGCTCTACGTGACCTTCGGTGGCGCGGACTTCGGAGCAGGCTTCTGGAATCTCGTCGCCGGAGGTGATGTCAGAGGTGAAGGCCCACGGAGGCTGATCGAGGAATCAATAACACCGGTGTGGGAGTCCAACCACGTCTGGTTGATCTTTGGTCTGGTCCTGTTCTGGACGGCGTATCCGGAGGCGTTCGCTGCGGTGACGTCGGCCGACGCGGTGCCCCTGTGGCTTGCCGTGTTCGGTGTCGTGCTGAGAGGGGCGGCCTTCGCGTTCGCCAAGGAAGCCCACCGGCTGGCTTCGCGCCGTGCGCTCGGCGCGATCTTCGCATTCTCCTCCCTCATTGCCCCGTTCTTCATGGGATGCGTTGTCGGGGGTGTCGCCGCCGGGAAAGTTCCCGCGAATGCGACCCGCGCAAGCGCGGCCAGTTGGACTGGGGCGCTGTCCATTCTCTGCGGGCTCCTCTTCGTGGGTGCGTGCGCGTACTTGGCCGCGATATATCTCGTGGCAGAGGCGGCACAACGACACGACGTTGGGTTGCAGACGTACTTCATCCGTCGGGCTCGTCTCGCGGGAATCGCGACCGGAGTGCTGTCATTGGCGGCACTGATCGAGCTGGGTCGGGTGGACCCGCACGTGTTCGATCGGCTCACCGGTCGAGCCCTGCCGCTGGTGATCCTGACCGGTGCCTGTGGCCTGGTCGTGCTGACTCAGCTCACGACCAAGCGCGTGCGAGGCCTACGATTGGTGGCCTGGCTTGGCGTGGCTTCCATTGTGTGGGGTTGGGGGGTCGCTCAATACCCGATCGTGCTGCCAGGAACCGACCTCAGCGTGAGCGATGCCGGCGCTCCAAGTACGACCCTTAATACCCTGCTCGTTCTGGCTGTGATCGTCCTGCTTCTCGTAGCGCCGTCGTTCCTGCTCCTCTTCCGCCTCCAGGGCAAGCAGCTGCTTGGTTCCGACGAGCTCGAGCCCAGCGAGGCGTAGGTCAAACTCGCGACAGCTACAACCGTCCGCGCTGGCCTTCACCTCATGGTCGACTCGGGCGTTGACGCCCGGACCGTCGATCTGTGTGGCACGGCGGGAGCTGGGCCGTTACGGCTCGGGCGATACTGCGCTGCTCTGGTCGCCGAGCGGGACCTTGATCAGCAGGGTGGTGCCGTGGCCGACGGGGCTGGTGACCTCCAGCGTGCCGCCCAGCGCTTCGATTCGATCGCGGAGTCCCACCAGTCCGGACCCCTGGCCGGTGTCGGCTCCCCCGACCCCGTCGTCGCGGATCGTCAACCGCAAGATCGCGTCGTCGGTGTCGAGCTCGACGTTCACGACGGATGCGCGCGCGTGCTTGGCGGCGTTGGTCAACG
>JAVEEN010000127.1 GCA_030840445.1 Pseudonocardiales bacterium
CGCCGTCGATCAACTCGGCGGCCCGGTCCAGGGCAGCACCGTCCGGCACGGTGTCCGGATGGGCCTGCACGAAGCGCGGGGTCGCCGCCCCCTTGTCCAGGGCTAGGCCGCCGACATCGCCCGGTAACGTCAACACGGCCACTCCCGGCCCGTTCAGTGCGGCCTGAACAGCTTGTTCAAGCAGGATAGGGGCCTGCCCGGCTGAGGTGATGGTGCGCGTGAACAGAGCGACATCGGAGAAGACCAGGTCGTTGTTGACCTCCTGGAACATGTCGCTGCCAAGTTCCTCCAACGGAACCTGACCGCAGACGGCCAACACCGGTGCGTGCGACTTCTTGGCGTCGTACAAGCCATTCAGCAGATGGATCGAGCCAGGCCCGACCGTGCCCATGCACACGCCGAGCGTGCCGGACACCTGAGCCTGAGCGCCGGCGGCAAAGGCGCCGGCTTCTTCATGACGGACGCCGATCCATTCGATACGTTCCTCGCGGCGAATCGCATCGGTAACGGGGTTGAGGGCGTCCCCGACTACACCCCAGACGGTTCGCACGCCTTGTTCAGCCAGCGCGGTGACGATCATTTCGGCGACAGTGGGCACGACAAGAACTCCTCGTGTCACGGTGCAGCGCGGACCTCGGCCACTGCTTGGCCGTGTCGGGAGGGAACCGGTTGACGTCGCAGCCCGCTGGGCGCTGATCTCAGCCCAGGCGCCGGCACCGTTGTCGGGCAGCGGCCCGGTTCAGTCCTTATCCACCTTATCCCGCGACAGTAATGCGTCCAGGACCAACCCGAGCCCGATACCCAGCATCCACACATCCTTGGCGACCGCGGTGCCCTGCTGAGTTGGCCGCGGACTTCCCGGCTGATGCATACCCGGCGTCCGCCACCACATGCCGAGCAACGACGCCGAGAAGCCCGTCAGGGCGGCGCCGGCGACGGCTGCAGGTATCAATGGGGTGAGCAGTACGCCGCCAACCGTGACCTCACTGACCGCGACGACCTTCAGGAACCGGCTGGGCTCGACGGCCGACAGGGCGGGATAGGCGCCCGACGCCATGCCGTGCACGCCCTGCGCGGTCTGTTCGTCGCCCTTCAGCTTTCCGATGCCTGAATTGAGGATGAACGCGCCCGTGGCGAGGCGAAGGGGCATCCGACGGAGCTTGGCTGACAAATTCATGAGGAACCTCCGGTCACGACGCTAGTCCCCTTCGTGCAGGTGCTGACGGCCAGTGCCAGCGATCAGGCGGCTTTACTGCTCGGCTGCGCGCTTATCGTTTCCGGGGCGCGCGCGGCGAGGGCTCCCGCCATCACCAGGACGCCGGCCGTGACTCCGAACGCCGCTCCGAACCCGGCGCTGTCGGTCAGGGCGCCTGCCACCAGCGGTCCGACCAAGCTTCCCAGGTCCCCGGCCATCTGGTAACCCGCGATCACGGTGCCGCCGCGGCCGTTGACCACATCGCCCAGCATTGCGCCCGGGGCGACGTCCAGCAGGCCGCTGCCGAGCCCGAAGACAATCATGGCCACCAGAAACAGCGGCAGCGATGGCGGAATCGCGAGTAGGCCGGTACCGGCCGCACTGCCGAGGCAGCCGACGAGCAGCGCCGGACGACGCCCGGAGCGGTCGGTAAACCGGCCGCCGACGATGAGCGTGGTGATGTTGGCGAGGGTGAAAACGGTGAAGCCGATGCCGGTCCAGATCGGGGAGGCATGCAGCACCTCGACCACGAGCAACGGGACGATCGCCGCCCTGACTCCGAGAGCGGCCCAGTTGTCGGCGAGGTTGGCGGCGGCTGCGGCGCGAAAGGCCGGCAGTCGCACGGCCTGGCCGATGGACATGGTCCCACGCTCCGGCTGGTCGATGTGGGGTGTACCGGACCGAGGCTGCCGTGGCAGCATCACCAGACCGACGGTCCCGGCGACGGCCAGCGTCGCGGCGTAGAGAAAGAACGGTGCCCGCAGCGACCAGCCGGTGATCAGACCGCCGAGACCGGGGCCGGCGACACCACCCAGCAGGAAGCCGCCGCTGAAGGTGCCCATCGCGCGCCCGCGTTGCGCGGGCCCGGCGACCGAGAGCAGCAGCGAGCTGGCTGACACTGTGAACATCGCCGACCCGATGCCGCCCACACCGCGCAGGACCAGGAGCTGCGCGTAGTTGCCGGCCAGACCGGCCAGCGCGCTGCTTACCGCGACGATGCCGATGCCCAGCCCGAGTACCAGGCGTTCGCCCACCCGGTTGACCAGCTTTCCGCAGCCAAGGGCAGAGACCAATCGCATCAGGGCAAAGGCACTCACTACGGCGGCTGCGGCGGTACGTGACACCCCGAAGGTACGAGCGAACACCGGGATGGCCGGCGCGACGATCCCGAAGCCGGCGGCCACGCAAAAGGCGACAGCCGAGAGCACCAGCACCTCGACCGGCAGGTCCTGAAGCGGGCGACGGGAGGGCAGGAACACCGAGTTAGCATGCCCTACCGCCCGCTGACTGGCGCATGCCCACGTGACGCACGAACCAGCGAGCGGGGCTGCTAGCCTTCGGCACCGCTCATCTACCACCGCATCACTTCATCAACCGGGGTACCGCGGCGGGTGAAACTGTTGTGACCTGCCGGCTGCTGGTCCGCTCAGGGCAGCCAGGCTCGCCAGGAAGAGTCCGGCAGCGCTGCAGCAGTTCGATCTGCTTCGCTTGGGCCAGGCGGCCGAGTCGAGCTGAGCGGACCCGGCATGGCCGTGCGGCTCACGATCAGCTGCAGGTAGCAGCTGCCGTCTATTACGGCATGAACCGATTGCGCAAGCCGCGCAATGCCTCGTGCCCGCGCTGTTGCTCACCGGCGAAGGCGCTGATCACGATGAGCGCACCGCTCAGCCCGGGCACGGCCCACTGCAGCATCCGTAGCTGTTGCTGTGCCTTCGCGACGTCGGTGGGTGTGTTCTCGGCCGGCGCCGTCGCGGACTCGACCGGAACGTCGGCGTGTGCCGACACCCTTCTGCCGAGCAGCCGGGAGTAGGCGGTGACGCCAAGTGCCGCGAGGGTGAGCCCGGTCTTGGCCGTAGCCATCGAAGCGACACCTTCCTGCCCGACCAAGCGCTGCTTGTTCGCCCACAACAGCCCGGTGGCGCCGAACAGGTGTGTGCCGATTGCGGCGGCGTTGACGGGGGTCCAACGGTCCCAGCCGACATTAGCCACCTGACCTCGGTCACGCGCCTTGGACGGGACGGATGCGGCCGTGTTCAGCGCTACGGCGTTGGCGAGCGTCCCGCCGAACCAGGCGGCCAGGCCGAGATCGTGCATGGAACGGTAAACGGTGTTTCGGGTCATCAGGAGTTCCAGACGCTCACCGGGTCGTCCGACGTTGCGGAGTCCAGGTCCTACACGAACCGCCGCAGGTGGGTTCTCACTCGGTACGGGGTCGTCCAGGCACCATATCGAACGCAGCATGAAAGGGCTATCGGCGACGCCAACTCCCTGGTTGTGGTGAGGCGATGTGACGCGCTCGGAATGCAGTAGCTAGCCTGTTTCAAGCTTCAACGTGCCTCGGTGCGACGTGGCGGTCACGAGGGTGCGGAACTCACAATTGAATACAGCTCAGACGGACGTCGTGGGAGCAGCCTCGCTGCGCACAGGCGCCCGCCAAAGGGGCGGTAGCTCAGCTGGTTAGAGCAGGGGACTCATAATCCCTGGGTCGTCGGTTCGAGCCCGACCCGCCCCACAAACCCCAATGTGTTACTTCGGGTGATGCTTGACCGTTGGTCTTCGGTTGATGCTTTACGGTGTTTCGGCTGATGCTTGACAGTTGTTTCGGCTGATCCTTGACACTCCCTCGATGAGGGAGATTTCGGTGGCGGAGCAGCGGTATCAGGCTGTGTTGGCGGTGATCGCCGATGGTGTGGGTGTGCAGCAGGCGGCGGAAAAGGCGGGGGTGGCGCGGCAGACGCTGCATGCCTGGCTGGCTCGGTATGAGGCCGAGGGGCTGGAGGGGTTGTCGGATCGGTCGCATCGGCCGGCGGGGTGTCCGCATCAGATGGCTGCCGGGGTGGAGTCGGTGGTGCTGGAGTTGCGGCGGGT
>JAVEEN010000157.1 GCA_030840445.1 Pseudonocardiales bacterium
CTCGTGGTGGCGATCTTCTGGTACTTCCTGCCGCAATACACGTCCATCTCCGCCGTGTGGTCCTCGATCAAGTCAATGACCTGGCTGGAGGCGACGACATTGGGGCTCGTCGCCGCGTGGAACCTTGCGACCTACTGGTTCGTGGTCGTATCCACCATGCCGGGCCTGAAATATCGGCAGGCCGCGCTGACCACCGAAGCATCCACTGCCGTGTCGAACACGGTGCCCGGCGGAGGCGCCATCGGCATGGCACTGACCTATTCGATGAACAGCTCTTGGGGCTTTTCCCGGAACCGGACGTCGGTGTCGCTGGTGGTGTCCGGCCTGTGGAACAACTTCGCCAAGCTCGGCATGCCCGTGCTGGCGTTATCTCTGCTAGCCCTGAAAGGTAAGCCCGGTGGTGGCCGCATCGCCGCCGCGTTCATCGGAGTCCTTGCCCTCGTCGCGGTCCTGATGGCACTAGGCATGCTGCTCAGCAGTGAGTCATCAGCCAGGCGCATCGGACTATGGGCGGCTTCGGCCGCATCGGCGGTACGGAAGCCGTTCGGTCGGCCACCAGTACAAGGCTGGGACAAGGCGACGGTCAAGTTCCGTAGCCGTACCGCGTTGCTGGTGCGGGCACGCTGGCCGTTCATCTCGCTCGCCACGCTGGTCAGCCACGTGTCGTTGTATCTCGTCCTGCTCTTGACGCTGCGCCATCTCGGGGTGTCCCAACGGGAGGTGTCCTGGATCGAAGTCCTCGCGGTGTTCGCGTTCGCCCGACTGCTCACCGCCATCCCGCTGACTCCCGGCGGCCTCGGCGTGGTCGAGATCACCCTGATCGCCGGTCTGGTCGCCGCGGGCGGCCCACGTCCCGAAGTCGCCGCGTCCGTGCTGCTGTTCCGCGCGCTAACCTTCGTGCTGCCGATACCGATCGGACTCGGCTGCTACCTCTTCTGGAAGCGCAACAAGTCCTGGCGGCTGGAACCCGGTACAGCGCCCAGAACAGCCCTCGTCCCGGAAACACCGTTGGTTGCTGGGACGGCGACGACATGACTGCGGTCCAGCACAAGCCGGTTCGCAGGCCGATCGTGCGGACGGCCAGTGACGCCCTGCTGATCGTGGGTGGCGTGGGGCTGCTCGTGCTGTCGTCGTTGCCGGTAGACACGCACAGTATCTCCGCCGCTGAGCGCACCGTCTTTCACCTGATCAACGCGCACACGATATTGCCGTTCATCGTGGTGTGGACGGTGATGCAGCTAGGCAACATCATCGTGGTCCCAGTTACTGCGGTGGTCGCGATCGCGTTTCGCCGCTGGCGATTGGCCGCCGGCATCATGGTCGGCGGCCTGGCCACCTATGAACTGGCCAAGGTCGTCAAGAAGATCGTGGTGCGAGGTCGGCCGGCGGAGCTTGTCGATGATGTCCGGATCCGCGGCACCGCGGCGCTGGGTCGCGGCTATGTCTCAGGACACGCGGCGGTTGTAACACTGCTCGTGGTGCTGGCCTGGCCATATCTCGGCCGCCGGACCCGGGTAGCCGCCGTGGCCCTCGCTGCTTTCGTTTGCTTGGCCCGCGTCTACGTCGGCGCTCACCTGCCGCTGGACATCATCGGCGGGGCGGCTCTCGGCCTCGCGGTAGGCGGAGCGGTGCGGCTGGCTTTCGGACGTCCCCAGACATGATCCTGAACCATCGTCGAGCGTTGCTGGTGTCAGCTTGCTTGCTCGCCGCGGCGGTCCTGCTAGGAGTGCTGGTGGCCGTACCGTCCACTCATGCCGGCGTGCAGAGCGTCGACGATGCGGTGCGCCGGGCCGCGGTGTCCGCGCGGAACCGCCCCACCACGCTGCTCGCCGAGGGCCTATCTTTGGCCGGTGGCGTGTGGGTCAATTGGCCGATCCGGTTCGCCGCCGTGGTAGTACTCGCGGTCCGTCGTCACTTCGTGCAACTCGCCGCGTTCGTCCTCGCGGTGGTGACGTCTGAGATCTTGATCGGCACGCTGAAATCGGCATACGACCGGCCGCGGCCGCCCGGCAGCCTGATCTCCACGTCCGGTGCCAGCTTTCCATCTGGCCACGCCATCGCCGGCGCCGTGACAGCGGTAGGCCTTGTCGTCGTGCTGCTGCCACCGGGGCCTTCACGTTGGCGCTGGGAGGTTCGCGCCGTCATATTCGCATTCCTGATGGCACTTTCCCGGGTCTATCTGCGGGCGCACTGGCTCTCCGACGTCGTCGCCGGCGGGCTGCTAGGCGCCGGTCTGGCACTGGGCTGGCCGGCCTTACTGCAGGCGATCCGGGGGCGACGAGACCCGGCCGAATCAGTCGAGGTCGAACCGGCAATGGACGCGCCATGACCGGCGTATCCGCGGCCACTCGGGCCTGCCTGATCTGGGCTCCGTTCGCCGCAACCGTGATCGCCGCCCGCAGCCGCGAGGTAGCAGCCTGGGAACACGCCGGCACGCGGCAGCTCAACCGGTTGCCGGATGCGTTGCACGCCCCGGTGTGGACCGTCATGCAACTGGGCTCGTTCGGCGCACCCCTGTTCAGCGCCGCTGGCGCAATAGTCTCTGGACGGCCACAATTCGCCGCCAGACTTGCGGCATCCGGACTGACCGCGTACTTCGTCGCCAAGGCAGTGAAACGCATCGTGCGTCGAGGACGCCCGTCAGGATTGGTGACTGGACTGGTCGTCCGCGGTCAGCCGGCAACCGGCAACGGTTTCGTATCCGGCCATGCGGCGGTCTCAATGGCGCTCGGCTACGAGGCGTACCACTCCCTTGGAGTGGCGGCGTGGCCGCTGCCGGTGCTGCTCGCCCCGACTGTCGGAGCTGCCCGGATGTACGTCGGCGCACACCTTCCACTGGACGTTGTCGGCGGCGCCGCGCTCGGCTGGGCGGTCAGCCGATCTTTGGCCGCGATCCGTACTCAATCCCGTCCCTAAGGAGCACGTCATGGCAAAGCGCATCATGCTCATCGTCCTCGGTGCGCTGCTACTCGTCGGCGGTGCAACGACAGCCCTCGCAGGCGGCGCCCTCATAGCAGTCTTCGGCTCGTCCGACACCGTCAGGTCCGGCACCGAACGTGCCGCCACTCCGACCCTCGGCCTTGTCGCTCCGATGGACACCATCCAGAACACCAACGGAATCGCCACCACCGTGGGCAAGCCGAGCCTCAGCCTGTCAGCACACGGCACCGGCCGTGACGTCTTCATCGGCGTCGGCCCCGCGGCGGCCGTCGACAGCTACCTGGCGGGCGCCCCGGTCGACAGGGTTACCGACCTCGAGGTCGACCCGTTCCGGCTCACGACCGATCGGCAGAACGGAACAACGCAACCCCAAGCGCCAGCGACACAGAAGTTCTGGACAGCGCAGGCGAGCGGGCCGGACCCCAAGATCACCTGGAAGATCAACGATGGCAGCTATCGCCTGGTCGTGATGAACTCCGACGCCTCGCCTGACGTCGCGATCAACGGACGATTCGCGCTGACCGTCCCACACCTGTTCGCCATCGGGACCGGAA
>JAVEEN010000198.1 GCA_030840445.1 Pseudonocardiales bacterium
CTGCTGCGCCGCGCGGACGTGAACATCACGACGGCATCCACGGGCGCGGTCGGTGCGTAGACCATGAACTGACTACGAGCACGCTCACACCGGATCTGCCGGTCGTAGTCGTGACCAGATACCGCGACCACCACGCCGCGCAACCGGAGCGCCCACATCCACCGGTTCGGTGCGCCCGGGCGGACGACACCCTGGCAGTCGGACAGCTCGGACAGCAGTTCGGAGAGCGCGGTACGGCATTCCTCGGCGGTCTCGCAGGCAGCCTGGCCACGGCCTAGGTCGCGATTGTTCCCGCTCAGCAACCGCCAGTTGACCGGTTCTCCGGGCCCGGCGGCATAGAGCTGGAAATGTGGACCGAGGGTGCCCCGGACCGCGATGACGTCGTCCGGAGCCGACATCATAGGACCGCCCGATGCAGGCCGGAAATCGGCCGCATGACTCCGAGGGAAATCGGGCTACCAGTGGCGCCGAGCAGTCGATCGCCGTCCTGGTCGTAAACGCCCAACGATCTCGGTCCGATGTGCCGGACCTCGCCGATCTGGGGCACCGCTGTTGCCAGCGATCCCAGGAACTGCCGGAGCCCGCGCAGGCACTCGATCCGACGGTGGTAGTGGTGGGCCGACACCGCCACCCGCTCGCCGTCCAGCAGCAGACTCCAGCCCCAGCGCGAGGACTCGGCTCCGAACACGGCCGCGAAGGTCGTTCGGTCGACGTTGCGATGCAGGCTCATGGCTGCTTCGAAACACTCGTCGAGACCTTCGAAAGCCACGGCGGAGCGACCCATCGGACGATTGTTCGCAGCGAGCATCCGCCAGGCGACGCGGCCCACGAGCCGCAAATCCGGAGCCGACCCTGCATCGCGCTGAACGCTGCGCTGGGACCGGTCGGTGAGGAAGATGAACCTCGGCGTGGCCCGGCCTATGTGCTGTGCACCCACCTCGTCCGGTCCCGCCTGCCCGTATTAGATCCGTGTTCGCTTGTGACGAGCTAAGAGTTCGGTCTAAGACCGACGTCCCGATGACGGGAAGATGAACAACGAACGGGGTACTAACGCTATTTCACTCAGAACCGACCTAAGTCGCCACCGCTGGCCGGTGCGGCTTCAGTCCTGGATGGAGAGCCGGGGCTTCGCCTCCAGGCCGCGCAGGCCGTTCCAGCCGAGGTTGACCAGATGGGCGGCGACCTCCTCGCGCTTGGGTTTGCGTACCTCGAGCCACCACTGGCCGGTAAGCGCGACCATGCCGACCAGCATCTGGGCGTACATGCCGGCCAGCTTCGGGTTGAGTTTGCGGTCGCTGAACTCGCGCACCAGGATGTATTCGACCTGGCTGGCTATGTCGTTGAGCAACGAGGAGAACGTTCCCGAGGACGACGCCACCGGCGAGTCCCGGACCAGAATGCGGAAGCCGTCGGTCTCCTCCTCGATGTAGGTCAGCAGCTCGAGAGCGGCCTGTTCCACGAGCGCCCGGGGATTGTCACCGGTGAGCGCTGCGGTTATTCGCTCCATCAGATTGCGCATCTCGCGGTCGACTACGACGGCATAGAGGCCTTCTTTACCGCCGAAGTGCTCGTACACCACCGGTTTGCTGACACCGGCCCGCGCTGCGATCTCCTCGATCGACGAGGCCTCGAACCCCTTCTCCGCGAACAGGGCCCGACCCACATCAAGCAGCTGTTCCCGCCGTTCCTTGCCGGTCATCCTGATCCGGGGCCTGCCTTCGATGTCAGTCACAACCCCCAGTGTCTCAGTAAGCACCGACGGGCTAGGTCTGGAGACGATCCGGCCCTGGCCGCGGCCCGGACACCGGGGAATGCCACGCCTGCTGTTGGGTCAGCCACAGCAGGTAGCTCAGGGCCGGAACCACGATCAGGGCGGCCATTACGACCACCACCAGCAGGGCCTGCAAGGTGGCGTGGGCACCCGCGGCGTCGGTGATCGAGAGCTGGTCGACGAGCAGCCAGGGATACTGCGCCACACCCCAGCCGATCACCACCGCCGCGACGGCGATCACCGCGCTGAACCGTGCTGCGCCGGTCGCACGACGGTAGAGCAGCCATAGGGTGAGCAGTCCGGCCACCGCGGAAACCACGACGAGCGGAGCCGCGCGACCCTGCAGCCCCCGGCTGAGGGTGTGTGCGTCCGAACGCAGCGGGATGAGACCCGCCAACACAATGAGGCCCGTGATCAGCCCCATCACCAGTGTCCGGCGTCGCAGGGACTCGGCGAGCGCGAAGTCCCCCGAACTCCTGGCGTCGTGGCTGAGGAAAACGCCGGCCAAGAAGGAACAGGTGCCGACCGCGATCAGGCCGCCGACCACGGAGGTCGGGTTCAGCCAGGAGGATATGACGCGGCCGTGTCCCGCTCGCGGAATACGACCGGACCCGATGGCGCCGGCAACCGTGCCCAGGAAGAACGGGGTGATCACCGACGACAAGGCGAAAATCGCCCCGAACAGCCGCGCCTGGGACAGGGTCGCGGCGTACTTGCGGAAGGCGAAGCTCGCTCCCCTCAGCACGATGCCCAGCAGCGCCAGGGCAAAGGGAATGAACAACGTGGTCATAACGGCGGCGAACGCCCTGGGAAAGGCGGTCCACCAGAAGACCAGCACGTAGATCAGCCATACGTGATTGGCTTCCCACACCGGCCCGATGCTGTGATCGATGAGCACCCGGATCCGTCCGCCGCGTTGGGCGTTACCAGCCGTCAGGTCCCAGAATCCCGATCCGAAATCGGCCCCGCCGAGAACCGCGTACACCACCACACCGGCGAACATCGCGATGGCCACCACGACCGGGAGGCTCATCGGAGGGTGCTCGTGGCGGTGTCGTCACCGGCGGCGGGGTATCCGGACGTGCTGTCGCTGGGCGCGCTGTCGTCGGCGGGCCCTGCACCGGGACCGTAAGGCGTGGCCAGGTCTTCCTCGCCCGCACGCCAGCGGCGTGCCATCGACCTCAGCACCACGACCGCGCCGATGGTCATGCCGACGTAGACGACGAACGCTACCGCGTAGCTCAACCACAACCACGGACTGGGACTGGCGGCATCGGCGGTCCTGAGGATGTGCCAGACCACCCACGGCTGCCGACCGACCTCGGTTGTCACCCATCCCGCTTCCAGAGCGATGACCGCCAACGGACCGGCGATCACCGCAAGCCTCAGGAAGAGGCGGCGTTGCAGCAGGTCCTGCTTACGCCAGCGCGCCAACCAGAACAGTGCCACCAGCAGGGCCAGCGCGGTGCCGATGCCCACCATGCTCTGGAACGACCAGTGCACCAGGTTGGCCGGCGGACGCTGATCAGCCGGCACGTCGTTGAGCCCCGGCACCGACCGGGTGAACGAGTTGCGCGCGATGATCGAACCGAGGCGAGGGATGCTGAGCGCCCAGCGCAGGTGCCCGTCGACCAGGAACCCGCCTACGTTCAGCGGCGCCTTCGGCTCGGTATTGAGACTCAGTTCCATGGCGGCCAGCTTCGCCGGCTGACGATCGCCGGTTTGCAGGCCCAGAATGTGCCCGACGAGCGGTTGTAACAATGCCGCGACCGTGGCGAACACGAAGGGCACCGTGAAACCCATTCGATGGTGTTCGTCCCGCCGTCCCTTGAGCATTCCCACGGCATACACGGCGGCGATCACGAATCCGACCAGCATGAAAGCGCCGACCCACATATGCGCGAACTGCAGCCACACCGCGTCGTTGAACATCGCCCGCCAGGGATTGACGTCGGTCACCGTGCCATCGGCGGCGATCCGGAAACCGGTCGGCGCATTCATCCACGCGTTGACCGACAGGACGCAGAATGTCCCGAAGATCCCGGCAAAACCCATCGGGAGGAGCATTGCCAGGTGCCGCCGTGGTGGCATTCGGTCCCACCCGTAGAGGTAGATGCCCAGGAAGATGGCCTCGACGAAGAACGAAATGCCTTCCAGAGCAAAGGGCAACCCCAAGACGTCTCCGAACCGGCCCATCAGTCCGGGCCACAGCAGGCCCATTTCGAAGCTCAGGATGGTGCCCGACACCGCACCGATGGCAAACAGGACCGCTGACACCTTCGACCAGCGACGGGCCAGTCCGAGGGCGATGGGGTCATTGCGCCGGATACCGCGCCGGTGCACCACATAGATCATGGTCGGGAAGGCCACCCCGAAACAGGCCAGAATGATGTGCCATCCGAGTGAGAGCGCCATCTGCTCGCGGGCGGGCAACAGACCGGGCGGATTTCCGGCGCCGGCGATCGCGTACGAACCGCTGCTGATGGGACCGTTGACGATCATCCAGGTCCTCCCGTCACCGCCACCCATGATAGGAATCATCGACACCGATGATGGCTCGGGTCTGGCCGGGCGTGCCGTGGGTCCCAATCACGAGCACCCGGGAACCATCCGGGCGCCGAACGCGACAACGCTGGCCCCAGGATCGGGGTTCGAGGCCATTCTCTGCCTCTTCTCTAGGATCACTCGACATCGAGGAGGCCACTATTACCGCCCGGATCAGCGTCATCTACTACTCGGCGACCGGAAAGTTGCACGCCTTGGCCAGCGCTCGCGGCCGGTGCCACCGAGCACGGGGCCGAGGTGCGGCTGCGCCGGGTCGCCGAGACGGCACCGCGATCACCACTGGCTCCACCGCACAGGGGGCCCGGAGACGACCCTGTTGGCCGTGAACAGCACGTTCTATCACTGGGGTTCGCTCGTAGTTCCGCTCGGCTACGGTGACCCGCATCTGAACAAGCAATCGGGCAACCCGTACGGGGCCGGCTTTACAGGCGGCAGCTCGGACCGCCCAGGGGACGTGGAACTGACTGCGGCCCGGATCCAGGGCGACCGGCTCGCCCGATTCGCCGCCGCCGTCGCGGCCGCCTGAGCGCGGCGAGTCAGCCGAGCGGTTCCACCGGTTTCCAGGCCAGCGGGCTGGCCAGCAACAAGGATGAGGTCGGTTTGCCGTAAGAGGCCAGCCGGTCGACGAGATCTTGGAACTGGCCGATGTCGGCGACCGCAACCCGCAACAACGAGCAACCATCACCGGTGACCCGATGCAACTCCAGGACCTCCGGCCAGTCCAGGACCGCCGGATCCTTCAGGATGCACCGGGGCCCGTAGCAGTCCAGCTGCACGAAGGCCTGCACCGGACGCCCGAGCGCAGCGGGATCCACCCGAGCGCTGTAGCCGTTGATCACCCCGGCGTCGCTGAGCCGGCGCACCCGTTCGGCCACCGATGGCGCGGACAGGTTCACCCGCCGGGACAACTCGTTCTGCGAGAGCCGGGCATCGGCCTGCAGCTCGGCGAGAATTCGCCAGTCGACCGCGTCCATCGGGTTACCTCATGATCGTTCACTGATCGGCGGAATCTGCGTCACGATTGTAAGCCCAGCAGCCAGATCGCAATACGCCTGACATTCCCTCCGGCGGCGCTGCCTTGGATCATCTAGGCATGACCACTCTCGATGCCGACGCGCCCGATCTGGCGTACGCCGGCCGGACGCCGTACGTGCGTTACACCGAATCCGACGTGCTGCACGACCTCATTCACCCGCAGACCACCGAGCCCCTCGAAGTGACCTTCGTGGTCGCGACTCAGATCATGGAACTGCATTTCAACCTGCTGATCCACGAGCTCGAACGAGCCATCGACCGCCTGAACGGCGACGATCTGCCGGAGGCCCTGGCCGCCTTGCAACGTTGCGTCGTCACGCAGAATTCGCTGATTTCATCATGGGAACTGCTGTCCGTCATGTCGGCGGTGCAATACAACCGGTTCCGGTCATCGCTCGGCAAGGCCTCGGGTTTCCAGTCCTTCAGCTACCGGCAGCTGGAATTCCTGCTCGGCGCCAAGAACGCTCACATGCTCAGCCCGCACGCCGGCATGCCGGCCGTGCACGCCCGCCTGCAGGCCGCGTTCGATGCGCCGTCGATCTACGACGCCACCCTGGCCCTGTTGTCGCGGCGCGGCCTGCCCGTCACAGACTCCGTACTGTCCCGCGACATACGCGAGCACTGGGTCGAACCGGATGCCGGCGTGGTGGAGGTCTGGCGGCAGGTCTATCAGCGGGAGGACGAGCTGACCACGCTGGCCGATACCCTGACCGCGGTGGCCGAACGCCACTCGACCTGGCGGTTCGTGCACTACACGGCGGTCCGGCGCATTCTCGGGGCCAAGCCCGGCACCGGCGGATCCTCCGGGCTGGCCTGGCTCAAGCGCACCGTGGACACGCCGGTGTTCGTCGATCTGTGGGAGGTACGCAGTGTCCTCTGAGGCCATCAGTGGCGTGCCGCTCAGCCCTTCTCGAGCGGACGCCAAGTACGCCGACGGCATTGATCCGCTGGGCTTCGCGCGGCGCCGATTCTGCTTACCCGACGGGCTGATCTACCTGGACGGCAATTCGCTCGGGGCGATGCCGGCCGCCGTGCCCGAGGCCATGACCGACGCCCTGACGCGTCAATGGTCCACCGATCTGATCACGTCCTGGAACGGCAACGGTTGGTGGGCGCTGCCCTCCAAGCTCGGCAACCGGATCGGTCGGCTGATCGGTGCCGCGGACGGCCAGGTGTTGTGCGGCGACTCGACCTCCGTACAACTGTTCCAGTCCCTCGTCGCAGCCTGCCGGATGCGACCCGGACGCCGGACCCTGATCACCGACGGAAGCGGTTTCCCCACGGACCAGTACATCGCCGAGTCGGTCGCGAGATTGTTCGACCTCGAGGTCATCAGGGTTCATCCGTCCGAACTGCCGCAGCATCTGGACGATCGGACCGCGGTTGCTTCGCTCAGCCTGGTCGACTACCGGACCGGCGAGTTGTTCGACGCCGAGGCGATCACCGGCGCGGTACACGGCGCGGGAGCGGTCATGCTGTGGGACCTGTGCCACGCCGCTGGCGCGATGCCGGTGTCTCTGGACGCCATCGGAGCTGACTTCGCGGTCGGCTGCACCTACAAATACCTCAACGGTGGGCCGGGCGCCCCGGCGTACATCTACCTCGCCGAACGGCACCTGGCCGGTACCGATCTGCCTCTGACCGGCTGGCACGGTCACCGATCCCCGTTCGAGCTCGATCAGCACTACAGCCCGGCGTCCTCGGTCGAACGGGCCCGGATCGGCACGCCACCGCTACTGTCGATGCTCGCCCTGGACGCCGCCCTCGACGCTTTCGACGACGTTTCCCTCAGTGAGGTAAGGACGAAATCGCTGGCCCTGACCGACCAGGTGATCAGCTACGCGGACCGGTTTCTGGCCGAGTTCGGCGTCGAGGTCCTGACACCGCGGGAGCATGACCGGCGGGGTTCGCACGTGTCGCTGCGCATGACGCACGCCTACCAGGTCTGCCAAGCCCTGATCGCTCGGGGAGTGGTCGGGGACTTCCGGGCGCCGGATCTGTTGCGGCTCGGCGTCACGCCGCTCTACCTGAGTCACACCGCGGTGTTCGACGCGATGCAAGCGTTGCACGACGTGCTCGCCACCGAGGCCTACGCCGATCCGGCCTATGCCCGACGCTCCGCGGTTACCTGACCCGTCCCTCATTCGGCTGAGTGGTCAACTGACCCGCTCCTCACTGCGCTGAGTTACGCGAAACCCGGCCAGTCACGGCATGCCTGGCGTAACTGGCCGGGTTTTCGGGTAACTCAGCGGCAGGATCAAGATCAGGCCGGCGTGTTCTCGGCGATCTTGCGGGCGGCCAGCTTGTCGAAGCGCTCCCGCTTCGGCCACCGGACCGCGGTGACCCAGCCCAACTTCTCGAAGGCCCAGATGATCCGGGCGGACGTGTCCAGCTGCCCGCGATCTACGCCGTGCCGGGCGCAGGTGGGATCGGCATGGTGGCTGTTGTGCCACGACTCCCCGAAGCTCAGGATGGCCAACGGCCAGAAGTTGGCTGATTTGTCGCGCGAGGAGTACGGGCGGTCACCGATCATGTGGCAGACCGAGTTGATCGACCAGGTCACGTGGTGCAGCAGTGCTACCCGGACCAATGAGGCCCAGAAGAATGCAGAGAGGGCGCCGGCCCAGGACCAGGTGATCAGGCCACCGAGGACGGCCGGTGCGATGAGCGTGGAAGCCACCCACAGGGGGAACAGCCGGTCGATCCTGACCAGGTCCCGGTCAGCGAGCAGATCAGGGGTGTACCTGTCCTGATTGGTTTGTTCGGTATCGAAAAGCCAGCCGATGTGGGCGTACCAGAAACCCTTTGTCAGACCGGACAGCGACTCTCCGAAGCGCCATGGCGAGTGCGGATCGCCTTCCCGGTCGGAGAAGGCGTGGTGCCGGCGATGGTCGGCAACCCAGCGGATCACCGGACCCTCGATGGCCAGCGATCCCGCGATGGCCAGATAGATCTTCAGCGCCCGGTTGGCCTTGAACGCGCCATGCGTGAAGTAGCGGTGGAAGCCAACCGTCACACCGGTGCCGGAGACGTAGTAGAAGACCAGAGCCAGGACGACGTCCGTCCAGCCAATGCCCCAACCCCAGACGAACGGAATCGCGGCCACCAAGGCCAGGAAAGGAAGGATCACGAAAATGTAGAGTGCGGTCTGCTCGCCCCGTGCCTTCTGACCGGCCAGCACCGGTTTGCCGCCGGGCTGCGCTTCCCGCAGGTCCTGTAGATCCCGTTCGGCCTGCGCGAATTCACGCCCGGAGCCGGACTCAGCGGTGGATTGTTCAACAACGGTCATACGGCTTTCGCCTCCCAATGGGGCGGACAAGTCGGATAGGTCGCAAACCGGATTTCGGGCCCGCCATCCGGGCCACCGGGTTACCTACGCCAGCGTAACCTACGCAACCGTAGGTTTGGCAAATAATCCGACTATCGATGCAGTGAGTAAGCTGTCGCGGTCGAGTGACACATCTTCCGTCGAACGCCGGAGCGATGCGCTGCTCGGTGGGAGATGGGGTAATCGGCAGCCCGCCGGCCTTTGGTGCCGTGCAGTCTCGGTTCGAGTCCGAGTCTCCCAGCAACGTCTGTGCGTCGCCGAAGAAGAGGTGAACACCAGTCGTCCGATAGTCTCGTGTCTTGTGACAGCTACCGACGCCTGGTCCGCGCGTCAGCCACTCACGGTGGTCATTCTGGCCGCCGGTGAGGGCACCCGGATGAAGTCCGTGGCCCGGCCGAAAGTGCTGCATTCCTTTGCGGGACGTTCGCTGGTCGGGCACGCCCTGGCCGCTGTCGGCGAACTGGAGCCGGACGTGACCGCCGTCGTCATCGGACACCGCCGGGACGAGGTCGCCGCCCACCTGGCCACGATCGCACCTTCGGCTGAGCCGGTGGTGCAGGAGCAACAGAACGGCACCGGCCACGCGGTGCGCGTCGCGCTGGAACGGTTGCGACCGGATCCGGGTGCCGAGTCAGGAACTGTGCTGGTGATCCCCGGCGACGCGCCCCTGCTGCGGGGCGAGACCCTGGCCGCGCTCCTCACCGAGCACCACGCCACGGGCGCTGCGGCGACCCTGCTGACCAGCGATCTGACCGATCCCACCGGGTACGGCCGGGTCATCCGGGCCGAGGACGGATCGGTGGCCCGCGTAGTCGAGCACAAGGACGCGAGTCCCGACGAACGCGCGGTGGCCGAGGTATCGGCGCTGGTCTACGCCTTCGAGGCCGTGGCGCTGCGAGATGCCGTCGGGCGGTTGTCCACGGACAACACCCAAGGTGAGGAGTACCTGCCCGACGTGGTCGGCATCTTCGTCCGTGAGGGCCGTGCGGTCCGCGCGATCAAGGCCCCGGCCACCGAGACCGCCGGCGTGAACGACCGGGTCCAACTGGCCGCCGCACACCGGTTCTACAACGATCGCCTGCTCGAGCAACACATGCGGGCCGGCGTGACCGTGATCGACCCCGCAACCACCTGGGTCGATGCCACGGTGGTCATCGCCCCCGACGTCACCCTCAAACCCAACGTCCAACTCGAGGGCTCGACCTCGATCGGCGGCGGCGCGGTGATCGGCCCGGACAGCACACTGACCGACACCGAGGTCGGCGCCGGCAGCGTCCTCGATCGGGTGGTCGCGAGGCAGGCCGTCATCGGCGCCGGCGCGAACATCGGGCCGTACGCCTACCTGCGGCCGGGAACGGTGCTCGCCGACCAGGTACATGTCGGAACGTACGTGGAGATCAAGGGTTCCGAGATCGGCACCGGCACCAAGATCCCACACCTGAGCTACGTGGGCGACGCCAGCATCGGTGAACACACCAACATCGGCGCAGCGACCGTCTTTGTGAACTACGACGGGGTCCACAAGCACCGGACGGTAGTCGGCAGCCACGCCCGGACGGGCGCGGACAACATGTTCGTGGCGCCGGTCAGGGTGGGCGACGGTGCCTACACAGCGGCCGGTTCGGTCATCAGCGAGGACGTCCCGGCAGGGGCTCTCGGGATCGGCCGCGCGAAGCAGCGCAACGTCGAAGGCTGGGTGGAACGCCGGCGCGCCGGCACACCCGCCGCGGCAGCCGCGCAGGCGGCCGGCACTGTGTCAGCGGCGGCAGCAGCTACCGTGGGAATGTCGGGCGGCAAGCCGGATTCCGACGAAGTCGACCCAGCCGAAGTCGACCCAGCCGAAGTCGACGCACCCCAAGTCGGCCCAGCCGGGCCCGATCCGTCCGGACTGAATGCCGCCGAGAACGTCCTGCAAACCGGTGATACGGAGACCCCTGGCCGATGAGCACACTTCACCTAGCCGGCAGCAAGAGCTTGATGCTCTTCTCCGGGCGGGCCTTTCCCGAACTCGGCGACGAGATCGCCAATCACCTGGGCGTCACCATCACGCCGATGACCGCGCGGGACTTCGCGAACGGCGAGATCTTCGTCCGTCCCGAGGAATCCGTCCGCGGCTGCGACGTGTTCGTGATCCAGTCCCACACCGTGCCGATCAACCAGTGGGTGATGGAGACCCTGATCCTGGTCGATGCGTTGAAGCGCGCGTCGGCCAAGCGGATCACCGTCGTAGCCCCGTTCTACCCGTACGCCCGCCAGGACAAGAAGCACCGGGGACGGGAGCCGATCTCCGCGCGCCTGATGGCCGATCTGCTCAAGGTGGCCGGCGCCGACCGGATCATGTCGATCGACTTGCACACCGCACAGATCCAGGGTTTCTTCGACGGTCCCGTCGACCACCTTTTCGCCCTGCCGCTGCTCGCCTCGCATGTGGCGAACAGCTATCCCGGCGAGAACTTCACCGTGGTCTCCCCGGACACCGGCCGGGTACGGGCCGCCGAGCAATGGGCTGACCGGCTGGGTGGCGCGCCCATCGCCTTCATCCACAAGACGCGCGACCCCAATGTGGCCAACGAGGTCGTGGCCAACCGGGTGGTCGGTGACGTGGCGGGACGGCTGTGCATCCTGGCCGACGACATGATCGACACCGGTGGCAGCATCACCAAGGCCGCCGACCTGCTCTTCGATGCCGGTGCCGCCGACGTGATCATCGCGGCCACCCACGGGGTGTTCTCCGAACCCGCCGCGGACCGCCTGAAGAACTGCCGGGCTCGCGAGGTGATCATCACCAACACCCTGCCGATCCGCCCGGAGCAGCAGTTCGACAAGCTGACCGTCCTGTCGATCGCGCCGCTGGTCGCGCGCGCCATCAAGGCGGTGTTCGAGGACGGCTCGGTCACCAGTCTCTTCGACGGACGCAGCTAGCGTCGACGAACGCAGCTAGCGCGAGGCCGAGCCGTTCAGCCGGCTGGCGGCGATCCGGCTGAAGGCCTCGATGTCGATCGTTTCGCCCCGAGCCGTCGGATCCACCCCGGCCGTTGTCAACGCCTGCTCGGCCGCTGCCGCCGACCCTGCCCAGCCGGCCAGCGCCGAGCGCAGCATCTTGCGACGCTGCGCGAAGGCGGCATCGATGACCCGGAACACCTCCTCGCGGGTGACGTCGGGCCGTCCGGTCGACTCGGCCCGCGAGAACCGGACCAAGCCGGACTCGACGTTGGGCACCGGCCAGAACACGTTGCGCGGCACCACGCCGACCCGGCGGGCGGGTCCGTACCAGGCCAGTTTGGCGCTAGGGATCCCGTAGACCTTGCTTCCAGGCGGGGCGGCCAACCGATCAGCGACCTCGAGCTGGACCATGACCAGGCCGTGCCGGATCGACGGCAGCATCGACATCAGGTGCAGCAGCACCGGCACCGAGACGTTGTACGGCAGGTTCGCCACCAGGGCGGTGGGTTGCGGATCGGGTAATCCGGTCACCGTCAGGGCGTCGGCCACCACCACCGACAGCCGCGCCGCCAGCTCGGGAGCACCGGCAGCCACCGTCAGCGGTAGTTCGGCGGCCAGTCTGGCATCGATCTCCACGGCCGTGAGATGGCCGCTGGCGGCCAATAGGCCCAATGTGAGGGAACCGAGCCCCGGGCCGACCTCGAGCACCACATCGTCCGGCCTCAGCTCAGCGGCCCGGACGATCCGGCGGATGGTGTTCCGATCGTGCACGAAGTTCTGGCCGAGGGTCTTGGTCGGACGGATTCCCAATCGACCGGCCAGCTCCCGGATCTCGACCGGACCGAGCAGCCTGGCGTCCTCGAGTCCGGCAGGCTGGTCAGTCACCGCCCCAGTGTCCCAGAGCGGCCTGCCGCCAACGGCCTC
>JAVEEN010000240.1 GCA_030840445.1 Pseudonocardiales bacterium
CTCGGTTACAGCCCGCTGCAGACCGGATTCGCGTTCTTGCCGATCCCGCTGACGGTGTTCGCCTCGTCCCAGCTCGCCAGCCGGGTACTGGTCAACCGCTTCAGCGGTAAGGCCTTGATGCTGATCGGCGTCAGTCTGTCGGCGATTGGTCTGCTGTTGTCGAGCCAGCTCAGCGCGGCCTCGAGCTACCCGCACATCCTGGCCAGCCTGCTGCTCTTCGGTGCCGGCAACGGGCTGTCGTTCGTGACACTGACCTCGGCCGCACTCGCCGGTGTCGCCCCGCAGGATGCCGGAGCCGCCTCGGGTCTGGTCAATGTGACCCAGCAACTCGGCGGCACCCTGGGCGTCGCGGTGCTGGTGACCGTGTTCGGCTCGGCCAGCAAGTACGCCGCCGGCCACCCTGTTCCGGGCGCAAGCCCGGCGGCGCAGCTGAACCATGTGTTCGTCTACGGCGCTGATCACGCCTTCGTCGTGTCCACCTTGTTCCTGGTCGCTGCGCTCGTCCTGGTAGCCGCTGTGGTCAGGGCACCGAAGCCGGTGGCTAGCCTCGCGGACTAGCTCGCGGATCGGCTAAGGCGGGCGTGGCGACGCCCGCCTTAGTCGTCCGTTCTGACAACGTCTCGACAGCACATAACGAAGGATTTGGCCAAGTGTTACCGCCAATCCAGGCGACCAACGCGCGGGATCCCGCGTCCAAGTCTGCTAACGGGAGGCCGAGACGAGCATCGGTTGGTGCAGGTCGAGGTACGTAACCTCGCCGCTGAGCCGTTGTTCCTCCTCCAGCAATGGCCGGATATCGTCTGGTATCTCCATCTTCTCGTGTTCGCGAGCCTCCGCTTCAGAGGTGAAGTAGATCGCCTCGACATAGCCGTCGTCGCCATACGTTGCGAAGGTGCCGCCGATGATCTCTGGACGCAACGCATGGATCCGGTCCCCGGCCTGGGTCAGTAACTCCCGCATCCGGTTGGCGTCGCTGGTATGGCCCTCCATGATCTGAACGAAGCCGGCCTGGTCTGAGCCACCCGCGAGCCAGGTGCTGGCGTCCGGACAGTCCATGAATGTCACCTCGCCGTCAAAGCACTTGGCGGTTTCGGCCCACCAGGCCCCCTGCTCGGCACGCTGACTGTTGCGCCGGGCTGCCTCCTCGGACTCGAAGCGAGCCAGCGCCACGAAGGTACCGTCCTCACACGTGCCCGAAGTTGTACCCAGGTAGCCGACCGCCCCTGGCTGCAGGTCCTCCTTCCACCGATCCATAGAGCGACGCAGTCCAGCCTCGTCGGCTACTTTTCCTTGGATTACCTGGATGAACATGGTTCCTCCTCGCACGGGGCGTAGCGCCTCGGCTCTGCCGTAGAAGGGTGGTCGGCCGACCCTGTCCACCGTCGCTGCACCGCGCGTCGGCCCGCAGCCGCGGCCACCTCAGCACGAATCCTTCGCCGGTCAAGGCAGACCCGCAAGTAGCAGCCTCGCGGCCAGTGGCGCTAGCAGCGCGGGCAGGTCTCCGGGGCCGAAGGCCTGGGCCTCCCACCTCGAGCGTCGCCCGCCAACGCATACCGTTAGGTCCGGGCGGTCGTCGCCGACTAGGAGCGAGGAGTTCAACATGCGGGTGCTGATGATTGCGCCGCCGGGCGCGGGCAAGGGAACGCAGGGCGCGTTGATCGCCACGCACTTCAGCATTCCGCACGTGGCCAGCGGTGACTTGCTGCGCGATCATGTTGCTCGACAGAGTGAGCTGGGTCGGGCAGTTCAAACACATCTGCAACGCGGCGAGTTGGTTCCTGACCAGGTCGTCCTGGACATGGTGAGGCAGGCGCTGGCCGCAGCAAAGGCGGCCGGGACCGGCTACGTCCTGGACGGCGTCCCTCGCAACATCGAGCAGGCCCGCGCCATCTACCGGATCGCTCTCGAGCTGGATATGACCGCCGACGTGGCCCTGCACCTACAAGCCGAGGACGGCGAGCTCGTGCGTAGGCTGCTGGCTCGTGCCGCATTGGAAGGCCGTTCCGACGACACCGAGGACGTCATTCGCACCCGGCTTGGCGTCTACCACGAGGTGACGCACCCAATCCTGTCCTGGTACGGCCAACGCGGGATCCTGGTATCCGTTGATGCCATGCGCCCCGCAGCAGCGGTCGGACGCGAGATCCTCACCGCGCTGGAGGTGTTGCGTTCACTAACCGATCATGTCCCAGAACAGGCCCGACGCACGATCGACCTCACCGGACTCGGCGACGCCTTCGGCCACCCGTCGCCCTCCAACACACCGAGCTGACCCGCCACCACGTCCGGTCGTGAGCACGTCGCCACAGCGGATGGCTCTAGCCGACGGTCTGGCCCCCGTCGACGACCAGGGCGTGACCGACGGTGAAGCCGCCGCCATGACGGACGGCGACTTTGTTGACGCGCAGATCGCCCAGATCGAGGCTGCGGTGGACGGCTAGCCCCGGTCCCCGCCGAGCAGCTAGTCCAGTCGCTCGGCCTCCAGTTGTGCCAGCTCCCTGCGGGCTCGGTCCCGCTCTGCCGTGGGCTAGTGTGGCCCCGTGCTCAAGCAGCCGAAAACCGCCGGGTATTACGACGGGTTCAACGAGCGTCTCTATCGCCAGGTCCCTTCCACCGCACTGAGAATCGTCGAGGTCGGCTGTGCTCGCGGCAGGCTCGGATTCGAGCTCAAGCAGCAGGATCCGCGGCGCACTGCCATCGGCATCGAGTGGGATGTCGACGCTGCCGAGGTCGCGAGGACGCGGCTCGACGAGGTCTGGGTCTGCGACCTGCAACGGGAGTTCCCTGACATCGAGCCCGGCAGCGTCGACTGCGTGATCTTCGGTGACGTCCTGGAACACCTGTATGACCCCGAGGCGGTACTGCGGGCGGCTCGCACGCTGCTGGCGCCGGAGGGTTCGGTGCTGGTGTGCGTTCCGAACATCACGCATTTCTCGATCGTCAAGGCGCTGCTCCGCGCCGACCCGATGTACCAGCCCGCGGGGTTGCTGGATGCGACCCACATCCGCTTCTTCAGCCATGCCACGTTCATCAAGATGCTGCTCGACGTGGGCCTGCTGCCGGATCTCG
>JAVEEN010000242.1 GCA_030840445.1 Pseudonocardiales bacterium
GACCAGCGGCGGTAGAGACACGAAGTCAGGTCCTTCCGAGGGCAGGGCAGGCGCCTGCGAATGAGCTGTGCTGAATGATCTAGAGCCACAACGCCGGAACCGCACCCGGCGATTCCCATTCTGGCCCATCGGGCTCGCGGACGCCCATCCGGCAAGGTCCGCCGGCCGATGAGCTGCCGCCGATGGCGTGCTGGTCCGGCGGCCGGAAGCCGAGCTGTCAGGACGAGTTGCCCTTGTAGAACTCCAGATCCGGCCCGCTGCCGGCTTCCTCGGGCCCGGGTGCATCCTTGACGCCCGTGGGATAAGGCCACGGATTCGGCTGGCAGATCTTGCCGGACGCGATACGGGTACCGATGGTCTGCTGCATCATCACCGGTGCGAAACCATTGGCCAGGCACTCGTGACTGTGGTTGTGGCCCAGGGCATGACCGACTTCGTGATTCACCGCATACAACCGATACGTGGCGAGGTCGCTGGAGTAGGCCTTCGCGCCACGGACCCAGCGCGCAACATTCAGTACGACCCGGGTGTCGGCGCCGTCGTAACAGGATGTCTCCACCGGCAGGTCATAGCCACAGAGCCGGCGCACGGTCATCGACGACACCAGGGTGACGTGAAAGTCCACCGGGCCGGTGTCGACGCGTTGGAGAGCCGTCTTGCCGTCGGAGATCCAGGACTGCGGATTGCTCAGCGCGGTCACGACGGTGTTGGCGAAGCTGGTCAGGTCCACGCCGGTCACACCGTTCTCCACCTCGATCGAGAACTTGTGCAGCGTGCCCTTGCCGATCACCTTCGACTTGCCGGCGATCGTGGCGTATGTGCTCCTACCCGTCGTCGTATACGCGGGGCCCGGAGGCAGCGCCAACGCAGGCAGGACGGAGTTGAGCGCGCCGGCGCCGGGATCGTCGGACTTCAATTGTCCGTTGGAGGCGGCGACGGCCGGTCCGCCGGTTGCCGACGTCGTCGACGGCGTCCCGCCACCGATGAGCCGCTCCTTGACCGCACTGGGGGAATTGGTGGTGGCCAGAGCGAGCACGGTCAGCACCACCAGCACGGGCAGGGCATAGGCACGCCAGCCATAGCGCTCAGTGAACTGGCGCCAATGGCGGCCCACGGTCGGATGCGGCTTCGGGGTCGGTCCGCTCGATCCACCAGAGGCGGCCGACCGCGGTGGCCGGCTCGGCGGAGGCGGGCCCGCGGCCCGTCCATTGGCAGCCATCTGCCGCTCCCGTTCGGGTGCCGAGGGGGAACTCACCTGGTCAGGTTCCCACATGGTTAGTGTCGCGCCCGTCATTTGCGCGCCCGCGGAGCGACAAAATCGCTCGGGCGGTGCTCACCGGATCTTCCAACTGCGCGGTGTGACCGACGTCCGGCAATACCAGGACGGTGGCATCCGGAATCGCGGTCGCAACCCGTAGCGCATGTGAAACGTCTACCAGCTTGTCCTGCGCTCCCCAGACCACCAAAGTGGCCGCCGTGACCTCGGTCATCCGCTGCCACGCCGAGCGGGGCCCCGTGGCAAGGTAACTCCGCACCAGACCCCGAAAGGACAGCAGCAACGCGTCGTGGGCCCAGGGTAGTTCGCGGCGCGAGAGGATGTCTTCAGCGGCCTGGGCCAGCCGGTTCGCCGGCACTCGTTCCGGATGCGCGAAGCAAAGGTTGACGATCGCCCTCGCCCGTCGCTCGGGGGTGTCGGCGTCGATCCTGCGCAACGCCCGGACACCTACCCCGGGGACCAGCAGCAGCGCCATCAGCAGGTCGGCGCCCCTGCGTGGTGTCAGATCGGGCACCGCCGGCGAGATCAGGGTCAGGGTGCGAACGAGATCGGGACGGCTCGACGCGACCTTGATCGAGATCGCACCGCCCATCGAATTGCCGACGAGGTGTACGGGTCCACGATCGGACTGTTCGAGGTAGCCGATCACGATCTGGGCGTGCGCGTCGAGGGAGTAGTCCGCACCGACTGGTGGGCCCGACCGGCCGAATCCAGGCAGGTCGATCGAGCGTCCGGCGAACCACGGCGACAGCAGGTCGGCAAGATCGGTGAAGTTGGTGGATGCGCCACCCAGGCCATGCACGTAAAGCGCCGGCTCGGCGTCCGGGCCGGTCGCGGGAGTCTCGCGGACGAACACGTCGGTCGCGGCAACCGTGTGGAACTCACCCCGCCAGGGTGGCCGGTCCGGGTCCGGCCGAGCCAGTGGATAGTCGGTCGGCGAGGCCAATGCGGCAGGCCTCGGCGCAGTTCCTGAGCCGGATCGCCGACTCGAGCTCAACCGGCGCCCAAGGTTCATGCGGGTCGTCGAAGCACTCATTCGCCGCCTCCACCTTCCCCTGCCGCCAGGCCGACCGGCCTGCGCTCGCGCCGCCCAGACTACTGACCGGTAAGATTCGGCATCGACCGCCGGAGCCAGGAGAAGGGTCGTCATGACCGAGATAGTCGACAGCTCCCGGGGATCCCGGCTGCCGAGATCGGCGCGCCGCAAGCAGCTACTGGCCGCAGCCCAGGAAGTCTTCGTGAACAACGGCTACCACGCCGCCGCGATGGACGACATCGCCGTGCGCGCCGGGGTGTCCAAGCCGGTGCTGTACCAGCACTTCCCGGGCAAGCTCGATCTGTACCTCGCGCTGCTCGACACGCACGCCGAGGAACTGGTGGGACGAGTCCGCAGCGCGCTGGCCGAAACCGACGACAACCGGGCTCGCATCCACAACGTCATGACGGCCTATTTCGACTTCGTCGACGGCGAGGATCGTGGCGACGACGGCGCCTTCCGGCTGATCTTCGAATCCGATCTCGGCAACGAGCCCGCGGTCCGGGAGCGAGTCGATCGGGTTGCCCGGCTCACCATGCAAGCCGTCGCCGACACCGTGGCTGCGGACACCGGCCTGTCCCGCGCACAGGCCGAACTGCTCGGAGTGGCGCTGACCGGAGCGGCCCAGATCGCCGCGACCTGGTGGTTGGACGCGGATCGTCCGGTCAGCAAGGCCGAGGCGGTGCGCTTGTTGGAGACGCTGCAGTGGCGAGGCATTTCGCACTTTCCGCTGCACGGTTCCACGCCGCAGATCTGAGCGGGTGCAGCCCTGCGTTCGCTCAGGGCGCAGGCCGCCGGCTCGGTGACAGCGGCCCCGCTCGACTAGCGTGAAGTCAGCCGGCCGAGTGGCCAGCCATCGAGCTACGAACATCAGGAGGCTTCTCGTGGAGGTCAAGATCGGCGTTCTGCACACTCCCCGCGAGATCACGGTCGAGAGCACCCAGACTCCGGCCGAGGTCGAGGAGCTGGTGGCCACCGCTCTCAAGAGTGTCGACGGCCAGTTGTCGCTCACCGATGAACGCGGCCGCAAGGTGATCGTGCCCGCCAACCTCATCGCCTACGTCGAGATCGCCCAGGCCGACGTTCGGCGCGTCGGTTTCGTCGCGGGCTGAGCGCTCAGTTCGACAATCCGATGGCGGTCATCCGCTCGGTGTGCCGGGTGGTGATCCGGTCGATTAGCTGAGCGATCTCGGCCAGTCCGCCGGTGCCTCCCACGATGAGCCGAGTCAACGCGTCACGTTCGGCGGCGACTCGTTGGGTCTGGCTGATCGCCTCGCCGACCAGGCGCCGTCCCCACAACGACAACCGCGAGGCCGCGGTGGGATCGGAGGCGATCAGGATTCCTACTTCGCGGACAGCAAAGGCGGAACTGCCGGCATCGGCCAGAGCTTCGGTCACCAACTCCCGGGTCGACTCGTCGACGAACTCCGCCACCTCGCGATAGAAGTCCGCGGCCAGGCCGTCGCCGACGTAAGCCTTGACCAGGGCTTCGCCCCACGTCCTCGGCTCGGTCCGGGCGTGAAAGGTTTCGAAGCTCTCCACGAAGGGCGCCATCGCCTGGAACGGATCGGCGTCCATCGAGGAGATCCGAGCCGCGAGTTTGGCGTAGTGGCTCATCTCGACCGCAGCCATCTCCGAGAGCGCGGCGCGCTGGGCCATCGTCGGCGCCATGCGCGCGTCGCCGGCCATCCGATCGAAGGCGCTCAGCTCCCCGTACGCCAGCACGCCGAGCAAGTCCAGGATCGCAGCCCGATCAACCTCGGTCATCTGCCCATATCTCCTCGTCCTCGACTGAACCGGCCACCGCTCACCGGCCTGCCCGGCCACGCTATCGCCCGGATGACCGGCTGTCGGCTGGCCGGGCGGTAGACTGACCATTGAGTCGCCGGTTGTCTACTCGGCCAGCCTCACGTCCTAGCGGGTCTCTGCCGCGCTGGCGGCCGATTGCAACGGCCGCGCCGCAGGTGCCCACTCGAAACAGCACCTGTTACGCAGAATTGGATAACACCACATGACCGACGCTGCCACTGAGTCAGCCGCCCCGCTCGCTGCCACCGCTCCCGTCAAGCCCGAGAGCCCCCTTTTCTCGGACTTTGCGATACGGCCGGAGATCATCGAATCGCTCAAGGCGGTCGGGATCGAACACACCTTCGCCATCCAGGAACTCACCCTGCCGATCGCGCTGGCCGGCCAAGACCTGATCGGCCAAGCGCGGACTGGAACCGGCAAGACGCTGGGCTTCGGCGTCCCGCTGTTGAACCGGCTCAAGGTGCCCAGCGACAAGGGTGCCGCCCCGCAGGCACTGGTCATCGCGCCGACCCGAGAGCTGGCGGTGCAGGTCGCCGGCGATCTCAGCACTGCGGGCAAGAAGCTCGGAGCGAAGGTCGTCAACATCTATGGCGGGCGCGCCTACGAACCGCAGATCGAGGCACTTCGGTCGGGCGCCGACGTCGTGGTCGGCACCCCCGGTCGGTTGTTGGACCTTTCCCAGCAGGGCCACCTGCAATTGGGCAACGTCAACTGCCTGGTACTCGACGAGGCGGACGAGATGCTCGACCTCGGCTTCCTGCCCGACATCGAGCGACTGATGGCCATGCTGCCGGCGGCCCGCCAGACCATGTTGTTCTCGGCCACCATGCCGGGTCCCATCGTGTCCTTGGCACGCCAGTTCCTGAACCAGCCGATGCAGATCCGTGCCGAATCGGACACCGAGATCCCGGCGACCGAGCACGTCGAGCAGTTCGCCTATCGGGCGCACGCCATGGACAAGGTCGAGGTGCTGACCCGGATCCTGCAGGCCGAGGGCCGCGGTCTGACCATGATCTTCAGCCGGACCAAGCGGACGGCTCAGAAAGTGGCCGATGAACTGGTCGAGCGCGGGTTCGCCGCCGGGGCCGTACACGGCGACCTCGGGCAGGGTGCTCGCGAGCAGGCGCTGCGGGCCTTCCGCTCGGGCAAGGTCGACGTGCTGGTCGCCACCGATGTCGCCGCGCGCGGGCTCGACGTCGACGATGTGACCCACGTCATCAACTACCAATGCCCGGAAGACGCGATGACCTACGTCCACCGCATCGGACGCACCGCGCGGGCCGGAAAGTCGGGCGTCTCGGTCACCCTCGTCGATTGGGATGACCTGCCGAAATGGAAGCTCATCTGTGACCAGCTGAACCTGCCATTCCACGAGCCGTCAGAGACCTACTCCACGTCGGCGCATCTCTTTCTGGAACTCGGCATTCCCGACGGTGCCAAGGGCGTGCTTCCACGGCGGGACCGCACCCGGGCCGGATTGGACGCCGAGGCCGTGGAAGACCTCGGCGGTCCGAAGAAGCGGTCAGGCCGCGACGCCGGCGGTTCCAAGGAGGCCACCACCTCAGGCAGTCGGCCAGGACGGGCGCGCTCACGCACCCGATCCGCCTCGAGCAGCGGCGTGGACGGCACACCGGCGTCCTCCGGCGGCGAGTCGAGTACCGCACCCGCCAGCGAGCGTGGATCGTCTGCGGCCAGCCGCAACCGCCGTCGACGCCGGACCCGCTCGGGCGCGCCGGTCGCCGGCGACGGGGCGTCAGCCACCGCCTCGGCTGGCAGCAGCACCGCCAGCTAGGTCAGGATGGCAGCGTGGCCGACCCAGACGACGTGAGGCAAGCAACGCCCCCGGCAGGACGGATGCCGGCACCGCATCCCGCACTGGCGGCTTATCGGGCGAGAAATCGGCGGGCAATGTCGGGGTACGCCGCGATCCTGGCCCTAGTTGTGATTCTGGTCTTCGTGGGCGTCAAACTGGCCTACGCCCGTGGCGAGTTGAACCAGGTGTCGCATGCCACGGCAGCAGCGCCGGCGCCGGTGCCGACCGCGAGCACCGCCGCTTCGCTCTCGTTGCAATGGCGCACCACCGACCATCCCTCGGGCGGAAACCCTTATTCCAACGGAATTGTCGTCACCTACTCCGGCCACACCGTCAATGGCCGGGATGCGCTGACCGGCGCGGTCCGCTGGCATTACACCCGAGCCGATGAAGATGTCTGCGCTCTCCTGCAGCAG
>JAVEEN010000277.1 GCA_030840445.1 Pseudonocardiales bacterium
CGGATCAACAGGTAGAGCAGACCGAGCGCGCAGGCCAGGCCGGTCAACGTGGAAATCGGGTAGGCCGCGGTGGCATTCGGTCGGCGTAGCTCTGCGGTGACGGCGACCACGCCGAGGGCTACGACGAGCACGATCCCGGCGATGAACCGCCGAGCCGCGGCAATCCCGATTGCCATCGTGAGCAGGGCAAGGACGGCCAGGATGCCGGTCAGCAGGACGTGCTTGTCGTTCGTCCCGAAGTTCCGGATCGCATATTCCTTCAGCGGTGTCGGGGTCGCGTCGATGGCGGCCCCGCCGACGGCGATGACCGGCGAGGAGTTGGGCTCGATGAATTGGGCGATGAGCTGCGCGACCGACAGTCCGGCCGCACCCGCGAGCAGCCCTGACAGTGCCGGTAGCAACGCGCGCCGGACAGATCGAAGCAGCGAGGAGGCAGACATGGGTGCTATTCGGAGCGGGTGTCGATCCAGATCCCTCAGCAGCGAAGAATCAGATCTATTTCGATGCAGCAGGGCAAGGGCCTCGCGCCCTGGCGCCGCAATGGGGCGCTCTGTGGCCCCGTCCCTGAACAAGTTGTGTGTCGCAGCGGCCTTGCGCAACCTAAAATTGATCTGGCTCTTCCATTCCTGATATCGGAATGCCATAGTGGCAACCACCAAGGATCTGACTTATTCATGGAAGGGGTGGCGCGCATGGAATCTCCCGGCAGGGGCCACACAGCAGCCGACGACATTCCAGAGCGCTACCGTCCCGGCTACGAGGTGGTCGCCGAGCAGGTACTCAACTTCATCGCCGAGCAGAACCTGCGGCCGGGGGATCGCCTACCGACCGAACAGGGCCTCGCCGAGTTGCTCGGAGCGACGCGCAACGTCACCCGCGAGGCCGTGAAGACTCTCGCCGCGCTAGGGCGAGTGAGCGTTCGCAAGGGGGCAGGCATCTTCGTTGCCGCGTCGTCGGGAGTGCTCTCAGGCGACGAGCTCACCCACTTCCAACCGACCAGCATGGACCACGTCCTGATGCTGCTGGACTACCGCCAGCTGATCGAGGCCGAAACGGCGGGACGGAGCGCCTCGTTGGCGACCCCGCCGGAGGTCCGCGCCATCCGCGAGAGCGCCGCCGCGTCCCTGGCGGCGGGCAAGCAAAGCGACGGCGAGTCGTTCTCAGAAACCGATGCCGCGTTTCATGATGGCATCAGCATCGCCGCGCACAATGTGTTCCTGCGCGCTGCAGTGGCCAATGTCCGTCGCTTGGCCGCCCAATCGGACGTTCTGTTGTTCCACGGTGACGCGCCCGGTTCGCTTGAAGTCGCCGGGCAGCAACACCTCGCGATCGCGGATGCGATCGCCGCGGGTGAACCGGGCCGAGCCGCGCAACTGATGATCGAACACATCGACACCACCCGGCACCAGTTCGAGCGCAAGATCCGCGACCGGCTGTTCAATGTCGGACCGCGTACCGCGACCAGCGGCCACGTTGGCAACGGACGCCGGACAGACGCTGCCGCTACTCAGCTTCCGGAACGAGACATCACCGCTTCATAGGCACGCCACGCACCTTCATAGGCACGCCCGCACCGCGAGAACCGGCACCTTCGCCCGACTCGCTAGTTCGGCGTGCAGTCATCCACAGCCGACCGATTGGACGATCAATGCCTCGCACGTCGATGACAGGACGCAGCACCGGTCGCGGCTCGCGCCTAGTAGGCGTGTCAGCCGGTGTGCTCACCGCCCTCGCAGTCGCTACGACGTTCCTGATCGCAGCACCCGCGCAAGCCGCCGTCGGACGAAGCCGGCCTCCGGTCAAGATCTACGTCTCGCCCACGAAGGGGTACGACAACGGCCCAGGTACACCGGACCGTCCGTTCCGGACCCTGGACGAAGCACGGAACCGGGTGCGATCCATCAATCGCAACATGCAATCCGACATCGACGTCGAGCTGCTCGGCGGGACCTACACACTCGCCTCGACCTTTACCCTGACCAGCGCCGACTCCGGCACCAACGGGCACCGAGTTGTCTACGAAGCGGCGCCCGGCGCCAACCCGGTGATCAGTGGTGGTGCCACCGTCAGTGGCTGGAGCGCCGTCGACTCCACCGGCACGGTGTACAAGACGCACCTCGGATTCGACACCCGCCAGCTCTACGTCAACGGTGAGCTCGAAACCCGCGCGCGGGGAACGGACAACCCGGCTGGCTTCACCAAGACCGCGACCGGCTACACGATCACCGACACCAGCCTGGACGCGTGGAAGAACCAGTCGGATATCGAAGTTGTCAGCCGCTGGGGATGGATGATGTACCGCTGCCCCGTCCAGTCAATCGTGGGAACCACGATGACCATGCAACAACCCTGCTTCCACAACGCAAACCTCCACCAAGGACAGGAGATACAGAACCCGACTTGGCTCGAGAACGCGCACGAGCTGCTGAACACCCCGGGGGAGTGGTATCTCGATCAGTCGACGCACGAGCTGTACTACATGCCCAAAGCCGGGCAGAGCATGGCCACCGCTACGGTGACCGTGCCGCGCCTGCAAGACCTCATCGATCTCAACGGCACCATCTCCCAGCCGGTGTCGAACGTCTCCTTCCACGGGTTGACCTTCTCCT
>JAVEEN010000278.1 GCA_030840445.1 Pseudonocardiales bacterium
TGCGGGTCACAGTCCGACTCGGCGGGCGGCCAGTTCGATGCGGTCGTCCGGCTGCACCGCCGCGAGCCGCAGGAATCCGGTCGACGCGCTGCCGTAGAACTCTCCCGGCGATGACACGATGCCAGCCCGCTCGGCCAGCAGGTTCGCACAGTCCCAGGCCTTGCCCTCGGGCGCGCCGAACCACAGATAGAATGCGCCGGCCGGCATCTCGGCCGACAGGCCGAGCACGGCCAGAATGTCGCGCAACCGCTGCATCCTGGACCAGTAGCGTGCGCGCTGGGCCTCGACGTGGGCATCGTCATTCAGTGCGACGATCGCTGCGTTCTGCACCGGGCCGGGCGGCATCAGCCCGGCGTGCTTGCGAACTTCGCGCAGGTAGTGCACGAGTTCCTCGTCACCGGCATAGAAACCGATCCGGGCGCCGGCGAAGTTGTCCCGCTTGGACAACGAGTGCACCGCCAGCACGCCCGCGGTGCCGGCCCGCAGGATGGTGGTGGGCGGTGCTGCGTAGCTGAATTCGGCATAGCACTCATCGGACAACACCGGGATGCCCCGAGTTCGACCCCAGGCCGCGGCCTCGCCGAGGTCCGCCAGCTCGCCGGTCGGGTTCCCCGGCGAGTTCACCCAGACACACAAAGCCCTTTCCGCGTCGGCCGGGTCGATGTCAGCCAGGCTCAGGTAGGGCACGGCACGGAGTCCGGCCAGCGTCGCACCCATCTCGTACGTCGGGTAGCTGATCGCCGGGTACAGCACCGTGTCCCGATCCGGGGTGCGCAGCTTGAGGTACTGCGGGACGGAGGCGACGAATTCCTTCGTCCCGACACACGCAGCGAGCTGGGTGGCCGGATCCACCTCGGCCCCGAGCCGCCGAGTGATCCAGCCGGCAGCCGCATCCCGCAGTGCGGCGGTACCGATGGACGGCGGATACCCTCTGGCCCGGACCGGATCGGCGAGAGCCGCGATCACCTCCGGTGGCGGCGGGTCACACGGGGTGCCGATGGACAGATCCACCGCGCCACCGTCGAACCGGTTGGCCACCGCGATGACTGCATCGAGACGGTCGTACGGGTAGGGCGGCGGCACGAATCCCTTGGTCATGGCTGGTCCAATCGTCCGGCGAGCAACTGTGCCAGGTGTTGGCCAGAACGGTCTGCGAGTTGATCGAGCTGAGTTCGGCAGGAGAAACCGTCGGCCAGGACCACTGTGCCGGCCCCGGCCGCTCGGACCGCCGGCAACAGGTCATGCTCCGCCACCGCCACCGACACCTCGTAATGACCCTTCTCGACACCGAAGTTCCCGGCCAGACCGCAGCAACCGCCGACCGTGCTGACCGCCGCGCCGGCACCGGTCAGCAGGGCTCGGTCGGCAGCGAACCCCATCACCGCATGCTGATGACAGTGCGGTTGGGCCAACGCGGTGACGCCGACCAGCGAGGGCGGTGTCCAGCCGCGTTCGGTCAGCAGTTCCGCCAGCGTCCTGACAGCCAGTTTCGCCTTTCCGGCGCGGGGGTCAGCAGGCAGCAACTCAGGAGCATCCGATCGGAACACCGCGGTACAGGAAGGTTCCAGCCCGACCACCGGAATGCCGTCGCGCAGGGCGGCGTCAAGAGCGTCGAAGCTGCGGCTCAGCTGCTTGCGCGCACCGTCGAGCTGACCGGTCGAGATCCAGGTCAGCCCGCAACAGACTTGGCTGTCGGGAATCCGCACCGAGAATCCGGCCGCCTCCAGGACCCGGACGGCTGCTATCCCGACCTCCGGCGAGAAGGCGTTGGTGAACGTGTCCAGCCACAGCATCACCGGATCACCGGCAGCCACCGGGTGCTCGGCGAACCAGCGCCGGAAGGACTGCCGTGCGAATTCCGGCAGCGGCCGGCGATCATCGATGCCACCGACCCGCTTCGCCAATGCTGCCAGCGGTTTCGGCTTCAGCGACGCGTTCGCGAGGCCGGCCGCCACCCGGTTTCGGGTCGCCAGCCTCGCCCAGCGCGGCAGCCAGCCCAGCAGGTAATGCGAGGCTGGCCGCAGGCGCCGCCGATATCGTTGGTAGAGCGCCTCCGCTTTGTAGGTGGCCATATCCACGCCGGCCGGGCAGTCCGAAGCGCAGCCCTTACAGGACAGGCACAGATCGAGCGCCTCGCTGATCTCTGGCGACTTCCAGCTGCCGGTGATCAGGCTGCCGTTGGCCAGCTCCTGCAGCACCCTGGCCCGACCCCGGGTGGAATGGGTTTCATCCTTGGTGGCCAGGTACGAGGGGCACATCACGCCGCCCGCCGCGGTGGGGTCCGCCCGGCATTTCCCGACCCCGACACACCGGTGCACCGCGGTCGTGAAAGAGCCGCGGTCATGGGGGTAACTGAAGCCGAGCGAGGGACCCTCGATCGGCAACGCCTGCGGCAAGCGCAGGTCGGCGTCCACAGGTGCCGGGTCGACCAGGACCCCAGGATTGAGCAGGTTGGTCGGATCGAAGATCGCCTTCACCGCCGAGAACAGCCCGATCGCAGCGGGCGAGTACATCACTGGCAGGAGTTCACTGCGGGCCCTCCCGTCGCCGTGCTCACCGGACATCGAACCACCGTGGGAAGCGGCCAGGTGGGCGGCATCGAACAGGAACTCGCGGAAGGACTTGGGCCGTTCGGCCAGCGGGAAGTCGAGCCGGACGTGGACGCAACCGTCACCCAGGTGGCCGTAGATCAGGCCGTCCAGATCGTGTTTGCCGAGCAGCACGTTGAATTCTCGCAGGTACCGGCCCAGATTTTCCGGCGGCACGGCCGCGTCCTCCCAGCCCGGCCAGGCCGGCGCATTGGCCGGGGTTCGCCCACCCAGTCCAGCGCCGTCCTCGCGAATTCGCCACAGCCGGCGCGCGCTCTCCCCGATCACCACCGTCGAATCGGTGGATCCGGTCGCCGGCGCGACCCGGACGAACTCATCGGCGGCAGCGATCGCCTCGGCCTGGCTCTGGCCACCGGTCTCGACGAATAACCAGCCGCCACCACGAGGCAGCGACGGGGCCGCCGCGGGGCCGCGCCGGTCGATCAGGACCTGGATCAGCCGCGAGTCCATACCCTCCAAAGCCAGCGGCTTCAACGGCAACAACGCCGGAACCGCGTCGGCGGCCGTGGCCATGTCCGGGTAGGCCAGCACCGCGAGGGCCTTGAACGGCGCCTCCTGAACCAACCGCACCGTCGCCTCGGTGAGCACCGCCAGCGTGCCCTCCGTGCCGGCCAGGAAACGGGCCAGGTTCGCACCGTTCTCCGGGAGCAGGTGTTCCAGCGAATACCCCGAAGCCTGGCGGGAGAACCGGGCGAACTCCGTCCGGATCACCGCCAGATTGGAGTTGACGAGCTCGGTGAGAGCCGGCGCGATCGGGTCGACGAGCTCGCCCAGAGTCGAGGCCTGGACAGCGCGGCCGTCGGCCAACAACAGGGACAGCTCCTCGACATTGTGAGCCGTCTTGCCGTAGGCCAGGGCATGGGCGCCACACGCGTTGTTGCCGATCATGCCGCCGATGGTGCAGCGGGCCTGGGTCGAGGGATCGGGTCCGAAGCGCAGCCCGTGCTGGGCCGCGGCCCGCTGCAGGTCGGCCAGGATCACGCCGGGCTGGACCCTGGCGGTCCGGGCCTCGGGGTCGACCGACAGGATCCGGTCGAGGTGCCGGGAGAAATCGAGCACCATGCCCGGACCGACCGCATTGCCGGCGCACGACGTCCCGGCACCGCGGGCGGTCAGCACGGTTCCGGTTGCACGGGCCACCTCGAGGGCCAGGCCGACCTCGTCGGCAGAGCGCGGGAAAACCACGACATTGGGCACGACCCGATAGTTCGAGGCATCGGTGGAATACTCCGCGCGGCGGCGGGTCGAGGCGTCGACCTCCCCGATACCGGCATGCCGCAGTTCAGCGGCGAGCTCCTCGGGGGTCACACGCCCATTCTTCCCGAGTGCCGGTCCCAGGCTGGCCCAGGGGTCGCGAAATCAGCTAGGTCGCGAAATACGAGGCGGGCCGGACCCCGTCGATACCCAGGGCCACGGCGGCCCTGGCGGCGATCGGACCGACCAGGTTGCCAGTGCCGTTGTAACCTCCGCAAGCCACCACGCCCGGACGAACCTCGGTCACCAGCGGCCGGGCATCCGGTGTGTAGCCCACCGATGCTGCCCACCGGTGCGTGACCTCGACCGGCCCGGCGACGAATCGGCCGGCGAGCTGCTCGATCCAATGCTGCACCTGCGCGGTCGGCTCGGTGTCGATGGTCCATTCCTGCTCGAGGAATCGGTCCCGGCCGCCGCCGACAAACACCCGCCCGGACGAATCCTGCTGGGCGTACTCGTAACCCCAACGCCCGTAGACCGGGCAGGCCAACAGCCCGGGGGCCACCGGCGCGGTCGCCAGCATCTGCAATCGCGCCGTCCGGACCCGGCCGGCGAGTTCGGGCAGCAGCACGTCCAGGCGGCCGTCGACCGCGACGATCACCAGTCCGGCGCTGACCGATCCGCCCGCGGTGCTGACCTGGCCAGGGCCGATCCGGGTCACCGGGCTGCTCTCGTACAAGCGGGCGGTGGCACCGTAGATTTCGGCCAGCCCGAGCGCCCGCCGAGCGGGGTTCATCGCGGCGTCGTCAGGCAGGTACAGCCCGCTTCCGAGCGGTCCGACGTAGCGTTCGACGGCGATACCGTGCTCAGTCAGCATTCGGTACTGCTCGTCGCAGTCGGCGCTCTCGCGGAGCCGATCGGCGGCCTCGTCCTCGTCCCTCGGCTCGCCGGGAAGTCCCGCGAGCCGGATCGAACCCACTCGCCGAATGACCTCCGGACCGAGCAGCTCCTGCAACCGGCTTATCTCATCAAGGGTTTCGCGATACAACGCGAGGGCCGATTCCAACCCCCAACCGACCCCCGCCTGGTGAACCGCCACCGCGGGGCCGCCGAGCAGGAAACCACCATTTCGCCCCGCCGCGCCGGCCGCCACCCGACCAGCGTCGACTCCGACCACCGACAGTCCGCGCCGAACTACCTCACCGACGGCTGCCAGGCCGCTACCGCCCAGTCCGATCACGCAGACGTCTGCCGTGAGATGGTCAGCGAGCTTCGGACGGGCCGGAGTCGCTGCGACGACCGGATCGGCATCCCAGCCAACGACGGAGCGGTAGCCGGTCACAGCACCTTCGACAGAAAGGCCTTCGTCCGCTCGTGTTGCGGATTGGCGAGCACCTCGCGTGGCGGCCCGGCCTCCACCACCACACCGGCGTCCATGAACACCAAATGGTCCCCGACCTCTCGGGCGAAGCCCATCTCGTGGGTCACGACGATCATCGTCATACCCTCGCTGGCCAGATTGCGCATGACGTCCAGGACCTCACCGACGAGCTCGGGGTCCAGGGCCGAGGTCGGCTCGTCGAACAGCATCAACTTCGGTTGCATGGCCAACGCTCGTGCGATGGCCACCCGCTGCTGCTGGCCGCCCGACAACTGAGCCGGATACGCCTTCTCCTTGCTGGCCAATCCGACTTGATCGAGCAGCGCACGACCCCGCTCGATCGCGGCGGATTTCTTCTCCCCCTTTACCATCATGGGTGCCTCGATGACATTGTCCAGCGCGTTCATGTGGGGGAAGAGGTTGAACCGCTGGAACACCATGCCGATATCGCGTCGCTGCGCCGCGGCACGCTTGGGATGGAGTTCATGCAGCTTGTGGCCACGCTCCTCGTAGCCCACCAATTCGCCGTCGACGTAGAGGCGGCCGGCCGTGACCTTCTCGAGGTGGTTGATACAGCGAAGGAAGGTCGATTTGCCTGAGCCGGACGGGCCGACGAGGCACATCACCTCACGCGGTTTGACCTGCAGCGTGATGCCCTTGAGGACCTGCAACGCACCGAAGTGCTTCTGTACGCTGCGCGCGTCCACCATCAGGTTGCCCGGTTGCCCATCCGGGGCGACAGACACTGACGGCACGGATTGGGTCATGCCTTACCTCCGTCCGCCGGACCTGCCGACTGGGCGGTCGCCAAGGCCTGCAACTGCTTCGTTGTCAGCACTCGCGAGGCACCCCGAGAGTAACGCTTCTCGAGAAAATACTGCCCGACCATCAGGACGCTGGTGATCGCCAAGTACCAGGCCGAGGCCACCAGTAACAACGGGATCGGACGGTAGAGGACGCCGCCGATCTGCCGGCTGACCGAGTAGAGGTCAGCGGTGTAAGGGACACCGATGACGAGCGAGGTGGTCTTCAGCATGCTGATGACCTCGTTGCCGGTGGGCGGAATGATCACCCGCATGGCCTGCGGCAGCACCACGCGGCGCATGGTCTGGCCCCAGGTCATGGCCAGCGCGACGGCGGCTTCATGCTGCCCCTCATCGACCGAGCCGATCCCGGCCCGGACGATCTCGGCCATGTAGGCGGCCTCATTCAGGCCTAGTCCCAGGAATGCCATGACAAATGGGGTCAGCCAGGATCCGGTGTCGAGGTGCACGAACTGCACCATGAACGGCACACCGAGGTCGATGTGCTTGTAAATCGTGGTGATCAGACCCCAGAACACCAGCTGCACGTAGATCGGTGTGCCGCGGAAGATCCACAGGTACAGCCACGCCACGCTTTTGAGAACCGGGTTGTCCGACATCCGCATCACGGCCAGGAACACGCCGAGGATCACGGCGATCACCATCGAGATCACCGTCAGTTCCAACGTGATCAGGGCGGCTTGGGAGATGCGCTGATCGAACAGGTAGCTACCGAAGGTCGACCATTCGTACGCCGAGTTCGTCGCGGCCCCGTAGATGAACAGCGCCAGCAGCACCACCAGCACCACAGCGACCACGATGCGCCCCGGCCGGCGTAGCGGCACGGCCTTGATCAGGTCGTCCGGGGGGACGCTGGTTCCCGGCGGTTCGAGCTCGGTGGCCATGGCCGATCAGCTCGTCGCGCCGTTGATCTTGGACTCGGTGATCTCGCCTGCGTCGTTGCCCCACTTGGCACAGATCGTCTTGTAGGTGCCATCGCTGATCAGCGCCTGCACAGCCGCCTGGATTGCCTTGGGGAGCTCGCTTCCCTTCTTCATCGGGTAGCCGTAGGGAGCGGCGTCGTAGATCTTGCCGGCCAGTTGCAGCTTGCCCCCGCTCTGCTTCACCCCGTATGCGGTGATGGGTGAGTCGGCGATGAACGCGTCGGCCTTGCCCAGGATCACGGCCGTGGTGGCGTCGTCCTGCTTGTCGTACTTCAGCTTGACGATCGGCTTCTTCCCGGCGGCAACGCACTTCTTGCTTCTCGCGGGCTCATCGTCGGTGTCCTGGATGGTGCCGGTCTGCACGGCTACCTTGAGGCCACAGGCGTTGTCCGGATCCACCGTCTTGCCGGCCGGGCTGGCCCATTGGCTGCCGGCGTTGAAGTATGTCACGAAGTCGACGGTCTTCTCGCGGGTCTTGTTGTCCGTGAAGGACGACACCCCGATGTCGTACTTTCCGCCCGTGATACCCGGGATGATGTTGTCGAACGTGGATTCCACGTAGGAGGTCTTCAAGCCCAGCTTTCCGGCGATGGCGTCCATCAGGTCGACGTCGAAGCCGATGATCTTGCCGGCGGAGTCCTTGTATTCATTGGGTGCGTACGTCGGGTCGATGCCGATCGCGATCACGCCCTTGGCCTTGACTGCCGCCGGCACCAGGGTACTCAGATCGTTCTGGGCGGCCACACTCACCGAACCGGTCGGTGTCGACGAACCCTCGTTGTTCTTCGCACAGCCGCTCAGGGCCATCGAACCAGCCACGGCAAGGCCCATCATTGCTACCACAGATCGTCGCATCAGCACAGCTCTTGAAACCTCCGGGTCGGATCGGTCGGATCAGGTAGGAAAGCACTCTAAGCCTTGTCAGGACCGTCAGATCACTACGGCCAGTCCCGCAACGGAACCGTAACCGAGTGCGAACGATTGTTAAGCAGCGACCGTGGGCGAATCGGATCTAGCCGACACGCTCCCAACGCTGACTCCGCGCTCGACGGCCTACGCTAGGTGCCGGCTCGTTCGGCCTTGCCGAGCACCACCACGCCGCCGTCGGACACGTGGTATCGCTGCCGATCGGTGTCGAGGTCGACCCCGATGTGCGCACCAGGCTGGACAACGACGTTCTTGTCCAGGATCGCGCGCCGGACCACCGCGCCTTCACCGATCACCACATTGTCCATCAAGACCGAGCCTTCGACGTAGGCGCCGTTGCGAACCAGCACATTGGGGGACAGCACGCTACCGCGCACGGTTGAACCGGAAATGATGCTGCCGGCGCCCACGATCGACTCCTGGGCCAGCCCGCCATCGACGAACTTGGCCGGCGGCAACTGCTCGTGATAGGTGTAGATGGGCCAGGCGGCGTTGTACAGGTTGAAGATCGGATGCACGCTGACCAGATCCATGTTGGCGTCGTAGTAGGCATCCATCGTCCCGACATCGCGCCAGTACGCCCGGTCACGCTCCGTCGAGCCGGGAACCTCGTTGTCGTTGAAGTCGTACACCCAGGCCCGCTCACGTTCGACCATCCACGGCATGATCGAGCCGCCCATATCGTGGACCGAGGTGGGATCCTGGGCGTCGGCCCGGAGTGCCTCGACCAGCGCCTCGGTCGTGAAAATGTAGTTGCCCATCGAGGCATAGCTGACATCCGGCTTGCCGGGCAGACCAGGGGGATCGGCTGGCTTCTCCAGGAACTGCAGGACCCGGCGGTCCTCGCCGGCGTCGATCACCCCGAACTGGTCGGCCTGTTCGCGCGGCACCTGGATGCCGGCCACGGTCACGCCCGCCCCGGAGTCGATGTGCTGATCCAGCATCTGCCGCGGGTCCATCCGGTAGACGTGGTCGGCACCGAAGACGACGATGTGGCTGGGCCTGTCGTCGGTGATGAGGTTCATCGACTGCAGGATCGCATCCGCACTGCCGGTGAACCAGCGCGGTCCGAGCCGCTGCTGAGCGGGAACCGGGGTGACGTAATTGCCGAGCAGCTCCGACATCCGCCAGGTCTGGGTGATGTGCCGGTCGAGGGAGTGCGACTTGTACTGGGTCAGCACGCAGATCCGCAGGAAACCGGCATTGACCATGTTCGACAGCACGAAGTCGACCAGCCGGTAATTGCCGCCGAAGGGGACGGCCGGCTTGGCGCGATCGGCCGTGAGCGGCCACAGGCGCTTGCCTTCGCCGCCGGCCAGGACGATTCCGAGAACGCGCACGCCAGCTGCCATGATCGCCACCATAACCTTCTCGCCACCGGATCCGACATAGTTCGCCGGCCGCTCCCCCGCAACTCAACCAGAGCTGTCAACCGGCGATATATCGTTCCAGGCATGCGAGCAGCCTTGATCAGCCGTGAGTACCCGCCGGAGGTCTACGGCGGCGCCGGGGTGCACATCGAATTCCTGGCCCGCGAACTGCGCAAGCTCATCGACGTCGAGGTGCACTGCTTCGGCGCCCCCCGGGACGAACTGGGAGTGCACGCATACTCGGTGCCGCCCAGCCTGGCCTCGGCCAACGCGGCGCTGGGAACCATCGGGGTGGATATCGAGATGGCCGCGGGCATCGCAGCTGCCGACCTCGCCCACTCACACACCTGGTACGCGAATCTGGCCGGCCAGCTGGCTTCCATGCTGTACGACATTCCACATGTGGTGACGGCGCATTCCCTGGAACCGTTGCGTCCGTGGAAGGCCGAGCAGCTCGGTGGCGGTTACCGCCTGTCGTCCTGGGTCGAACGAAGTGCTTACGAATCGGCGGCCGCGGTGGTGGCGGTCAGCACGGGTATGGCCGCCGACATCCTGGCCGCATACCCGGCCGTCGATCCAGCCAAGGTACACATCATCGCCAACGGCATCGACACCGCGATGTACGCGCCGGTTCCCGAGCGCGACGTGTTGGAACGCTATGGCTTGCGTACCGATGCTCCCATCGTCTTGTTCGTCGGCCGGATCACGCGCCAGAAAGGGGTCGCCCACCTGGTCCGGGCGGCGCGGGATTTCGCCCCGGGAGTGCAGCTGGCCCTGTGCGCCGGTGCCCCCGATACTCCCGAACTCAGCGCCGAGATCACCGCGGCTGTCGGCGAACTGCAGGCCGGACGCGAGGGCGTGGTGTGGATCCAGGAGATGCTGCCCCGGGAGCAACTCATGCAGCTGCTCACCGCGGCGGACATCTTCATCTGCCCGTCCGTCTACGAGCCGCAGGGCATCGTCAATCTTGAGGCGATGGCGTGCGAGACGGCCGTGGTGGCCTCCCGGGTCGGCGGTATCCCCGACGTGGTCATCGAGGGCACGACGGGCCTGCTGGTGGACTACCACGGTGAATCCGACGCCCAGGCGGCTGCCTTCCAGACGGGACTGGCGGTCGCGGTCAACGAGCTCCTCGCCGACGAGACCCGCACTCGAGCGATGGGCATCGCCGGACGGGAACGGGCGGTAACGGCCTACGGCTGGGATGCCATCGCCGCCCGGACGGTCGAGCTGTACCGGTCCCTGATCTGAGCTGTACCGGGTCCTGCTCGGGTCCGATCGGCTCAGCGGGCGGTCGTCTCCAGATAGCTGGCAAGTAGCCGAACCCCGTAGCCGGTGGCGCCACGGGAGAAGATCGGTCCCTCCGACAGGGCGCGCGCCGGGCCGGCGATGTCCAGGTGCGCCCACGGCACATCCTTGACGAAGGGTTGCAGGAACAGCGCTGCCGTAATGCCGCCGGGGTTGCCCGGGTCATTGCGGGCGTCGGCCACCGGCGAATCGAGCGCGGAAACATACTTGTGTTCCAAGGGCATCCGCCACAGCGGTTCATCCGAGGCCACGGCGGCTCGTTCCAGACCGGCCGCCAGCTGATCGTCGTTGGCGAAATAGCCGGCCGTTTCCAGTACGAGCGCCACCTTCATCGCGCCCGTGAGGGTGGCGATGTCGATCACGGCGTCCGGCTTGAGCCGGGCCACCGCGTAGGCGATCGCGTCCGCCAGCACCAGCCTGCCCTCGGCGTCGGTGTTGCCGATCTCGGTGGTCCGTCCGCCGAACTGGGAGATGATGTCCGACGGACGCATCGAGGTGCCGGACACCGAGTTCTCCGCGGCCGGAACCAGGACAGTGACCCGGATCGGCAACTGCTGCATCGCGGCGTACTGGATTGCTCCCAGCACCGCGGCGCCGCCACACATGTCGGTGTGCATCATCCGCATCGCGCCGGAGCGCTTGAGGTTCAGGCCGCCGGTGTCGAAGGTGATGCCCTTTCCGACCAGCACGATGTGCTTCAGTGGCGGAGCCGCGCGGCCGCGGCGGGGCCGGTAGCTGACCTCGATCAGTCGTGGTCCAGACGCCGAACCACCGCCGACCGCGAGCACACCTCCGAAGCCCTGGTCGGCCAGCCAAGCCTCGTCGCGCACGCTGACCGAACAGCCGGCCGCGGTCAGTTGAGCCTCGGCCAGTTCGCCCAGTCGGGCCGGCGTCAGCTCCGAAGCCGGGGTGTTGCCCAGATCCCGAGCCCAGCCGGCGGCGTCGGCGGCCTCGTCACCTGCGGTGAGTCCGGCCCGGTCGACTGCGCCGATGAGGTCGACCATCTGCAGGGCGTCATCGGCTGAGGCCGGCATTGCGAATTTGTAGCTGCCCAGGACCAGGCCCTCGGCCAGCGCGCGGCTTTCATCGAAGGACGGCGCATCGATCGCAACGCTGACCCGCTGGACCTCGCCCAGGTCGCGGATGGCCCGGCCGATGGCCACGGCTGCGCGTCGCAGATCGGCGGCGCCCTCGTCCCCGAGGCCGGCGATCAGCACCCGGGACGGCACCTGACCGGGCAACGGCATCATCGAGATCCGGCCGGCCCGCGCATCCGGACTCTCGGCCTTGACGTAGGCGACTGCAGCTTCGGCTGCGCTGACCGGCAACGCGGTGGTGGAGACGCCCGGTAGTTCGAGTTCGTGGCCGGCCAGCCCGATCACGACAACGTCGCAGGGTCGCCGATGTTCAGGAATCTGCAGCAGGATCACGGGTGGCCTCTTCGATTGCGTTGATTCGATCGCATTGACTGGACCGGCACAGAGCTCGGCCCCAGCCATTCGGTGCCGATTCCACGGATCTGATGATCTGCGAGCCGAACACCGCGAACGGCTGGGGCCGGTTTGCCACTAGCTGACTGCAGCGGACAGCGCTTCGGAAAGCGCCGATGCCTCGTCGGCAGACAGCTCGACGACCAGACGCCCGCCGCCTTCCAGCGGAACGCGCATGACCAGCCCGCGCCCCTCTTTGGTGACTTCCAGCGGACCATCACCCGTCCGCGGCTTCATCGCCGCCATGCCTGCCTCCTATTGTGATCAGAATGCCTCAATCCCACCCGGCCCCATCACTGCTGAACGGTGCCGGACCGGGTAGTACTCGTCACATTGTCCCGCATGGGCCATGATCAAGCCAAAGCGGGACCGATGGTCGGCCGTCCCCGACGGTTCGGCGCGGTATCGGGCGCGACCTTGGTCGGCGCCGGGACGGCTAGGGTGTGGCCATGGCTGATGTGCTGCTGATCGACCGGGCCGACGGGGTAGTGACCCTGACCATGAACCGGCCCGAGTCGATGAATTCCCTGTCCGTGGAACTCAAGACCGCCCTGGTCGACGGCCTGGCTGAGGTATCGGCGGATGCCTCAGTTCGCGCCGTCGTCCTCACCGGGACGGGTCGGGGATTCTGCGTCGGACAGGATCTGGCCGAACACATCGGCCTTCTGGAATCAGGTGATCCGGCACCGCTGCGCACCGTTCGAGACCATTACAACCCGATCGCTCTGGCCCTGGCGCAGATCCCCAAGCCGGTGATCGCCGCGGTGAACGGGACAGCAGCCGGTGCCGGAGCCTCGTTCGCCTTTGCCTGCGACTTCCGCATCGTCTCGACCGAGGCGAAATTCCTACTTGCCTTCGCCAACGTGGGACTGGGCCTGGACAGCGGGGTCTCCTGGACACTGCCTCGCCTCATCGGCGCTGGCCGTGCCCTCGAACTCGCGCTGCTGGCCGAACCGATCACAGCGCAGCTCGCCGACGGGTACGGTCTCGTCACGCAACTGAGCCCGCCCGATGAGCTGCTCGGCACCGCCCAGGCACTGGCGCGACGGCTGGCAACCGGGCCGACCCTCGCCTACGCCGCCATCAAACAGGCCATGCACTTCTCGGCCGGCCACGACCTCGCCGACTCCTTGGAGAACGAGGCCGTCCAGCAGGCGGTTGCCGGCGACTCCCAAGATCACCGGGCAGCCGTTGCCGCATTCGTCAAGAAGGAAAAGCCGGTCTTCGCCGGGCACTAGTACACCGCCGCGCTCAGGCCAGCTGCCCGGAAACTCAGCTTGGCGTGGCCCGCCAGCAGTACGCGACATGGTCATCGACGATGCCGGTGGCCTGCATCAGCGCGTACGCAGTGGTCGGTCCGACGAAGGCGAACCCGCGTCGTTTGAGTTCCTTCGCCATCGCCTTGGATTCCGGCGTGCTGGCCACCAGGTCCGCCATCGTCTGTGGTCGGACCTGCTCTACCGGCGCAAAGGACCACAACAGCACGCTGAGACCCTCAGGCACCGCCGCCTGGATAGCCCGCGCGTTGGTGATGGCTGCGTCGATCTTGGCGCGATTCCGAACGATTCCGCTGTCGACCAGTAGCCGCTGACGGTCAGCTTCATCGAACTCGGCGACTGCCGCGATGTCGAACTGTGCAAACGCTGCGCGGAAATTCTCGCGCTTGCGCAGGATCGTCAACCAGGACAGGCCGGACTGGAAAGCCTCCAGGCACATCCGTTCGTAGAGTGCATCGTCATCATGGATCGGCACCCCCCACTCCACGTCGTGATATTGCAGGTAATCCGGAGTGCTCTCTGCCCAATCACATCGCCGCCGGTCCAGCACTCAGCTGTCCAGTCCGAGTTGGGCCGAATCGGCATCGTCCGATTCACCGGCATCCGGGTAGCCAGGCTTGACCGGGGGGTGTGGCGGGAGCTCGGCGTCGGCTTGACGCAGCCGGGCTATCTCTTCATCGCGAACCACGATCTCAGCCGCGAGCCGGTCGATCAGATCATCGGTCTCGGCGAAGCGATACCCGCGCAGTGATACCGGAATACGGACCACGTCGAGATCCTCGCGCACCATCCGGCGGTCGGTCGGCAGCTCGAACGGCCGGCGATCGGCCTGTGGCTTGAACGACACGCCCTCGGGCAACAGCGCGACCACCGCGTAGAACAAGATCGCGGCGACGATCAACGCGATGAGGGCGTAGCCGATGAAGACAGTCACCCTACGATCCTGACACGAGATGGTGTGGGCGCGGACACCGACCGAGCGATCAGGTCCGTGCCACCTTTTCGATAACGTCGAACGCCTCGTCCAGAGTGGCCACCCGATGTAGCTGATCGAGCGCGGCCTGTCGCACGAAACCGCGGCCTACCAGGTCTTGCAGGAACACCCACATCGGCGCGAAGAATCCGTCGTGATCCAGCACCACAATCGGCTTGGGATGCATGCCGAGCGAGCTGGCCGTCCACACCTCGAAGAACTCCTCGAGGGTTCCGATGCCGCCCGGCAACACCAGGAAGGTATCCGCATGCGCGTCCATCAAGGCCTTGCGCTCCCGCATGGTGTCGACCACGAGCAGCTCGTCCGCGTCGTCGTCGGCGACCTCGTAGCCGATGAGGTGTTGTGGGATCACGCCGACCGTGTGCGCGCCGTGCTCACGGGCCGACCGAGCGACCGCGCCCATCATGGACACCCGGCCCCCACCGGAGACCAGTGCGTAGCCGCCGCGGCCGATCCGCTCGCCGACCGCGGCCGCGAGGATCAGGAACGACTCGTCGATGGTGGACGAGGACGCGCAGTACACGCAGATGCTGACCGGCCGACGGTCGCCCGCGACGGGGGTCACCGCGGCGTTATTGGGCATCGTGGGCGCCGGACGCCTCCGCCTCGGCATAGGCGGCCTGCTCGGTGACATCCTGGGCGGAACGCGCGTGGTCGGCATGGACGATCAGCCGGACCGCTTCGTCCACGCTGCTGGTGAGATGAATCAGGTCGAGGTCGGCTGCGCCCACCTTGCCCTCCGGCAGCACCGTGCCGCGGAGCCAATCGAGTAGTCCCGACCAGTACTCCTCGCCAAAGAGGATCACCGGGAACCGGGTGACCTTTCGGGTCTGCACCAGGGTCAGGGCTTCGAACATCTCGTCCAGGGTGCCGAAGCCGCCCGGCATGATCACGAAGGCCTGGGCGTACTTGACGAACATCGTCTTGCGAGCGAAGAAGTATCGGAAATTTATCCCGATATCGACCCAATCGTTGAGGCTCTGTTCGAACGGGAGCTCGATCCCCAGGCCCACCGACTTGCCGCCGGCCTCGCACGCTCCGCGGTTGGCCGCCTCCATGGCACCCGGTCCGCCACCCGTGATCACCGCGTACCCGGCGTCGGCCAGGGCCGATCCCAGTGCGCGCGCCGTCTCATAATCCGGATGGTCCGGGGACGTCCTGGCCGATCCGAAGACCGATACCGCCCGACCCAGTTCGGCCAGTAGCCCGAATCCCTCGACGAACTCCGACTGGATCCGCATCACCCGCCAGGGGTCGGTGTGCACCCAGTCGGTGGACCCCCGGGAATCCAGCAATCGCTGGTCGGTGGTGCTGAGTTCGCTCGACATCTCACCGCGGCGCAGGATTACCGGTCCCCGCTGCCGTTCGGCCGGCCGGCGATCTCCCGAGCTGGTCTCCTCCTGCGCTTCACTCATAACGCAACCCTAACCAGCCGAGCAGCTGAGCGCGGCTGGGTTACGCCGAGGGCCTGGCAGAGCTACGCCGGCCGGCCTGGCCGAGTTACGCCGCGGGGGGCTGGCCGAGTTACGCCGGCCGGCCTGGCCGAGTTACGCCGCGGGGGCTGAGTTACGCCGCGGGGGGCTGAGTTACGCCGAATCCTGTCGGATACGTCTTGCATCGGGTATCTCAGAGGGTGATCGCGTATCTCAGCCCGGTGATCGGGTACCTCAGAGGGTGATCGCGTAACTCAGCCCGGTGATCGGGTATCTCA
>JAVEEN010000286.1 GCA_030840445.1 Pseudonocardiales bacterium
CGCGCGGTGCCTGCCGATAGTTCACCCTGACGGCCTGTGGCTTCTCCGATGTGACCGGATACGGCATGAAGCTCGCCCCGATCTGCGGGTCGTTGTCGGACATGATCAGGGTGTGATCACGGTAGGCAGGCACACCGGGCGGGTGGATCACCACGGAGGTGCCGACGTCGGTGACGCCTCCAGTGACCGGGTCGGTGACGATCGATCCCGTCGGTGCGACGGTGTAGGCCCCGTACAGGCCCTGCTTGTCGAGGTTGGAGCCGGAAAGGTCGGCGATGCTGCCACCGGAGATCTTGTTGTAGTCGACGTAGTACGAGTATGTGCGGCTGGCGTTGGTGGCGATGGTGGTCTCGGGGTTCCATCCGACATCGGCGCCGCTGGAGGCGATCCCCGATCCCAGACCGGCCAGATGGAAGGAGATCCGTGGCTCGCTTGTGCGGTTGGTGACCGTGACACTGACGCAGTCACCGGCGTTGAGGTGCAACACCAGGGGCTGGGGCTTGAGCGTACCGGCAAGCACAGCTGTGAGCTGAGCGGTCGGGACGTAGGCGAGGCGAACTGAGTTGTCCACACCTGGTACCCGGGTCGCGGTGACACCGATGGCATGCGGGTTTGCCCCGGTCGGGCACGGTGAAGGGGCCGTGACGTCCTCCGGTGGTGGGCCGCCCGTCTGCGTCGGGAGCGCGGGTGCGTCGCCCGGTGTCGTGCCGGGCAGCGGCAACAGGTAGTTCGGATCTGCCGGGTTGTTCGTGACCTTTCCCTTCAGAACCCGGATGATTCCCCATGCACCGTCGGTGATCCGCCGGTCGATGCCGTTGAAGTACAGGTAGTCACCGGCAAGGTGGCTCGTGCCGCCGGCGCCGCCGTGCAGGACCATGGAGTACTTTTCCGAGATGCCGTAGTGCAGGGTGTCCACCGAGGCGCCTTCGGCGTTGCCGGCAGAGTCCACGTATCGGTTTTCATAGCCGAACGTGTGGCCGTCGACGTGCAGGGTGTCCACGGTCGGCGCGACGCTGATCGCCCGGATCACGAAGGGGTCACCGGCAAAGGCCCGTGGCAGCGGGGTGAGCGGATCTCCATAGGCGTACGAGCTGAATTTGAGCGACGGATCAGCTGTGATCCGATCAGTGAGCGGATTGGCCCGCAGATTGATCAACGAATCGTTGGTCGCACCGAACCCCTTGTCCATCGTCCACAGCGCCATCTCCCGGAAGCTCCCCGAGACACCGGCACCCTTGGCCATCGCGTTCGTGGTGCGGATGTCGACGATGGTGCCCGAGTCGACGGGTGCCCCGGTGCGCGGATCGTTGTAGGTCGATCCCTTCGGCTCGGTGATCAGTTGACCGACCAGGCCATGCGCCCAAGTGTGGATGCCGTCTACGTGATCGTGGAAGAAGATGTTGTCCAGGTTCACATCGGGGTACCAGCGGTACTGCACGAACTCGGTTCCGGCCCACTGGCCGGCCGGGTGCGCGGTGAGCAATGGCGCCGAGAGTGTGACGGCGCGCGCGGTCAGGTTGATCGCGGTGATGGTTCGGATTTCCGGTCCTTGGCCGGACAGGCCGGCATTGGAGGTGCCGGTCGCGGCCGGACCTTCGGTGCCGAGTCCGACACCGATGCTCTCGCCGACCTGGAACTTTGTCACGCTGGACAGGTGCAGCACGGTCGCGCCGGTGGCAGCGGCCGCGGTCAGCTGCGGGTCTTCCACCTTGTAGGGCCGGACGGCCTGCTCGTAGGACATGCCGGTGATGACCCCGTCAGAGGCCTGGGTGTCGAACTGCACGTGGTGGATGTGAATGTTGACCTGTGAGTAATGGCCGGCGGAATTCGCATCCGTCAACTCGCTGGTCAACGTGACCGCGTCGCATTCTCCGACGTTGGTCCGCAATGCCAGCGGCTGGAACGGCTTGCTGCCGTTGAGCACGGCGTCCTTGTCGTGAGCCAGCACAAAGATCATGCCGGTCGGGTCGGTGTCCTTCGGCGTGACCTTCACCGCATGCTCGACAGCGACGGCGTTGAACCGGCGCAGCACCGTCGGCTGACCGTTGGCCTGCTTTGCCGGGCAGATCGCGTCGGCACGACCTGCGTAAGGATCGAGGTGGGTTGCGGTGACGGCGGTCGCGGCCTTGTCGCCCGACTCGCCGAGGTAGGGCGCACCGGAGTGTCCGCTCGGAGAGAACGGTGGTCGCATCCCCAGATGCGGACGCATCATCGGGTAGGCGGGACGGCCGTTGTCTGGGTTGAACAGCAGTACCGGGCGGTTGCCGACGAAGCTGTCATCGGGTAGCGCCGTCGGGTGCCCGGGCTTGTTCGGGTCGAGGTAATAGTCCGGGTACGCCGTGCCGGTGTCCTCGGTCTCGCCGAGGTACTGGGTGGGCTTGGCGGGGTTGGTCAACCAGTTCCACACGGCACCGTCGGTGGAGTTCTTACGGACGCCCCGCGGCGGAAGCTGCGGACGAACCCAGCTGTCCAAGTTCGCGGCCGTGATCTTCTGGCCGTTGATCGTCCTGCCGATGAGCTGGGTCGAATCGACCGGCCAGGACGGCGCAAAGCCGGCGGCAGCCTGGTCGGCCAGCGGAGCGAAGTCCGACTGCCGGGTGTCATAAACCCGCCAGAAGCTCCACATGCCGGCGACATAGTGCTCGGCGATGTGGCAGTGGAACAGGAAGTCGCCGGCGCCTTGCTGCACGCCACCGGCGCCGCCTTCGATCTCCAGGTTGTAGGACTCCCCCGGGCCGAAGGCCTGCGAGTCGAGGCGCTCGGAGTCAGACATCTCCAGCGGGTGCTTGTTCAAGCCGGTGTCGGCGTAGTTGTACGTGGCGTCGGCGACCGGGTTGAATCGCCACCGGATACCGCCGCCGTGCATGTGGAACACATGGAACATCTCGGTCCCCGCGTGCAGGATGCGGAACTTCGTCGGATCGCCACGATAGCCACGAGGCATCGGAGTCGCCGGGTCGCCGAAGGTGTAGGAGGCGTAGGCGTGCGCCTCCTGCTGTGGCGCGAAGTTCAGACGGTCGAAGAAGCCCTCGGAGCGGTAGTTGATCGCGCGGGTGTCGGGCCGGTAGGCATCGGTGTGCGGGTCGACGAACGGAACCGGCTGACCGTTCTTCTGCAGGACGGCGTTCTTCTCGTTCTCGTTGCCGATCTCGTGATACAGCTGGACGTTCTCGCGAAACTCCGGCGCTCCGGCGGGCCGGATGGTGGCTTCCCAGCCGGACTCCAGTGTGGTCGACTGCGACTCGTCGATTGCGTTCGGGTCCAGGTAGTTCGAACCAGGCGGCTCGACCACGACGCTGCCGAACAGGCCGTGGTTGACCTGGTCACGGAAACCCGGGCCGGGGTGCAGGTAGTGCGCACCTTCAAGCGTCTTGTCGTTGGGAACGTAGTAGGTATAAGTGCGGGCTTGTCCCTTGGCGGCGTAGGACGGAGCGTTATTGCCGATAGCGTCTCCGGAGGACGCGGCATCGAATGCCAACCCATCCACGTGCAGGCCGAAGTCACCACCGTCGGCGTTGTTGGTGTAGGTGATGGTCAGGCATTCACCCTCGTTCGCACGGATGATCAGTGGCTGAATCGCGTCGTCGCGCAGCCCGATGGACACCTGCTGGGTCGCCTCCTCCGCGCGTACCGCGCCGATCCGGCTGGTCAACACATACATCCGGCCCTTCGGGTCGTGATCACCAAAGCGGTTCAGCGGTATGTTGACGTTGATCGCCTGCACGTCATACGAACGTGTCGGCGCCGACGCGGGGCACGCTCCGCTGCTCGGGAGCGGACCAGCGGCTGCTGGGTTCGCCAACGGTCCGCCAACGACGACGGCAAGCACCATTGCGCCGGCCAATGCCGGGGGAATGATCCGCACCCGGCGCGGTAGGGTGCGTGCGAGTTCGGCAACCAGGCCTGCGAACAGTTGAGTTCCGGCCGTCACGACGACGGCGACCGGCATCGCGAGTGCGGCGTCGCGGACCATCGGCAGAAGTTGCAGCGGACCTGCGCCGGCGCCGACCGCGGCGTCGCCCAGCGGGACGGCCACAGCGAGCGCCAGCGCACCGGCACCGGCGGACAATGCGGTTCGGGACAGCGTATTGAGCCGCCCCTCGCCGTCGGCGGCCCGTAGCCGGCCGGCGAAGGTGAGCGCCACATACACCGCCGCCACGGCCAGCGGCAACGCGAAGCCACATGCACGCAACCAATGAGTCCATGCAACCGGAACGGCGCTGCCCGAGTCGGTACGGGCATGCAGTCGGAGCAGCCACCAGGTGATCGCGGCGGTCAACGGCACGCTGAGCCGGCCGATCTCTGCGGCAGTCGGCCGCTCCACGCCGACTTCGATGGTGTGCGACATGTCAGTACCTCGCTTCAAGACTCGAATTAACCGTGAGAGTGGGCGGGTTGAGCCGCGCCGGAGGAGGCTGCGATGACGCCGAGGTCGATGACGACGGGAGCTGCAGTTGCCGGGTCACTGAAGTGCAGGGACAGGGCCGACTTTGCATCGACGATGGTGAAGTCCAGATGCCCCTCGATACCTGCGTCGGGAAGGATGCGTCCGTCGGGCAGATCGCCGGCTGTGGCCGGGAGCACCTTCGTCTTACCGGCGGTCGTCACGTACAGCTGAAACTGGCGCACCGAATAGGTCAACGGCGCCTTGTTGCGGTTGGTCAGGGCTACCGCGACCTGGATCTGCTGGTTGCCCTTCTCGACCAACCCGGACACGCCATGAGTGGCCCCGGAGAGCGCCCGGTGGCTCACGCCGTCGACATTGCGGATGAACTCCACCGCGACGATGCCGAAACTGGTCTTCACGTCATCGCCGATACCGAAGCGAGTCGGCTTCGGTGCTGGCGTGGGATTGAGCGTCCGGACGCTCAGGAGCAGGCCGGCGATCGTTACGGCTACTGCCACCGTCAGCACCGTCCAGCCCCACCGCATCGGTCGGGCACTTGTTCGCACTGACAATGCCACCATGTGAAACCACTCCCCCGAGTGCCCGCAGCGGGCCAGTCCGCCCAATGTGTTCCAATAGCTGTTCGGTGGAGCATCCGATCTCGACCTTGGGAAAAGCTCGGAACAGCCGTCAGGTAAGGGCGATTCGTGCGTCATCTGCCCAATTGAGGACGCCGAACCAATCAGAATTGGGGGGGTTCGGAGGCAAAGCATGCCAACCCGGCGTCACATCATCGAGCCAGCGACGGCGGCGGCGAACTCTCGGCACCGTGACGACGGGGGAATTCCGTCACGGTGCCAAGGTCATCTCGGGTGCCGGAGCTGGTCTACCTGTACTTTATCTCCCGTGCGGTGGTACGTACGCCATCAGACCTAAGTACTAGTACCAGGGAAGTTGTTGACCGCGGGCGAGCTGCGCGGTGCCGAGGCGGCCCGCTGGGGCCGCGACGGGGCGCTCGCCGCCAGTGGGGGAAACCGCAGCAGTGGCGCCCACGGACGCTGCCGCAGCTGGGCACCTGGAAGGTCAAGGTCACGCCGCCGCCGAATGTCGTGTGGCCGCTAGTCGCGGGTGACGGCGATCGTCAGGTTCGTCTCCGTGGCGCTGTGGTCGCGGTTCTCGGCGATGAACGTGACGCGATAGGCGTCCCGGCGAGCGGACCCCGGCCGATCGATGCTGAATCCGTGGGAGCGGTAGAACTCGGTCGTCGATTGCTGGACCCGGCCAGCGCCGTCCGGGACGAAGATGAGCACGCTCCAGCGTGGAGCTGTGCCGGTAGATGCCTGCACCGTGCCCGTCGGTAGCGGTACCGCAGCCGGCCAGTCGACAGGCACTGGCGGCAGCGGAACTCGTCCGCCAGGACCACCACCGCTCCGGCCGCCCCGGCCCCGACCGGCTGAGGCTGACGCGGTGCCGACCGTCGACCCGCTCGGCGACGTCTGGTCAGACGCGCCGGCTGTCGCGGTCGGGGACGGACTGTGCGGCGTAGTCAGGTCGCTCGGTACCGAGTTCGCTGAGCAGGAAGTGACCGACAGCATCGCGGCCACAGCGGCTGGGATGAACAACGCACGATAGCGGATTGCGTTCACGTGTTTGCCTGCCTCCCTGCTTCGCTCGAGGGCGTGCTGGCGCGCGCGGAACGACCAGCTCGGTCGGGTATCCGATGGTACCCGACCGAGCCGCTCGTTCCATTGAAATTGTGGTGGGGT
>JAVEEN010000291.1 GCA_030840445.1 Pseudonocardiales bacterium
ACGCGATGCGCAGTATTCAAGCCCGCTATCCGGACTGGTTCATCGGCGTACGGCAGAACGGCGTGGTGATGGGTCTCGAATTCGACCACCCACGAGGCGCCAACTTCGTCACCAAGCATCTGTACGAGGGCGGTGTCTGGGCGATCTTCTCCACGCTCGACCCGCGGGTGCTGCAGTTCAAGCCCGGCATTCTCTTGCACCCGGAACTGGCCGAGGAACTCATCGAGCGGGTCCAGGTAGCAATCGGCAAGGCTTGGGACGAAGTGCGCGCCCTGCCCCGAACGCAGCGGATCGCGTCATGACCGACATGATCGAGGTTCCGATCGAGGCGGCCGGTGTGCCGCGCGCCAAGGCCATGCTGGAGCGCGCCGAATGGGCCGCGCGGGCGTTTGCCCGGTACGACCGCGAGAGCGTGGCCGAGATCGTCCAGGCAACCGCTCGGGCCGCGGCGGCCGCAGCCAAGGACCTGGCCTACCAGGCGGTGGCCGAGACTGGGTTCGGGGTCGCCGAACACAAGGTGATCAAGAACCTGGCCTGCTCCACCGGCCTGCTCGATCACTACCGCGGCCACGACTACGTGACCCCTCGGGTCGATTCCGAAGCCAAGATCGTCTCGGTCCCCCGTCCGGCCGGTGTCGTTTTCGCACTCACCCCGTCGACAAACCCGGTGGCGACCGTCTACTTCAAGACCCTGCTGTGCCTGATGACCCGCAATGCCGTGGTGATCAGCCCACACCCGATGGCCAAGGCGGTATGCGCCGAGGCGGCCCGGCTGATGCACGCTGCCGCCGTCGCGGCCGGCGCACCCGAGGGGATCATCCAGGTCGTCGAGGAACCGTCCGTGCCGCTCATCCAGGCCCTGATGACCGACGAGCGCACCAAGGTGATCGTCGCGACCGGTGGCAACCCGGTGGTGCGTTCGGCCTACCGTTCAGGCAATCCCGCGATCGGTGTCGGTCCCGGTAACGTCCCGGTGCTCGTCGATGCGACCGCGGACCTGCGGCGGGCGGCCGAACGCATCCTCACCTCCAAGGCATTCGACAACTCGATCCTGTGCACCAACGAATCGGTGTTGATCGTGGAGGAATCCGTCGCGGATCCGCTGCTGCGGGCCATGCGGGGCGAGGGCGGTCACCTGCTGGACGCCGATCAGGCTGAGCGGATCCGGACCACCGTGTTCCCCAACGGCAGCTTCGACACCAAGATGGTCGGCCAGAGCGCAACCAGCATCGCTCAGCAAGCAGGTATCCGGGTACCGCAGCACACCAGGGTCCTGCTCGCGCCGTTCGACCTGGTGGCGCCTGAGGAGGTGCTCGCGCACGAGAAGCTCTGTCCGGTACTCGGGGTGGTCCGGGTGGCCAGCTCCCGGCGAGGCATCGACGTCGCGCGCGCGGTACTGCGGATCAGCGGCGCCGGTCATTCGGCTGCCATCCACTCCACCGATCCGCAGACGATCCTCGACTTCGGCGCCGCCGTGAACGTGCTGCGGGTGTCGGTCAACGTGGGCAACAGCCTCGGCGGATCCGGCATCGAGACCAACCTGGCGCCCAGCATGACGATCGGAACCGGCTACCTCGGCCGGTCCTCGGTCGGGGAGAACCTGCAGCCCAAGCACCTGCTCAACTTCACCCGGCTCGCCTACAACTCCGACAGCACTGTGCCGTTCGCCGACTTCGCCGGCCTGAGTCCCTGGGCCGCTCCCGCCGGCCCGGTACCGCCTTACCCGCACGCGTCCAATGTGTCGACGCCCCAGGCGGATCCCGCTCCGGCCCGCTCCGCCACCGCCTCCGATGATGGGGAGGCCCAACTCCGCGAGGACTTGCGCCGCCTGATCATCGAAGAGCTCACCAACATCATCAAGGGCTGATCCATGGCTGAGCTTCGTTCATTCATCTTCATCGACCAGCTGCAGCCGCAGACCATGTGCTACCTGGGCACCTGGATCCGTGGTGCGCTGCCGCGCTCCAACATGGCGGCCCAGATCATCGAGATCGCGCCGGGCATAGACATCGAGCCGCTCACCGATGTCGCGCTGAAACATGCCGAGGTGCAGGCCGGCATCCTGGTGGTGGAACGGCAGTTCGGTTACCTCGAGGTACATGGGCCGACGGCGCAGGTCAAGGCCGCCGGCGCAGCCGTACTGGCCGAGCTCGGCGCCTGCGAGACCGACGCCACTCCACCGAAGATCCTGGCCTCGGAGATCATCCCGAGTATCGACAATCAGCACGCCTTCCTGATCAACCGGAACAAGATGGGCTCGATGGCGCTGCCCGGCGAGTCCTTGTACGTGCTGGAGGTGCAGCCTGCCTCGTACGCCATCCTGGCCACCAACGAGGCCGAGAAGGCCGCTTCGATCAAGGTGGTCGACTACCGCATGATCGGCGCGAGCGGACGGGTCTACCTCGCCGGACGCGAAGCTGACATCCGGCAGGCGGCCGAGGCGGCCGAGGCGGCCCTGCAAGCCGCGGGAGCCGTCAGATGACCGTGGCGGATCAGAACGAACTGCGGATGCTCGTGCAGCAGGTGTTGCGTGAGGTGCTGCCCGGCGTTTTCGGCCAGGCCGCTGACCGGGCCGGGATTCCGGGCCTCGGCGCGGGCGGCGCGGAGATCCGTCCGGTCCGGTTGGGCGACGACGCCGACCTTGCCGCTTTCGTCCGGGAGCTGCTGGCCCTGGCCGCCAGCCCGAGCTCACTCGAGGACCTGCGGACCGGGCGGCTCCGCTTCACCCTGGCCCCGAACCAACACGCACAGCGCACCCAGCCCAGCGCCTCCCGAGCCGTGCAGCGGCACGAGAAGGGCCCGGTCACGGAGGCGCACGTGAAGCAGGCCGCCCGGGACCGAGTTGACCTGGTCCTCGGTCCGCGGGCGGTCCTCACGCCGCTCGCCCGCGACAGCGCGCGCGCCCTCGGCGTTTCCACCATCCGCGAAGAACCCAGGGAGCCACGATGATCCGTGCCACCGTCGTCGGTAACGTCTGGTCCACCCGACGGCTGCCCGAGGTACCCAACGGCGCCTTCCTGGAGGTCGAGGTCGAGGGCACCGGGGCCCGCCTGGTCGCCTTCGACGTGCTCGGCGCCGGCGTGGGCGAGCAGGTGCTGGTCAGCCAGGGCTCGGTGGCTGCCGGCTGGTTTCCCGAGCCCCATCCACCGGTCGACGCGCTCGTCATCGGCTCGATCGATCCGTCCACCGAGTAGGGCAGTACCGCAGGCCAGATCCATCCACCACCGAAGGGAAATCAGATGCCCAACAACGCAATCGGTCTGATCGAGACCAAGGGCTACGTGGCCGCACTGGCCGCAGCCGACGCGATGGTCAAGGCCGCCAATGTCACCATCGTCGGACGTGACGAGGTCGGCGACGGACTGGTCGCGATCACGATCGTCGGTGACGTCGGCGCGGTCAAGGCCGCCACCGAGGCTGGGGCGGAGACCGTGTCTCAGATCGGTGAGCTGGTCTCGGTACACGTGATCCCCCGGCCACACAACGAACTGAGCAAGCACTTCACAGTCGCCGCGGAGTAACACGGGTGGCCGCGGTGAACCCAACCAAGACCGAGCTCCGGGTCTATCTGCTGATCGAGGATCTGCAACCGCAGTTCGCGGCCTACCTCGGTACGCCGACCCGTGCTCGGGGGTACCCGCCCTATGCCGGTCAGCATGCGCTGATCGTCGAGGTCGCCCCGGGGCTGGCGATCGAACGGGTCATCGACCTGGCCCTGAAGTCGGTGCCTGGCATCGAACCGGGCATCCTTTTCGTGGAACGCCAGTTCGGGGTGCTCGAGGTGCACGGGCCGGACGTCGCGGATGTCCTCAAGGCCGGTCAGGCCATCCTGGCCGGCATCGATGCTTCGGAGTCCGACCAGCTTCGGCCGCGCATCCTCTACACCGACATCATCTCCGATGTCTCCGATCAGCACGCCGTGATCGTCAACCGGAACCGGCAGGCCTCCATGGTGATGCCCGGTGAAACCCTGCTGGTGTATGAAGTAACCCCGGCGTTGTTTGCCGCGGTGGCGGCAAATGCCGCCGAGAAGGCAGCACCGGACAACACCTTGGTGGACGTGCAGATGATCGGAGCGGCGGGCCGGTTGTACATCTCCGGGACGGCGGAGGCGGTCCGGACCGCCCAGACCGCGATCACGGCGACGTTGTTGGCCGTCGAGGGCCGCGATAGTTGATGGGAGCCGGCGAGTGACCGTTCATGACCTGTCCGGTGGTGCGGATGTGCTCGGCCGGATCGGGCGAATCGCACAATCGGCGCTGGACCAGTACGACGTGTCCGACCGGGCCGAGGTGCAACTGCTGAACGTCTCGGAGAACGCGACCTACCTGGTGACAGATCCCGACCGGGACATCTCGACCGTGCTCCGGGTGCACCGCGGTGGCTACCATTCGCCGGCCGCCATCGAATCGGAATTGGCCTGGTTGTGCGCATTGCGCGAGGACACCGGGATCCGTACTCCACAGGTGATCGGGTCGCGATCCGGTTCGAGGGTGGTTCAGGTTGCGACTCCGGACGGGGACGACAGCCGTAACTGCGTGATGTTCGAGCGGCTGCCCGGCACGGAACCGTCGCCGGACACTCTGGTCGAGGACTTCCAGGCACTGGGCGATCTCACGGCCCGGATGCACCAGCACACCAGGCAGTGGGCTCCACCGGCTGCCTTCACCCGCTTCAGCTGGGATTACGACGCCGCATTCGGTGCCGAGGCTCGCTGGGGCCGCTGGCGGGACGGCCACGGGATGGAGCCTGCCACCGTCGAACTGCTGTCCCGGCTGGGCGAGACCCTGCAGCGTCGGCTGGGCGCATTCGGCAAGGGGCCTGAGCGATTCGGGCTCATTCACGCTGACCTGCGGCTGGCCAACCTGCTGGTGCAAGCCGGCCAGCCGCCGGCCGTCATCGATTTCGACGACTGCGGTTTCGGCTGGTATCTCTACGACCTCGGCTCGGCCGTCAGCTTCATCGAGCACGATCCGCAGGTGCCCGAGATGATCGACGCGTGGGTGCGTGGCTACCGCGGCCGGCAGCCGCTGCCCGACGAGGACGTCGACGAGATCTGGACCTTCGTCCTGTACCGCAGGCTGCTTCTCGTCGCCTGGATCGGTTCCCACTCGGCGGCCGATGTCGCGCGTGAGCTCGGCGCGGGCTATACCGCCGGAACCTGCGAATTGGCCGAGAGCTATCTAAGCCGGTTCGGATGAGGATTCCTAGCAACCATCGGCCGATTTCGGCCTTCAGGAGGCAGTCATGTTCAGCTCGGTAGCGGGACGCTCGGTTATCGTCACCGGTGCCAGTAAGGGCATCGGTAAGGGCATCGCCAAGGTGTTCGCCGACGCGGGGGCGAAGGTGCTCCTGGTGGCCCGCGACGGTGATCGGGCGGCGGCCGTGGCGCGCGAGCTCGGCGGTTCGGTAACAGCGCTGGCGGCCGACGTCACAGATCCCGAAGGTTGTGCCGCGTTCGCCGCGGCCGCGACCGAACGCCACGGCGGCATCGATGTGTTGTGCGCCAACGCCGGAGTGTTCCCCGAGAAGAAGCTGGCCGACCTGAGCGTTGCCGATATCGACGAGGTGCTCGGCATCAATCTCAAGGGCAGCATCCTCAGCGTGCAGGCCTGCCTGCCGGAGTTGGCACGTTCGGGCCGCGGGCGCGTCATCCTGACCTCCTCGATCACCGGACCTATCACCGGCTTTCCCGGCTGGTCCCATTACGGCGCCAGCAAGGCCGGGCAGCTCGGCTTCATGCGAACCGCCGCTATCGAGCTGGCGCGGGACAAGATCACCGTGAATGCCGTGCTGCCCGGCAACGTCATGACCGAGGGCCTGGCCGAGCTCGGCGAGGACTACATCCGCGGTATGGAAGCCTCGGTGCCGCTAGGCAACCTGGGTACCGTCTCCGATATCGGGCATGCCTGCCTGTTCTTCGCCTCGGACGAGGCCTCCTACATCACCGGGCAGGCGCTGACCATCGACGGGGGCCAGGTGCTGCCGGAATCCCTGGAAGCCCTCAATGCCTGAAGCCAGCGGGAACCCGGTGTCCGAGGACGTCCGCCAGGCTTTGCTCGATCACATCTCATCGGGCAAGTTGAGGGCTGGCCAGCGGCTCGGCTCGGAACGCGACCTCGCCACCGAGCTGCGGGTGAGCCGCTCGTCGCTGCGACAGGCGCTCGCGCTGCTGGAACAGACCGGCGCGGTCCGGCGGGTGCCCGGACGAGGTGGCGGGACTTTTGTCAGCCAGCCGAAGATCGAACGCGACCTGTCGCACGTGGTCGGGGTCCCCGCGCTGCTGCGGGCCCAGGGCTTCACGGCCGGTACCAGGGTGGTGAGCACGGGGCTGACCGCGGCCGGGGAGGCCACCGCACGCGAGCTGGGCATCGGTTCGAACGAGCTGGTCTTCGACATCGTCCGGTTGCGGCTGGCCGACGGTATTCCGATTTCGCTCGAGCACGCGCGGTTTCCCGCGGCGAGGTTCCCCGGCCTGCTCGAGCGATCACTCGGCGGTTCGATGTACGAGATGCTCGAGAGCGATTACGGCATCAGGCCGTGCGATGCCACCGAGCGGATCGAGGTCGTGATCGGTGCCGAGCACGAGGTCTCGATACTCGAAGTCGAACCGAAGGCGCCGCTGATGTCGATCACCCGTACCACCAAGGACGAATCCGGAGTCCCGTTCGAGTTCTCCCACGACCTGTTCCGTGCCGACCGTACCCGGATCGTGGTGCACAGTACCAATGCCACCAGCAGCACCGACCATCGCAACGGTTGTGCTTTGGTCGAGGTAACCGCGCTGACCAGCGCCTGACGCGCGCCTGACCAGCGCCTGACCGAGCGGGTCGGCCATTTCGACCCTGGCGGCTTTTGACCGCCCGGGCGATCAAGAGCCGCCAAGATTGCGCGCGGACCCCTGCGTGTTGGCATCGCTCGTCATGTTCGGTGGCCAGATGCCTTTCCCACAGTGAGGGGCGCCTGCCCGGCACGCAGTCCCCCGGATCGCGTCCGACGGGGTCGGGAGCAGCCGTGTCTCGTCGAATCTGATCGACAACCGAATGATATGGAAACCGATTGAGTGTTTGGAGTCCACGCCTTGATGCGGCGGCGGGTGTGTCCCCTGTCGGCCAATCACATACCGAATTGAGGAAAATACGTGTCCCCTGCGTTTGATGCGGAGGTGGTCGCAGAAGCGGATGCCCGCGCCATACAACTGCGCGTCTTGGGATTTCCGGCGGCGGCTGCGGAGCTCGAGGCTCTCGCTGTCGCTCTGAGGGCTCGAACTGAGATAGATGTTGAGGCAACGGACCTGCACCGCGGTGGCGAGGACGCGGTCTAAGCCAGCGGACGACACCAGGTGCTCGTCATCGAAGACCGGTCAAAAGGATGGGGTTCGCTTCATTCTTCTCGGATGTAGCCGCTTCAAGGCGCACGCGTGGCCGAGGCCTGTCTTACCGCAAACGGCCAGAAACACCGTTAGCGCGTCACAGTGATTGAAAGGTGAACCTCTGACGCTCGCTCGTCCTCATCTCGCCGGTGCCGAGGTTACGGGCTGGTTGACGAATGTAAGAAGGCCGATGCCGGCTCCGTTGCGAACCCATGGACCGGGAGAGTTGATGCCGCCGTAGCTGACTGCTGTGGCGATGAGGCCAGGCGGAATTGTGAGGGTCACCTTGCCCGCCTGTCCGGTGACGGTCGATGGGAAAGTCGGGCCGGCCGTAGTCATGACCACGAAGCCGATAGCTGCTCCCGGGTCGACGGTAATCCGGTCAGCGGTATTGGCTAGGTTGATGGTGATGGTGTCGCCAGCTGTGTTCTTACTTGCCGATGTCGGGGTGGGCGCTGTCGTATTACTTGCGGTTGCACCGTAGCTGTCGTGTGCGATCAGTGCCGAGTACCGGTGGCCTAGCTCCTGGTAGCCGCCGCCAAGATAGCGAAAATGGCAACCGTCATAGGCATTTAGACCGTTGGTGCTCATCACCTGAACATTCGGAGCCGCTGCTTGACGTTGTTGGTCCTGAATCATTTGGGCCGCGCCAACGGCTTCCGGTGAGCATCCGGACCGGATCTGCGTCAGATAGATATGGGCAAGTTGGGGAAACGAAGCGCTCCAAGCAGCAGCTAACTTGGTGAACGCGGGTTTCCAGGCCGCGAAGTTGTACACGTCGCTCTCGCCTTGGTAGTACAGCACTGACTTTACCGAGCTCGCCAAATGGTACGCGTCCAGCCTGGCCATCAGCCGCTTGTAGTTGTTGCCGCTGTCCCAGGGCTGGACGTAGTCAGGTTCGAACCAGCTGATCGGCATCCCGCCGTGCGCTCCGGTTACGATAGCCATCGGCACGTGATAGGTGTCGACGAGGTCACGGGCCATTCTCAGCTCCCAGGACCCGATCGACCCAGACGTGTTTCTCCCGCCGGACGCCTTTGCGATGTACCAGCCGCGGTCAGCATTCGAGGCCGTACTGGTATCCCATGCTCCGCCGATGGATCGGATCCATGGGCTGGCCGCGTCAGCGTCAGCCTGGTCGTTATCGCTCGGATAGACGAGCGTCTCGGCGTTGGACTGCCCGTTCACCACGAATACGTCTCCCGACACCACATCTGCGGCGCGCGCAACCGTCCAACTCCCGCCGGGCGCATCAGCGGTCAGCACAAACGACGATGACCGGAGCCCCACGGGCACTACAGCGACAATCCTCACGGGTCGCCCGGCGGACACCGCCGTCGTATACGTCGCACGGAGGAGACCGTCCGTGAAGGTCTGCAGCGTCAGCGACGTGACCTCTGCAGACGTTGTTGTTGCTGTGAACTGAACAGGAGTCGTGACCGATGTCGTAGACGCCCGCG
>JAVEEN010000317.1 GCA_030840445.1 Pseudonocardiales bacterium
CAGTCTCACATCGGCGCGGGTCGAAGCAGAGCGTTGTCGGGCTGGCCGGTTAGCCTGGACACCGTCGGCTGGCGAACCGGTGTGGAATACGCCGTGCGCCGGAGGAGGTGGCCCATCCGGTCGCCCGTGCTGACAGTGATGACAACGAAGGAAGCGGGGCGGCGTCGGATGTCTCAACGCCGCATCGCCGGGACCCGCCTGCGGCTATGGCAGCGGGAGGCGCTGGCCAAGTATGAAACCGAGCCGCACAAAGACTTCCTGGTCACTGCAACCCCGGGCGCCGGCAAGACCACCTTCGCGCTGACTCTGGCCGTGGGGTTGCTCAATCGCCGCGTGGTGGACCGCATCATCGTGGTCGCCCCCACCGATCACCTGCGGACCCAGTGGGCCGAGGCGGCCGAAGGGGTCGGCATCGCGCTGGACCCGACGCTGAGCAACGCGGTCGGGCCCGTCCCGGCCGATCTGCACGGCTACGTCACAACGTATGCGCAGGTGGCCGGCAAGCCGACCCTGCACGCGGCCCGGGCGTCGGTGAAACGGTCCCTGATCATTTTCGACGAGATCCACCATGCCGGCGATGGTCTGTCGTGGGGTGACGCGGTGTCGGAGGCCTTCGACAATGTCGCTCGACGGCTGTGCCTGACCGGTACGCCCTTTCGTACCAACACCGCGGAGCGAATCCCGTTCGTCCGTTACGAACCGGACGGGGAGGGCGGCCTGATCTCGACCGCGGACTACAGCTACGGCTACGCCGACGCGCTGCGCGACCATGTGGTCCGTCCGGTGGTGTTCGCGGCCTATACGGGTGTGAGCCGGTGGCGGAACTCCGCGGGTGAGGTGATCGCGGCCTCGCTGACCGAAGCGGGCACGAAATCCACCGAACAGGCCGCCTGGCGCACCGCGCTGGATCCCAAGGGGGATTGGGTTCCGCACGTTATCGCCGCGATGGACGAACGGCTGACCCACCTGCGTGCCTCTGGCATGCCGGACGCCGCGGGGCTGGTGCTGGCCTCGGATCAGGAGGATGCCCGCGCCTACGCCGGCATCGTGGAACGGGTGACGGGGGAGAAGCCCTACCTGATCCTGTCTGATGATCCGAAGGCGAGTTCGAAGATCAGCGAGTTCGGCGACGGCGGAGCCCGCATGGCGGTATGCGTGCGAATGGTGTCCGAGGGCGTGGACGTCCCGCGGGCTGCCTGCCTGGCCTGGCTCACCAGTTACCGCACCCCGCTCTTCTTCGCCCAGGCCGTGGGTCGGGTCGTGCGGGCGCGGGGGCGGCACGAATCCGCCACGGTATTCCTGCCGGCCGTGCGTCCATTGCTGGCGTTGGCGGCGGAGCTGGAAACCGACCGTAACCACGTGCTGCCGCCGCCGGCAACTTCCTCGAATTCGCTGGACCTGGTGGACGAGACGGACTCCGAACTTGCCGAGCAGGCCGAGTCCGAACTCCTTCGGGAGTGGGAGGCCATCGAGGCGGAGGCCCAGTTCGCGCATGTGCTGCACGCCGGTCGGGCCGTCACCGGTGACCCCACCTTCGAGGTATCGGAGTCCGACGAAGAGTTCCTCGGACTGCCCGGCCTGCTCTCGCCCGAGCAGACGGCGGCGCTGCTGTCGCAGCGGGACGGTGAGATGCGCAAGCGCGCCTCGCGGGCCCGGCGCGAACCCGACGGACCGGCCGCCGGCAGCGGTGTCGGCGCACCGGCCCAGGCGGGCGGGCTTGCGTCCGGCGGCGTGAGCTGGCGTGCCGCGGCCGATCTGCGGCGTGAGGTGAACAGGCTGGTTGCAGTGCTGTCGGCCCGATCCGGAGCCCCGCACGGGGTACTGCACGCCCAGCTGCGAGCGGCCGTTCCCGGGCCGGCCTCGGCCTCGGCTTCGGCCGAGCTGCTGGAGGCGCGCCGGGAACATCTGATGGGCCTGCTGTAGTCCGGTACCAACGGCTACGAGCTGCGTCGGCGAAACCGACTCGTGCGGCGAAACCACTTTGTGTTACGGCGATATTTCGCCGTTCGCTAGACGCGAAATAGCTCTCATTCCAGCCCCGATAGGGAACTTCGGCGCGCCTGAGCTGGTTGTATGTATCGGACGGACACCATGGATCTGTTGGATGTACTGAGGCTCCTGTTCGTCGCAGTTCCACCAATCGCGAGTAGTCAGCGCAGAGAATGAGGTAACCAGTGACCAGCACTCTGACCGCAGAGCCTTTAACCGCAGTCGATCGCTGTGACCGGTGCGGCGCCCAGGCTTACATGCGAGTCACCTTGCCGGCGGGCGGCGAATTGCTGTTCTGCGCCCACCACGGCCGCGCATACACCCCCAAACTGCAAGAGCTCGACGCCCAGATCGTGGACGAATACGGTCGCCTGGACGAGCAACAGCCGACCCCTGCTGCCTCTGCAGGCATCTAGGCGTAGCGGGTGTCATAGGTCGAGGAAGGGCAATGGCCGGGCTGATTTCAGCCCGGCCATTGTTATGCGGTGGGTCCGAGCGCCGGCTGAGCCGGGCGGTCAGGCGAACAGTTGCTCTCCCCAGTACTCCCCGGCCGCGACCCCCGGCGGGCACGCGAAGAGGCCGCTGGAAGTGTGCTTGATGTACTCATTCAGTGCATCGGCGGCCAGCTTTCGCTGAACCGGGATGAAACCGGCACGGGGGTCGGACTGGAAGCAGATGAAGAACAGGCCGGCGTCGAGTTGCCCGGTCAACGGGTCCGCTCCGTCGGTGAACGAGTATCCCCGGCGCAGCATTTTCGCTCCGCCGTTGCTTTCCGGGGCCGCCAGCCTGATGTGGGCATCCGTCGGGATCACCGGCAGGCCGTCGGGACCGGTGCCGGCCAGATCGGGCGTGTCGTGTTCCTGCGTGCCGGTCAGCGGCGCACCGCTCACCTTTCTCCGGCCGATCACGGCTTCCTGGTCGCCGATCCGGTCGCGGTCCCATGATTCGATCGTTATCCGGATCCGTCGGGTGACGAGGAAACTCCCGTCGTGCAGCCAGTCCTGGTCCGTAGCCGCGCCCACCCAGACATGCTCCTGCATCGCCGCTGTGTCCTCGCTCACGATATTGCGCGTGCCGTCCTTGAAGCCGAGCAGATTGCGCGGGGTCTGCTGGGTCGAGGACGTCGAGGAGGTCCGGCCGAAACCCAACTGGAACCAACGCATACTGAAGACACCGAAGGCCATCCGGCTCAAGTTGCGAACCGCGTGGAAGGCGACCTGAGGGTCGTCAGCGCAGGCCTGGATGCAGATGTCGCCCCCGCTGCGCGCCGGATCGAGTTCGTCGCCGGGAAATTCGGGTAGCGGAGCCAGCGCGGCCGGCCTGCGTGCGGCCAAACCGAAGCGATCGTCGAACAGCGACGTCCCGAACCCAACCGTGATGGTCAGATTGGACGAGGCCAGCCCAATCGCCTCGCCGGTGTCGGCGGGCACGTGCTCGTCGCTCCCGTCCACGGTGCCCACCGGGGCGCCTTGCGTCATCCGTTCCGCGGCGAGTGTCCAGGCCTTGAGCACCTGGATGATGTCGGCTCGGTGCTTGGTGGTGACATCGAAGGCGGCGAAGGCCAGCCGGTCTTGTGCGGGCGTGGCGATGCCGGCTTGACGGGTCCCGCGGAACGGGATCGCCGTCACGGCTCTGGCGGTTGCCGACGGCGCAGTCTCGCAGGCCGCCAACGCGCCACCTGCTCCCGCGACCGCAACGGTGCCCAGCGCACCGGAGAGGAAACCGCGACGGCTGAAACCCTTGGACACCCTGCATCCTGTCGTTTGAGGTGACTGTGCGTCAGGAAATCGCGACAACCTTCTCGCCCACCTTGGACAGCGGCTCGGCCAGTGCGTCGAAGGCCACGATGAGTTCTTTGATCTGGGCAGGTGTGACAGCGGGGTAGCGGGTGAATTCGCCGCCCGGTTGCGCGTACTTCTGCATCAGCACCCCGGCGTCGCGGAACCGGGTCCGGATGGTGCTGGTGAGCCCGGGCTCGGAGACCTCCAGCGCCGGTGCGAGCAGGTCGAAGGCAGCCTGGGACCCCTGGAGGTTGGCGTCCACGTCACTGAGGTCGGTGCGCGAGTAGCGCTCCTCCTCGCCGGTGAGCTTGGTCTTGGAAATCTCGTTGAGAAGCTCGGTCGCCCCGTTGGCCAGTTCGGCCGGCTGGAAGGTTGTGGTCCTGATTCTTACCGCCAGCGTCTTCACATCAGCCAGTAGCTTGTCCGCGACCGGAACCATGCCGGTGGTGTCACCTGCGGTCCACAGTTGCTTTTCGATCCGGTGGAAACCGCTCCAGCCACCGGCCGGCACGTCGCCGTCTCGCCCATCGATAGCAAGGTCCAGGTCGCCGAACGATTCCGCGACCGGCTCGATGCTCTCGTAGGGCGCTCGCGCCTTGGCATAGCGCGCCTTGGCGACTGCCACCTTGCCGGCTTTGACGGCAGCGACGAACGGAGCGGTCAGCGCTACCAGCTCCTCGGTCTTGCTTTGGACATACCGCCGGTATTGATCCGGAGCCTTGCTCAACAGCGCCGCCGCACCGCCGCTTGCGGGAGTGCTGGACGGTTGGCCGGTGACGCCCTGGGTCACGGTGAACGGGCTCCGCTCGCTCTTGGCGTGCGGGCAGTACATCTCGTAGTCCCCTGGCGCGAGGTTGAGCGAGAAGCTACCGCTCAGGCCGGGGGTGAGACCCTCCTTCTCGCCGAGGATCTTGGTGCCGCTGACCAGTTCAGCCTCCGACACCGCCGATCCGCCTTCGTTCTCGATACTGAACGTGGCCGGCCCCGCCGGCACCTTCGCCGGGCTGGCCTGGCAGCCCTCGTTGCTCAGCACGACCTTGATAACGGTCGTGCCGGGCCCGCCGCTCGCCTCGCCGGACTTGTCCGACGCGCAGCCAGCGGTCAGCAGCACGGCAGAAACGCTGGCGGCGACAAGGCGAAGGCTGGTGCCAGAAACTCCTGCGCGGAAAGCTGGACGGGTGGGAATTGGGCTGCCGGAAGTTTCGGGCATCGGAAACAGACCTCTCGGAAGGGAGCGGACACTTGGGAGAGCGGACTTGCGATCAGGCGCTCGCCTGGACCGGGGCTTGCGTGATCAAGGTGCCGCGATGGTGCCGGGCCGGCACGAACAGGTAGGCGAGCATCGGGACCAGGTACACCAGCCACCCGATGAGCTCGACGAGCACCGGCTTCGGCTGGATACCAAGCACGCCGGTCAGCAGCGATGCCTCCACCGAGCCCGGGCGAACTGCCCCGCTCAGGTCGAGGGCCTGGGTCTGACCGAACAGCAACCAGCCCGCCTCGTGGGCCGTGTGCAGCGCGGTCATAACGAGGCCTGCCGCGACGACGACGAGAACGACGCCGGTGGCCCGGAAGAACTTCGCCAGGTTGAGCCGCACGCCTCCCCGATAGATCCCGTAGCCGATCACCATGGCCAGGGCCAATCCCAGCAGGGCGCCGGTCAGCCCGGCGGCCTGGTCCGCACTGGCGTTGAGCAGCGCTGTCAAGAAGACTGCCGACTCGAACCCCTCACGAAGCACGGCCAGGAATCCCATCGCTACCAAGGCGAACTGTGACCCGCTGGCCAGGGCGCTGCCGGCCGCGTTCCGCAGTTGGCCGGAGAGATCGCGGGCATGCCGCTTCATGAACACGATCATGTAGGTGACCATGGCAACAGCGATGGCACCCACCACCGTTTCGAGCATCTCCTGCTGGCGTTGCGGAAGCTCGCGTGACAGCACATGCAGACCGACGCCGACGCCGACGCACAGCACGGTGGCGACGGTGACGCCGAGCCACATCTTGCGTAGCGCGGCCGTCGCCCGCTGCCGGGCCAGAAATGCGGCGACGATCCCCACGATCAAGGTGGCCTCGACGCCCTCGCGGAGCATCACGACGAAGGTGGGCAGCACGCTGGCCTCCAGTAGTTAGGTTTGCCTTACCTATCCGGACCATAGCCGATAAGGCTCACCTAACCAAATTCGGAGCAGGTGTAAGCTCCACGTGTCTCGTAGCTTTGTTGGCTGAATTCACAGCTCCCTCGCGCGTGATCTCACCGCGTGAGGTGCCGTATGAGCGCTCTTCCCGGCAGTACCTGATGCCCCGCTGGTGGGCCGATCAGGTTGCCATCCTGGCCCGTGAACTGGCAAGTCAACCCGACCTTCCGACCACATTGGACGCCATCGTGAAACACGCGAGCATGTCCATCGACGGCGCGGAATTCGCGGCGATCACCGTCAAGGCCGCGAATGGCTCGTCCTATCGGACCGTGGCGTCTACAGATCAGCTACCGATTCAGGTGGACCGGGTCCAATACCAAGCCGGTCAGGGACCGTGTCTGACCGCGTTTGAGCAGGCGCTGACCTGTCGAAGCGACAACGTCGCCATTGATGGTCGGTGGCCGCGGTTCGGCCCGGCCGCACACGAGCTGACGGGCGTGGTCAGCATGCTGTCCCACCCATTGTTCCTCGAAGAGGATGACTCGCTGGGCGCACTTAATCTCTATGCGATGCGGCCCGCGGCTTTTTCCGAAGACAGCATGACCGCGCTGACGGTGTTGGCAACGCATAGTGCGATCGCGATGGCACGGGCCGCCGCACAGGAACAAAGTCAACATCTTCAGGCGGCACTCAACAGCAACCGCACGATCGGAGTAGCGATCGGCATTCTGATGAATCAACATCTGATCACGCAGGGCCAGGCCTTCGACGCACTGCGGTTGGCCAGCCAGCATTCACACCGCAAACTCATCGACATCGCGACGGACGTAGTCGAGACGGGCGAGCTCAACCTGCCGAGCAGAGCAGCTCCCACCCGCTAGTAGCCAGTTCTAGCGCGGGCCGCCACGACCGGTGCAGCTAGCCGAGGCATGTTTTGCTCGTACTGGCTGTCGCCGCGTTGGTGGGCGGATCAAGTTGCCGTCGCCTCTTCCGACGACATCGCGATGCGGGTCGACCAACTCCAGTACGACACCGGTGAAGGGCCGTGCATCACCGCTCTGACAGAAACCGTGACCTGCCGAAGCGATGACATCGCCGCAAGGGCCGCTGGCCGCACATCGGATCGGCAGCGCACGCCATGACCGGTGTCGCCAGCATGCTTTCCGGTCCGCGCTTCCTCGAAGTCGGTGACACCTTCGGTGCCCTCAACCTGTACTCGAAGAAGCCGACGCTGTTCCATTCAGACGACGCCGCCGCCTTGAGAGTGTTTGGCTACTCGATTAGTGCGATTAATGCGATTAGTGCGATCGCAACGTCCCGCGCCACGGCGCAGGACGAGAGCCAACGTCTGCGGCTCGCCTTGGACAGCAACCGGACGATCGGCGCGGCCATGGGCATTCTCATGAACAAACCAGCTGATCAGCCAGGTCGAGGCCTTCGACGTCAGACCGCTAGTCCAGGTAGTCGCGCAGCACTTGAGAACGGGAGGGGTGGCGCAGTTTGGACATGGTCTTGGACTCGATCTGCCGGATCCGTTCCCTAGTCACGCCGTAGACCTGACCGATCTCATCCAGAGTCCGGGGCTGGCCGTCCGTCAGGCCGAAGCGCAGCTTGACCACGCCGGCCTCACGCTCGGACAGCGTGTGCAGTACCGACTGCAGCTGATCCTGTAGCAGCGTGAACGACACGGCGTCTACGGCCACTACAGCTTCGGAATCCTCGATGAAATCACCGAGCTGACTGTCACCCTCGTCACCGATGGTCTGATCGAGAGAGATCGGCTCCCGGGCGTACTGCTGGATTTCCAGCACTTTGTCCGGGGTGATGTCCATTTCCTTCGCCAGCTCTTCGGGAGTGGGCTCCCGGCCCAGGTCCTGAAGCAGTTCCCGCTGAATGCGGCCGAGCTTGTTGATGACCTCGACCATGTGCACCGGAATGCGGATGGTGCGGGCCTGGTCTGCCATGGCTCGCGTGATGGCCTGCCTGATCCACCAGGTGGCATAGGTCGAGAACTTGTACCCCTTGGTGTAGTCGAACTTCTCGACCGCCCGGATCAGGCCCAGGTTGCCCTCCTGGATCAAGTCCAGGAACGCCATGCCACGGCCGGTGTAGCGCTTGGCCAGCGACACGACCAGCCGCAGGTTCGCCTCCAGCAAGTGATTCTTGGCCCGCTCGCCGTCGCGGACGATCCAGTTCAGGTCTCGCCGCTGCTGCAACGGCAGCTTCTCGTTGGTGGACTCGAGCTGCCGCACGCGCTCCGCGCCGTACAGTCCGGCCTCGATTCGCTTGGCGAGATCGACTTCCTCTTCGGCGTTGAGCAGTGCCACCTTGCCGATCTGCTTGAGGTAGGCGCGTACCGAGTCCGCCGACGCCGTCATCTCGGCGTCCTTGCGGGCCTGGCGCAGTGCCTCGGACTCTTCCTCGTCCCAGGTGAACTCGTTCGTCTCACCTTCAGCCGGCGCAACGACCTCTTCGGTCTCCGCGTCCGCCTCGGGATCGACCACGACCTCCTCGAGTTCGGCGTCCGCCGGCACGTCGGCAGGCTCGACCTCGTCGAGGGCATCCGCTCCGGGTTCGTTCAGCCCAACCTTGGCGGTATCAGTCTCGGTAGCGACCGTCTTGGTTGCGCCCTTCTTGGCGGACGGCTTGGTGGCCGTGCCTGCCCCGACCTTCGCGCCCACTGCCTTGGCGGCAGCGACCGTCTTGGTGACCGTCTTCCGCGCCGTCGCCGCCGCACTAACCTGCGGCTGCTCGGCTGATTCGCTGGGAACCACGTACGCCCTTTCTTGCGATCGCGCATGAAGCTTGACTGCGAGATCGTCGCGGACGTCTCGATGACATCACGATGATTCCGCAGTGCGCGGGAGGATGTGAGTGGGGTCAGCTAGCCGCTGGGGTTCACCGAATCGGACTGTGCGAATTCGATGCCTTCGTTGGTGCCAGGCCCTGCATGGGACATTGTAATCACGCCCCGGGGAAGTCAGAACAATTCGCCGCGCTGCGGGGCCGAGTATCCGGTCTCGGTCGACGCGCGAGCAGACCTGCAACAGCCTTGGATCAGCGCTCCGCCGCGGCCATCGCGGCGCCTACGATGCCCGCGTTGTTGAGGAGTTGGGCTGGCCGGACCGGCGTCTGCAGGTCCAGCAGTGGCACCCACCGGTCGGCATCCTTGCTGACCCCGCCACCCACGATAAACAGGTCCGGCGAGAACAGCGCCTCTACGTGGGACATGTATCGCTGAACTCGCTTGGCCCACTGCCTATACGACATCTTCTGCTTGTCCTTGACCGAGGCGGCCGCCCTGTCCTCGGCGTCGTGACCGTCCAGTTCGAGGTGTCCCAGCTCGGAATTCGGCACGAGCTGGCCGTTGAGGAAGAGGCCACTGCCGATCCCGGTGCCGAACGTCAGCAGTATCACCACACCTCGCACGTCCCGGGCGGCGCCGAAGCGCACCTCGGCCAGCCCGGCGGCGTCGGCGTCGTTGAGCACCGTGACTTCCCGGCCGGTCGCCTTCGTGAAAACCGCATCCACGTCGGTCCCGATCCACGACGGATCCACGTTCGCCGCTGACCGCGCGACGCCGTTCTTGATCACCGCCGGAAACGTCGCTCCGACGGGACCGTCCCATTTGGCGCGCGTCACGAGTTCCAGCACGACCTCGGCCACGTTGTCGGGTGTGGACTCCACGGGCGTCGCGATGCGCACCCGCTGGGTCTTGAGCTCACCGGTTCTGGTGTCGACGATCGCCCCCTTGATGCCGCTGCCGCCGATGTCTATGCCGAAGGCGGCATCGTGGGTAGTGCCCACCTGCTGTGACGCTGGCGCGGTCATCGTTCCTCCGCTGACTAGGTTGGTTGGTGCAAACCTTATCGGCCTTGAAAACCACGCGCGTGATCCAAGGGGAAACAGATGGCAGAAGAGGGGGTATCGGCGCCGGCAGAGGTCCCCTCGCCCGCTGAACTCGAGTCGCTGGCGATCGAGCTGGCGGGCCGCGCGGGCCAGCTCATGCTCAAGCGCCGGGCTGCGGGATTCGAGGTCGACACCAAGTCCTCCATCACCGATGTCGTCACCGACGCCGATCGGGCGGTTGAGGCGTACCTGGTCACCGAACTGGGTCGGCTGCGCCCGGCCGACGGTGTATTCGGCGAGGAACGGGGAGTGTCGGCCCGATCCGGCTCCGGTGTTCGGTGGATCCTCGACCCGATTGACGGCACCGTGAATTTCATGCTCGGGCTACCTCAATTCGCGGTCTCGATCGCGGCCGAGGTGAACGGTGCCGTGGTGGCGGGCTGCGTGCACAATCCGATGTCCGGGGACTTCTTCCACGCTGCGAGCGGTCAGGGGGCACACCTCGACCAGACCCGCCTGACGGGCCCGCGCGCGGTTCCGTTGGATCAGGCCGTCGTTGCCACCGGATTCGGTTATGACCGCGCCCAGCGTGCCGCGCAGGGCGAGGTAGTGGGCAAGCTACTGGCGCGAGTGGGCAATCTGAGACGGCTGGGATCTGCGGCGCTGGATCTGTGCGCGCTGGCCGCGGGCTGGATCGATCTGTACTACGAGGGGTCACTAAGCGAGTGGGACTTCGCGGCCGGGGCATTGATCGCGACCGAGGCCGGGGTGAGCCTATCCGGCCTGGCGGGCCGGCCGGCTGGGGTGGCCATGATCGCCGGCGGCCATCCGGAGCGGGCGGCAGAATTCTTCGCCCTGCTCGATGAACTCGGTGCGGCATCCGCGGCCGCGGTTCGCGGCCGGAGTGATCCGGCCTGAGCCGACGATCAGCAGGGCTTGGCCGCCTTGTTCTCCGCTGCTTTCACGGCAGCGGGTGTGGCCACCGACTTGAACGCCTGACCCAGGACGACATCCACTGCGGCGTCGGCCCGGGTGATGCTCACCAATTTGGCGCCAGGTAGGTAGTAGCTGAGAAGAGTGGCGCCACTCTTACCCTTCGCACCGGACCGGATCTCGGCAACGCCGGTCACCGTCGTGGCGTCGCCGTGGCCGGCTGAGACGAAGCCACGGCTCTTGAGCTGAGCCTCCACGGAGGTGGCCAGGCCGGTGGTGCCGTTGCCGTTGAGTACCTTCATCGTGACGGCGCCGGGTTTGGGCAGCGTTGGCCTGGAGCCCTTGGAAGCGCAGGTAGGTGCTGGTGTCACCGTCGTCTTGATGGAACTGGAGGCGTCATCGCGGTGTAGAACTCGCCACCAGACGATGGTTGTGAGGATGGAAAGCGCCAGCAGGAACGCCAGGGCAGGCAGCGGGCGGCGGGTCGTCGTAGCGGGCATACCCGGGGTGTTCACCTCCTGAATGTGGTTGGTGTAACCAGGGCGACAGCCTATCTGGAAGCGGTTCGGGAATCGCGAGGCATGCCCGGTCGTTGGACGGCACGCGAGACGCGATACGGTTCCGCGGCCAGCGGTCAGGAATATCCTGTCCACGCCCGCGGTCGAAGGTGACCGGATCGCAGGAACTCGTGCATTTGATCGAGGAGATGAACAAAGAGTGGCCACCGATTATGACGCGCCCCGTCGGGGCGAAGCCGATGAACTGAACGAAGACTCGCTCGAGGAGCTGAAGGCGCGACGCGCCGAGGCCCAGTCGGGCTCCATCGACGTCGACGAGACCGAACTCGCCGAGTCCCTGGAGTTGCCAGGTGCTGACCTCTCGAGCGTGTCGGGTGAAGAACTCACCGTTCGGGTACTTCCCAAGCAGGACGACGAGTTCACCTGTTCGAGCTGCTTCCTGGTTCACCACCGGAGCCGGCTCGCGCGGGAGAAGAATGGGCAACTGATCTGCCGGGACTGTGCCTGAGTCCAGCCAGCCGGTTGATGCCGACAACACCGCGGCAGCCGCCCCAGCGGCGTCGTGGTGCGGCAGAATGTTGTCATGCCCGAAGACGAGTTGGCCGACCTGATACAACGGGCGACTGCCACGCCCGACGGTGAGGAGGACCGGCACAGCCGCCAGAAGGCATTGGCAGCGCTGATCCCGGTGCTTGCCAGGAGTGCCAAGCAGTCAGGTATCCGGGCGGTCACGGCTGGGCGCTGGCTGGTGGACGAGATCGTGGACCTGGCGCCGCGGGTTCCGGTGCGCGACGCCCAGACCCTGCGCCAACAGCATCTGGGGCTGTCCGACGTCCAGATCGCCGAACACCTGATCCGGAAGGCGACCAGGACGACCGCGGCGTTGGGTGCCGCCGCCGGCGGCTTGGCCGCGGTGGAATTCGCGGCGCCCCCCGCGCTGCTTGCGGCGCCTATCCAGCTCGCCGCGGAGATGCTGGCCGTGACGGCCGTCGAACTCAAGATGGTTGCGGAGCTACACGAGATCCTCGGTCATCCCGCCCGTGGTTCGGTGACCGAACGTGCCAGCTTGTACCTGATGTCATGGGTCCGCCGTCGCGCCGTCAAACCTCAGGTCACCGGTGCCGGGCTCGCGGCAGTGTTCGGGACCGCGGCCAAACGAGAGCTACGTAGCCAGGTGTTGCGGCGGCTCGGTCGAAGCACGACCAGCCTCGCGCCGTTCCTGGCTGGCGCCGTTGCCGGGGCCGAGGTCAACCGCCGGGCCACGAAATCCCTCGGCGAGACGCTGTTCGCCGAGCTACGCGGAATGGCCGATGATCGGTGGTTCCACCAGGTCAAGCAATAGCCGACGCCGTCAGATATTACCGATCAGCCCACCGTCGATCACCAGCGTCTGGCCGGTTGTCCAACCGGCGTCCGACGAGGCGAGATAGGCGATGGCCGCGCCGATGTCGGCAGGCTCACCGAGTCGCTTGAGGAGGTAGCCGGCCGCGACCTGCTCCTCCTTGTCGGCGTAGAGGGCCTCGGCGAACCGGGTCCTCACCACGGCCGGCGCGACGGCGTTCACTCGGATGTCCGGGGCCAGCTCGAATGACAACTGCCTGGTCATGGCGATCAACGCCGCCTTGGTGATCCCGTAAAACGCGATCCCTGGCGACGCTCCCAGGCCGGCCACCGACGCCACGTTGACCACGGCTCCGCCGTGTTCGCCCAGCCAGGCGTCGTGGGCCAGCTTGACCCAGCTCAGCGCTGACAGGACGTTCACCTCGAAGATCTTGCGGGCGACGCCGAAGTCGACATCGAGCAGCGGCCCGAACGTCGGGTTGATGCCGGTGTTGTTCACGAGCACATCCAGTCGACCGAATGTCGACACCGTCTGGAACACGGCCTCCTCCCGGTGATCGGCGTCGTCGGACGATCCAGCGACCCCGATCGCGTGCTCCGGGCCGCCGAGAACCGCGACCGCGGCGGCCAGGGTTTCCGGTCTACGAGCGGTGATACACACCTGCGCGCCCTCGTCCACCAGTCGTTGGGCCGCGGCCAGACCGATACCCCGGCTGGCACCGGTTACCAGGGCCACCCGCCCTGCGAACCTGCCCTCAGTCTTTCTGCCCGGCATGGGGTCCCCTCTAGCTGACTGGCCGACTTTGTAGGTGGTTACAGCTGTCGGTGCTCACCGCACCGGCACGGAGCCGGCCTCGAGCACCGCAAGCAGGCGCTCCGGGTGCCTGGTGGAAACGACCCAGTAGGGGACGTCGTCACGAGAATCACTCGGAGCAGAATCGCTTGAGGCGAAATCGCTCGGAGCAGAAGCGCGCGGGGCGAGGACGAATTGCACTCCCGGGCCGATCCAGGAACGGATGAAGGTGAACGCTCGGGGATCGCTGTGGCGCCCGACGAGCCGACGAAGCTCGCCGCTGGTGAGACCGATTGCGCTCTGGATGAAGCCGAGGTCGATCGTCCGGTCACCAGCCGTCAGCGCGTTCGGCGTCACCGTGATCCGTCCGGCAGAAATCCGCCAGACGACGAGCAGGCAGATCACCACCAGCGCGATTGTGGGCAACCAGGCCCACCATGCGGTGAAGGCAAGGGCGAATTCCGCGCCGAGCAGGACTGCGACGCCCAGCCCGGCCGGGTACCACCACCAGGGGCTGTACAGCCGCTCGTCGTAGCTCACGCCTGCAGCGTTGTGGTCTGGCTGAGCGGTCACGTGGACGAGGGTAGCCTTCTGCGCTGTGACGATCGGATCGGTGACGGTAAGTGTGCGCAGGCTCGATCCCGGTGTTCCGCTGCCGAGCTATGCCCTTGCCGGCGACGCCGGCGCCGACCTGGTGACGACGGTCGACGTGACGTTGGACCCGGGGCAGCGGGCCCTGGTTCCGACTGGTGTTGCCATCGCGCTGCCCGAGGGCTATGCCGGATTCGTGCATCCGCGTTCCGGCCTGGCCATTCGGGCGGGTCTCGGCCTGGTCAATGCACCTGGCACCATCGACTCGGGTTACCGCGGCGAGATCAACGTGATCGTGATCAATCACGATCAGCACGAGCCGATCACGCTCACTCGAGGGGATCGGATCGCTCAGCTGGTAATCCAACGAGTCGAACGCGCTCGCTTCGTCGACACCTCGGAACTGCCGTCCTCTGCCCGGGGCGCGGACGGGCACGGTTCAACCGGCGGATCGGCCCTACTCGACGGTCTCGTCCCAGCTGCCTCGGGCGCAGTCGGGCCGCTGACCTCGGCGACAGCACAACTTGACACACCGGAACAGGGAGACGATCAGTAATGGCGCTGCGGCGCAGAGAGAAGCGCACCGAGCGCTCCAAGCTCGATGCCACCCCGCCGTGGGATACCCGGCGATCCCACGACACTGATCCGACGACCGGTCCCTACGACGTCCAGGACGCACGGGAGGATGGGCTCGAACGGCTTGACCTCGGTGCCTTGCGCATTCCGGTCGAGACCGGGCTCGAGATCAGGGTCGAGGTGGACGAGCAGGGCGCGGTGGCCGGCGTGAACCTGGTGAACGACTCCGGCCAGATGCAGTTGGGTGTCTTCGCGGCACCGCGAAACGAAGGCATCTGGGACGAGGTGCGGGCCGAGATCAAGGAGTCGATCTCATCGCAGGGCGGCACCACATCCGAGCAGGAGGGTGAGTTCGGCATCGAACTGGGCGGCGTCCTACCCGCACCCGGTGGAATCACCCCGGTGCGCTTCATCGGTGTCGATGGTCCTCGTTGGTTCCTACGAGCGATGCTGGCCGGTGGCCCTGCCGGTGAGGATGACAAGGCGGCGGTGTTCCTCGAGGCATTCCGGCTTCTGGTTGTCGTCCGCGGAACCGAGCCGTTGCCGGTCCGGGAGCCGGTGCCTCTGCAGTTGCCGGCCGAAGCTGCCGAGCAGATCGCCGCGGCGGCCGGCCAACAGGACCAGCAACAGGACCAGCAAGGCTGAGACGGTGAGCACACCGGGAGACAGGCCGTTACGCAAGGGGGCGACCGGAGCGTCCGACCACCCGAGCGATCCGCCTGATCAGGCGATCACGCCAGCGCCGATCGGGCACGCCGGCGCCCGCGAGACCGGAGACGCGAACGCCGGTGTGGGAGCGCGCGAGACGGAAGCGGACAGCTCCGCCGGGCTCAGGGAACAAACCCGTCAGCAGTTGCTGGACGCGCTCGGTGGTTGGTCCGGCACGGTGGTCGCCGCAATACCTCCGGTGGTCTTCGTCATCGCCAACTCCATTGGCGGTCTCCGGCAG